>JBBSLF010000088.1:0-7454 GCA_038255505.1 Candidatus Limnocylindria bacterium
GACGACGGCCAATCCGCCGCCGACCACGCCGAAGGCGAGCAGAAAGAAAAGGACGCTGGAAATGTCCAGGGTCGGTGCTCCGATGCGAAGTGTCGAGCGCTCAACGGCCCCGCTTCGGGACCGTGCCCGATTCTAGCGCAGGGGCAATGCGCATTGCGCGGCGAGCACGGCTCGTGAGCCTCCCGTTGCACCCGATGTGACTAAATCCGAAGGAACCGAGGCTCGACGATCTGTTGTGTCACTCGGTGCAACCCACGACGTGTGAGCCCGCCGTTCGTCCACATAAGTGGCGCCCCGTGCAACCCCAATCGCCCGCGGTCCTCCAGATCAGTTCGGACCATCAAGGACCGGTAGCCGCATCGGTCTAGCGAGTGGGGCGCTCCCGGTCGGACATCTCGAGAATGTCGAGCATGGGCAGGTCGCGCTGATACTCGGAGAACTCGAACTCGGGGCCGCAGCGCAGGGCGTCGTACGGGCAGGCATCGGCGCAGATTCCGCAGAAGATGCAGCGGGACACGTCGAGCTGGTAGGTCTCAAGGATGCGCGGCCGCGGCATGAGGGCGCCGACCGGGCAGGTTTCCGCGCATCGGCCACAGGAGACGCAGGGCGTTTCGTTCAGAGAGACGAAGTCCGCCGTGGTGACCAATGAGTCGAAGCCTTTGCCGATGAAGTCGTAGCAGCCGGCGCCGACGATCTCCTTGCAGACCTGGGCGCATCGTCCGCAGTCGATGCATCGGGAGTAGTCGCGCAGGATGAAGGAGTGCGTCTCGTCGCGGCCGTAGCCATGGTTGGCGCCGACGTACGGGTTGTCCTGGATCGAGCGCTCATCGATCGCCATGTTGAGCGTCGTCTCGTACTCGATGGCGGCCTCGCGCAGGTCGCAGTGGCCGATCGCCTCGCACGTGCATTGGAGGCAGCGTGACGCCTCGGCCATGGCCTGGTCGCCGGTGTAGCCGAACTCGTACTCGTTGAAGTTGCCCTTGCGCTCGTCCGCCTCCTGCTTTCCCATGATGGCGCGGGGTTCCTTCACGTCATCAGTGAAGGGCACGATCGTCAGGAAGTTAGGCTGCGGCTCGGTGACGACGCGTCGCACCTGCGGGTCGTCGAGGTCGTGGCCGCGCAGCCAGTAGTCCATGGCGTATGACGCACGGCGGGCCTCGCCGATGGCCTCGACCACGGTCGCGGCACCGGTTCGAACGTCACCGGAAGCGAAGATCTTCGGCACATTGGTGCGGAAGATGTGCTCTTCCGCCACGAGGTTGCCGCGGCGGTCGACCTCGAGTCCGGTGCGAATCACCTCGGGCTCCGACTCGATCCACGACAGCTCCGGTCCCTGGCCGATGGCCCCCAGCACGGTATCGCACTCGACGATGAACTCTGTGCCGGGCATCGGCTCCGGCCGACGACGGCCCTGTTCGTCGGGCTCCCCGAGCTTCATGCGCTGGAACTCGACGCCAGTGATCTTGCCCGTGGCATCGGTCACCATGCGGGTCGGAGCGGCCTGGAAGATGACGCGCGCGCCCTCCTCGATGGCTTCGTGGACCTCGTCGGCAGCGGGCATGTCCTTGAGGTCGCGGCGGTAGACGAGCGTGACCTCGGCCGCACCCTGGCGCACGCTGGTCCGGGTGCAGTCGATGGCGGTGAATCCTCCGCCGATGACGACCACCTTCGCGTCCTTCAGGCGGGGAACGGGTACGCCACGGGTCGAGTTGTACAGGTTTTCGAGGGCGTTCACCGTTCCGGCCGCGCCCTCACCGGGGATGCCGAGCTCGTTGCTCTTGTAGCAGCCGATGCCGACGTAGATGGCGTCGTAGTCGTCGATGATGTCGCCGAGGTGGAAGTCTCGCCCCAGGCG
Source organism: Candidatus Limnocylindria bacterium (assembly GCA_038255505.1). Taxonomy (GTDB): domain Bacteria; phylum Chloroflexota; class Limnocylindria; order QHBO01; family QHBO01; genus JACDBZ01. Next base: position 1,856 of record JBBSLF010000088.1, read on the forward strand.
CATGTTCGGCTTGAAGGTCGCGCCGAGCTCCCACACATGGTTGAGCTCGCGGTCCATCCATCCCTTCGGCAGGCGGTATTGCGGAATGCCGTAGCGCAGCATGCCGCCCTGTTCCGGGTCGGCCTCGAACACGTCGCACTGATGGCCACGCAGCTGGAGGTAGTAGGCGGCGGTCATGCCGGCCGGACCGGACCCGATAATTGCCACGCGCCGGCCACTCGGCGGCTCCTTCGGCCACGGGATCGGCGCAGGTGCGTCGACCTCGAGCACGCGGTCGGCGCAGTAGCGATGCGAGTCACGGATGGCGATGGCGGTGTCGACCTCCTCGCGCCGGCAATGCGTCTCGCACGGCGCCGGGCAGACGCGGCCCAGGATGGCGGGGAACGGGAGCGATCGCTTGAGGATGCGCGTCGCCTCCTCCCAGTTGCCGAGCGTGTTCTGCTTCAGGTAGCCCGGGATGTCGACCCGCGTCGGGCACTTGAACTGGCACGGCGGCAGGCAGTAGGCGTCGTGGTCGCTGAAGATGAGCTCGAGCACCATCCGCCGGTTCTCGATGACCCGATCGGAGTGGGTGGTGATGACCATGCCCTCTTCGATCTGCGTGCCACAGCTGATGGGCGTGTCATCGCGCCCTTCGACTTCGACGGCGCAGATGCGGCAGGCGCCGTAGGGCGCCAGCTTGGGCTCGTAGCACAGGGTCGGGACGTCGATGCCCAGGACGCGGCAGGCCTGGAGGATGGTCTGACCCTCCTCGACCTGGAGCTGACGGCCGTTGATCGTGACCCCGATCTCACGGGTACCGGGCACCATCGGCCAGATCGGGGTGTAATCGGCGGTGTCCTTGCCGTTCCCCGAAGTGTCGTTACCGTTGCCGGCCGCGTCGCCGTTCGTCGTTCCGAAGCCCATGGGTTCTACTCTAGCGGTGGTCGGCGTCGGTCGCCGAGCTGAGGCCGGACAGTGGCTCCAGGAGGGGTGGCATCTCGCTGACCCGGCAGGCACCGGCCAGGCATACGCCGCGCTCGGCATGTGCTCGGTATTCCTCCGGGAAGCGCTCGAGGGTGGTGAGCATCGGTCCAGGCGCCAGCCGTTCGAGCTTGCAGAGCGCCGTGTCACTCATTTTCGCCGAGAGCTCGCGCAGCAGTAAGAAGTCGTTCGGCCGCGGCGTCGCCGCCAGGATGCGATCCAGCGCCTCCACCAGGCGCTTCGTCCCGATGCGGCACGGGATGGCCTTGCCGCACGCCTCGCTGGCGCTGTAGTTGAGGAAGAAGCGTGCCGTGTCCACCATGCAGGTCTCGCTGTCGGTAACGAGCACCGATCCGGATCCGACGATGGCGCCGGCCGCCTCGAGCGACTCGTAGTCGTAGGTCGTGTTGAGCGAGCCGGCATCGAGGGCTCCACCGCCCGGACCGCCGATGAAGAGCGCCTTGGTGGTGCCGGTTCCGCCGTCGGCCATGGCCAGCAGGTCGATGAGCGGCGTGCCGAATGGAACCTCGATCAGGCCGGGCTGCGCCACGCGCCCCATCATCGTCACAAGCTTGGTTCCTCGACTTGCCTCGCTGCCGACCGACGCAAACGCCTCGGCGGAGTGCGCCAGGATCCACGCGACATGCGCGAGCGTCTCGGCATTCTGGACGGCCGTGGGGGCATCGTGCAGGCCACGCGCCGCGGGATACGGCGGCCGGATGGCAGGCATGCCGCGGTCGCCCGAGAGCGCGTTGAGCAGCGCCGTCTCCTCGCCGGCAACGTAGGCTCCGGAGCCTTCCCACACGCTGAGGGCGATGCTCGTATCGGTCCCGAGCACGAGATAGCCCGCCAGGTGGGCATCCGTCGCTTCGCGCGCCGCCGTCTGGAGCCGATCGATGGCATCGGTCCAGTCGCGGCGCACGGCGATGATCGCCTCGCTGGCACCGACCGCGTAGGCGGCGATGAGCAGACCCTCGACGATGAGGTGCGGATTGCCCTCGGCCAGCGCCCGGTCACCGAGGTCGGTGGGGTCGGCCGACATGACGTTGGCGATCACGATCTTTCGGTCGCCGGCTGCATCGCGTGCCACGCGCCACTTGGTGGCGGTCGGAAAGCCCGAGCCCCCGCGCCCGCGCAGCCCGGCAGCCTCGATCTCGGCGATCACTTCGGTCGGGGCGAGCTTCGTGACCGCCCGCTCCAACGCGGCATAGCCGCCATGCTCGCGATAGCTGGCGAGGCTGCTCGGATCGACTCGACCGATGTCGGTCAATAGCCGATGCTCGCCGCCGGGCAGGATACGAATCTGGGGCGACAGGGCGCCGGCCATCAGCTGGCTGTTCCGTGTGCCGCTGCCGCCGCGCGGCGCTCATTGATCAGATGAAGGGCGTCGTCGGTGTCGAGCGGACCGTAGACCAGCGTGTCGATGCGCAGCGCCGGACTCAACGATCCGGAGCCGATGTCGCTGCGCGTCTCGAGCGTGAAGCGCCCATCCGGCGTGGACTCGCCGGCACGAATACCGAGCTCGTCCTCGATGGCCCGCAGCAGCCGATCGCCGCCGGTGAATCGGCAGGAGGCGCAGTCGCAGACCGTGATGGTATGGCCGGTCGTGGGCAGCAGGCGGAAGCCACCCAGGCCGGCGGCGCCGAAGACCTGTGCCCAGTGGATCGTCATCCGGTCGCTGATCCGGCGCAGCGCGCGCTCCGGCAGGTAGCCATAGCGGTTCTCGACCGCGCGGAAGATCGCGACCAGGGCTTCCGGTCGGCCACCGAAGCCGTCGACCGTCTCGTCGACGAAAAGCGTGTCAATCTCCTCGTCCCAGCGCGCTGCGTTGCGCATCGGCCGTGCGGCAAGGCCGGCGCGACGATACGCGTTCGGATCCTTGCGCTCGTCGTAAATCTCCGGCATTCCGTAGCGAATCCGGTTGCCCTGTGAGTCGAACCCGCTCATGTCGATGGCCTCCACCGGGCAGACCTGCGCGCACTGGAAGCAGACCTCGCACTTGTGCTCGCCGAACGGGTCGTAGATCAGGTCGAGCCGGCCCCGCCATCGGTCGGGAATCTCCGGACGCTGCTCCGGGTACTGGCGCGTGACCTTGGGCGCGAAGAAGTTGCGAAACGTGGTCGCCATGCCCTTGGCGATACCGGATCCCGGAAAGGCCACTATCGAACTCCTTCGCAACGGTCGGATCGGCTCATAGGTCGAACACCACCACCGCGATGGCGGTGACGAACAGGTTGACGAGGGCGAGCGGCAGAAGCACCTTCCAGGCCATGCCCATGAGCTGGTCGACGCGGACGCGCGGCAGGGTGGCACGCAGCCAGACCGCGATGAACACGAAGATGTACGTCTTGAGGAAGAACCAGAAGATGCCGTACAGGGTGCCGGCGAATCCGCCCAGTTGCGCCGGGAACGGCCACGGCGCCAGCCAGCCACCGAAGAACAGGCTGACCAGGATGCCGCTCATGATGAACAGCGCGACGTACTCGGCGAAGAAGAAGAAGCCGAATCGCATGCCGGAGTACTCCGTGAACGGACCGGCCACGAGCTCGGAGTCCGCCTCGACCATGTCGAACGGTGTGCGGTTCACCTCGGCCAGCGAACTGATGTAGAAGATCCCCAGGCCGATCGGCTGCCAGATCAGCAGCCATCCGTGCTGGCGCTGCCACTCGATGATCTCGCTGAAGCTCAGCGTCCCGGCCAGGACCACCGCTCCGACGATCGATAGCGTGAGCGGGATCTCGTAGCTCACCATCTGGGCCGCGCTGCGCAGGCCGCCGAGGAGCGAGTACTTGTTGTAGCTGGCCCAACCCGCGACCAGCAGGCCGACCACCGAGAGTCCCAGGACGGCGAAGAAGTAGACGATGCCGATGTTGAAGTCGGCGGCGATCGCGCCGGGCGCAAACGGGATGACGAGCATGCTCATGGCGGCCGCCATGTACACCATCCACGGCGCGAGCGTGAAGGTGGGGGGATCGGCCTGGTCGGGGATCGTGTCCTCCTTCGCGAGCACCTTGAAGCCATGGATCGTGCTCTGGAACATGCCGCCGGGACCGACTCGGTTGGGGCCCAGCCGCAGGTTCATGCTGGCGATCACCTTGAGCTCCATCTGGATGATGATGAAGGCGGTGGGAATGGTGAGCACCAGCAGGAGCGTGGTGGCCAGCAGGAATCGGCCGATGCCGAGAAGCAGCTCCCAATCCATCGCTAGGAATCCATCTCTGAGTCCACCGGCTACTTGTCCACGCCGCCCATGACCGGGTCGAAGCTCGCCATGACCGCCATGGTATCGGCAACCAGTCGGCCGGGCATGAGCTTCGGGATGGCCTGGAGGCTGATGAAGCTGGGATCGCGCATGCGGAACCGATACGGGGTCGGCCCACCGTCGCTGATCGAGTACACGCTGTACAGCCCGCGCGGCGACTCGATGGCGGCGTAGGCGCGTCCGGGGCGGGGCCGGATGATGCCAGGCACCTGGGCCTGCACCGGTCCGTGAGGCATCTTGTCGATGATCTGGTCGATGAGGTGGATGCTCTGCTTGATCTCCGCGATGCGCTGGAGGTAGCGCGCGTACGAGTCACCCGACTCGTGGGTGATGACATCGAACTCGAGCTCGTTGTAGATGGAGTACGGGTGGGCTTTGCGCACGTCGAACGGCACGCCGCTGGCCCGGAGGTTGGGACCGGTCACGCCGAGGGCGATCGCGTCGCGCCCGGTCAGTGTTCCCATATTCATGGTGCGGGCGCGGAAGATCTCGTTGTCGGTGATCATCCGCTCGTTCATCTCGATGTTCTTCAACACGCTGCCGCGCCAGGTTCCCAGGCGGCTGAGGAACTCGTCGTTGGTGTCGAAGTTCACGCCACCGACGCGGAAGAAGTTGAACAGCATGCGCTGGCCGCTGATGCTGCTCAGCAGGTCCACCATCTCGTCGCGGTTGATGAACGCGTACAGGATGGGCGTGATGCCGCCCATGTCGAGCGCCAGGAAGCCCATCATCAGGCCGTGGCTGAAGATGCGGTTCAGCTCCACCACCAGGGCGCGGATGTACTCGGCCCGCTTCGGCGGCTCGATCCCGTACAGCTTCTCGAACGCGATGGCCGGTGCATGCTCGTTGTGCATGGTGGACAGGTAGTCCATCGGGTCGACGTAGGTGAGCACGGTCGTGTAGGTCGCGTTCTCGCACAGCTTCTCGATGCCGCGATGGAGGTAGCCGAGCACCGGGTCGACGTCGACCACGATCTCGCCGCGGACCTTGACGACCAGCCGCATGACCCCGTGGGTGGAAGGATGCTGCGGCCCCATGTTCATGAGCATCTCGCCCTCTTCGAGGCTGTACACCTCGCGCTCGCGATCGGTCTGGGGAGGCCGATCCGGGATGCCCACCTGGTCGAAGCCGGCGTACTCGCCCCCGGTGGCGCGCATCGGCGCCATGCCGGCGGCGGCACGCAGGCGCTCCTCCTCCAGCCGATCCAGCTCGATCGGGTCGGGGATCCGAGTCTCGGGATCGATCTTCGTCATCGCGGGCGGCTCTTGTCGGCCAGCGTCTCGCCGCCCTCGACGCCTTCGGCGGGCGCGTCGTCTCGTTCGGACGATGGCGGGAAGGTGACAGCGGGGGCCTCGTTGAAGCGGGTCAGGTCCC
>JBBSLF010000089.1:0-7391 GCA_038255505.1 Candidatus Limnocylindria bacterium
AGTCGCGACGTTGTGATACTCGACCACGGCGACGCGAACCCCGTTGCCCTGGTCGCCACTTCCGCTGGTCCAGTTCGCCCCGACGCCCGGGCCGGCCGAGGTCATTGACGTGCGCCACGTGCTCTCAAGTCCCAGGCTGAGCACCTCGGCGCGTTCTGCCACGGCGGCGACACTTCCCGCCGGAAGATCGACGAACACCAGGGGCGCCGACGTGCTGGCGTAGGCGACCGTGCCTCCCAGATGTTCGATCTGCGCCCGGAACGCCTCGGCCGCAGCGGCGTACGCGCCGCTGCGTGCCTCCCACAGCTCGCCGCGGATGGTGCGTGCCTGCTCCAGCGTCCCGACGATCGGGCGACCGGCCAGCCACTCGACTTCGGGATGCGCCTGCTGAACGGGGGCCCCGGTGTCGGAGGTGTCGACGTCGAGCCAGACGGCCACGGGCAGGGCCCTTGCCGGAGCAACGTTCCCGACGACGGCGAGCAATGATGCATCCGCCTTGCGATCCAGCTGCGGAAGCACATCCAGTGATCGCTTCACCGCCTGCTCCAGGACTGTCACCGAGCCGACGGCGCCTTCTGCGGACCGATACGAGCTGTGGATCTCGCCCGTGCGCTGATCGATGAACTTGGCCGCCCACATCGGCTCGCCGATGGCATCGGTCGAGAGCGGACGTTCGTACACGAGCACGAAGTCGTTCGGGGTACCGCCCTGGTCGCGACTGAGCTGTTCGCGTGCGTCTGTCGTCGGGTCGGCAGCGTGGAGCGGCGCGGCGGGAAGGGCGCTGACCAGCAGCGCGGCACCCGCTGCCGCGGCGACGATGGGTCGTCTGTCGCTCATCTGCCGCTTCCTTCCAGCTCCGTGAGCGTATGACATTGTCACACGTGCGCGGATAGCGCATCCATCATGCCACCCAGGTCAATCGGGACATATGACCCCATCGGTGTAGGCTTTGTGGATGACCAACGCATCGCCAACCTCGGCTCGATTCGCGAGCGGCGTTCACCGCCAGCGGCTGGCGCGCGCCTCGAAGGCGGCCTCCGAGCACGGACTTGACGCCCTCCTCATCACGCCGTCGCCCGACTACGCCTATCTCTTGGGGTACCGCGCGCCCGCGATGGAACGCCTGACCTGCCTGGTCGTGCCGGCGGATGGTGATGCTTCGTTGGTGCTGCCGCGCCTCGAGGAGCCGCTGGCGCGCCACGAGCTGGGTGATCTGGCCGACGATCTGGAGATCATCGCCTGGGACGAGACCGATGATCCGATACGCCTCGTGCAGACGCTCGTGGGCAGCGCGCTGCGAGTGGCGGTGCAGGATCAGATGTGGGCCCGGTTCGCGCTGCGCCTGCGTGCGGCACTCGACCCCGCCGAGATGGTGGCCGCCGGGAACACCATGAGCGCACTGCGCGCCATCAAGACCCCCGACGAGATCGACCGCCTGCGCTCTGCCGCGTCGGCCGCGGACATGGCGATGCTGGCGATCACCGGTGAACGGCTCTCGGGTCGTACCGAGCAGGAAGTCAGCGGTCGCATCCGTGAGCTGCTCATCGATGCGGGCCACGACGAAGCCGGCTTCGCGATCGTGGCGTCCGGTCCAAATTCGGCGAGCCCTCACCACGTGGCCGATGATCGGCGCATCGAGGCGGGTGACTCGATCGTGCTGGATATCGGAGGGACCGTTGGCGGATATGCGAGCGACACGTCGCGCACGGCATTCGTCGGCGAACCGCCGGCCGAGTTTGCGGCCCTGTTCGCTGTCCTGGTGGAGGCACAGCGTGCGGCCTGCGAGGCAGTGCGGCCCGGCGTGCCGGCGGCGGCGATCGACGCCGTCGCGCGTGACGTCATCGGCGAGGCCGGCTACGGCGACGCATTCATCCATCGGACCGGGCATGGGATCGGGATGGAAACGCACGAGGAGCCCTACATCGTCTCCTCGAATTCCGACCCGCTCGTGGCCGGCAATGCGTTCAGCATCGAACCCGGGATCTACATTCCCGACACGTGGGGGGCCCGGATCGAGGACATCGTGATCTGCACCGAATCAGCCGGCGAGCGCCTCAACACTACCTCCACCGAGCTCTACATCGTCGAGTAGCTCCTCAGCGACTCTCGCGGTGAGAGCTGACGAGGGCAACGAGCACCTGGTCGATCGCGGCGTTCGCCTCATGGAAGGCGGTCGTCACGTCGGACACCTCGGCCGAGCGACGGCGGAGATGCCCGGTGATGGCGTCGAGCACCGGCGATCGGAAGAACAGGAAAGCCTCGACCGTCTCGGCGAGTGTGAGTCCGGCGCCGGAGGCTTCCGACCCGTACAGGCCGCCCATCTTCTCGGCCTCATCGAGCAGGATCTGGCGTTCAGCCTTCTTGGACGCGGCGACATACTCGATCACCAGCTGGAACGTGCGCTGCCCCCATCGGCGAAATTCATCGCGCTGCTCTGCTGAGAGCCGGGCCTGCCAGGGTTGTCCCGCGTAGCCGGTGCGCTGCATGCGCCGATGCAGCTCGCCCGCCATCGTCTGCGTCGAGTCCGACAGCCGCTCCATGCCATACCGTTGGCGGCGCGGTGCGTTGATCATGGCTTCCAGGCTCGACCGCAGGAAACGCCGATGACCGCCCGGCGTCTGGTAGCTGTCGACCTTGCCGGTGTCGGCCCATCGCCGCAACGTGTCCGGTCCGACGCCGACCAGGCGTGATGCGGCGCCGAGTGGCAACCAGGGATCGTCGGGATCGTGAGACGGGGTTCGTGTGTCGGGCACGGGGCGGCTGAAACCTCTGAAATCTATGTCGCGGCGTACGGTACGCGGGCTGGGAAGCGGACGTCAACCTGCTGATTGGCGGTATGTCCTTCCGGGCGGACACACGCGGGGCTTAACCCGGCTTTATCCTTGCCCGATGACGGCGTACGGCATGGACGAGGCCGAATGCGCCGAATGTGTCCGTCCGCGAGGACAGGTTCCGGGTTCAGTGCCCGGTGTGCCCTTAGGCGAGGACATACGCCTGCGGCCCTCAGTCGGTGCGCAGGTCCGAGGCGCGCATCGCGCCGAGTTCCGCCCAGAGGTGAACGAGCGAAACCGTCCCGTCGCGCAGGTTGCGCAGACTCATCCACTCGTTCGGCGCGTGGAAGTTGCCGGTGGGATTGGCGAAGCCGACCATGAGCGTCTTCAGCCCCAGGTGCGCGTCGAGTGCCGCGACCACCGGAATCGAGCCGCCGGAGCGCTGGAAGAGCGGTGCCTTGCCGAATCCGGCCTCGAGGGCACGGACAGCGGGCGCGACGCCCGGATGGTCGAGTGGCGTGACGACCGGGGCGCCGCCGTGGATGGTCTTGACCTCGACGCGGACGGTCGGCGGCGCGATCGATTCGAGATGCGCCTTCACCGACTGTTCGATCTCGCGGAAGTCCTGGTCCGGCACCAGGCGTGTCGAGATCTTTGCCGCCGCCCAGGCGGGGATGATGGTCTTCGATCCGTCGCCCGAGTAGCCGCCCCAGATGCCGTTGATGTCAAATGTCGGACGTGCCGAGAGGCGCTCGAGGAGCGGGTGGCCGCGCTCGCCCTCCATCGGGCCAGGGACGCCGGTCTCATCGGCCCATAAAGCTTCGTCGAAGGGAAGCGCCGCGTAGGCGGCGTGCTCCTCATCGGTAAGGTCGCGGACTTTGTCGTAGAAGCCCGGGACCGTAAAACGGCCGTCCCCGTCAACGAGCGAGGCGAGCATGCGGACGAGGACGTTGGCCGGATTGTCGATCCCGCCGCCGTACTGCCCGGAGTGCACATCCTGGCGCGGGCCCTGGACCTTGACCTCCCAGTACCCGATCCCGCGCAGGCCGTAGCCGATGGCCGGCGTGCCGTCGTCGTCGAAGGTGTCGCCGTCGGACACGACGCAGACGTCGGCGCGCAGCAGGTCCGCATGGTCGGTGATGAACTGCTCGACCGGCTCCGAGCCGACCTCCTCGTCACCCTCGAAGAAGAAGCGCAGGTTGAGCGGCAGCCCGTCAGCCGTCTTCATCCATGCCTCGACCGCTTTGAGGTGCATGAACAGTTGTCCCTTGTCGTCGCCGGCGCCGCGCGCATAGACGCGCTCGTCCTCGTGGCGGGGGTCGAACGGCGGCCTGATCCACTCGTCCAGCGGATCGGCAGGCTGCACGTCGTAATGGCAGTAGATCAGGACGGTCGGCGCGTCATCGCCAGCGTGCATCCATTCCGCGGTCACGATCGGGTGTCCGCTCGTCTCGTGGATGGTGGCCTTCTCGATCCCCAGGCTTGTGAGCTCGTCCACGATCCAGTGCGCGGCGCGACGGACGTCGTCGTCGCGCGCCGGATCGGCGGAGACGCTCTCGATGCGCAGGAAATCGTCCAGCTGCGCCAGGTGCTCGGCGTCATGCTCGCGCAGGTAGGAGATGGCGGCGTCGGTGGCGGCGGAAGTATCGGTCTGGCTGGTCATATGTGCATGGTACGCGGATGCGCGGTACGTCGGCGGTGAGCGTGGCGGACCGTCTCGAGGCGCATTTCTCAGGGTGGGATGGCCAGAGACCGGCCCGAAGGCCGGCCTCTGCCGAATGGTTTCGTTAGAAAGCTACGGTGAGGGCGTGTACTCGAAGATCCAGAGGCCCGTGTCGCGGTCGCTGGCAGCCACCAGCTCCCTCCCGTTGTGTTCAAAGACTTCCACGCCCCAGAAGTTGTTGCCGCCTTCCGCGATGTAGTGTCCGACCTCGACGATCTGGTCGTTGATGATGTCGATCACGCGGAAGCCGCCGGAGTAGTACGCCAGGTAGGCGAGGCTCGGATCGACGTGTGAGGTCGCGACCTCGTGCACCGATAGATCGCCGAAACCGCTGGCGTACGCAGGATCCATTGCCTCATCGATGGCGTAGGTGTCGAGCTCTGCGAGCTTGCCCGCATTGTTATCGAACAGGTGGACGTAGCCCCAGCCGTCGAAGAAGGCGGTGATCGTCACCACGTCGCCCAGTGTGCCCACCGCCAGCCCAGGGATGAGGCTGCCTTCGAGCGTGTCACCCCCGGCGAGGCATTCCTCGGGGTTGAACCCGTCTACGTCAAACAGGGCGTAGCCCGTCTCGCGGTCGATCGAGACCGTCGGGATGCCGCCCTCGACGCTCATGCCGAATGCGCCGCATGCGCCTTCGCGGTTGACGACCACGACCGCGTCGTAGCCGCCGGCCCCCTCGATGTTCGCGACCTTTTCAGAGAAGGTGCAGGAGCCGCGTGCGGTCACTGCGATGTACCCGTCGTCCGCGGGAGGTGGCGGTACGGCATCGTCACCGATGCAGGCACGTCCGACGTAGACGGCTGTGCCTGCGATGCTGTCCCCGACGGCGATCTGCGGCGTGTCGCTGCCCTGACCGCCATCGATGGCGTCGCCGTCATCGGTCGTCACCTCGGTCCCGGCGGAGGTGAAGTCTTCATCGGCCGCGATGATGTAATCGTTGTACAGCGTGAACTCGGCCTGGTGGGCGTTGCCTTCAGGCTCGCGCTCCTCCCCGGTCTGCAGGAACAGCTCCGGGTCGGGCACGGTGAAGTCGCTGTCGGCGATGTAGAGCGGGTTGGCCGGGTCGTCAACGTCCAGCACGACGTACCCACCGTCCCAATAGGAGAGCAACATGGTCTGCGTGCCGTCGATCTCCTTGACGACCATGTCGTGGAGGAAGGAGCCGGGGAATGAACCGAGCACGCCCGATCCGGGCTGTGTGATCTGCGGGAACGTCTCGTTGAGATCGAACTCGCCGATCATGCGCGGCTTCTTCGGATTGGTGATGTCGTAGATGTCCACGTCGAGAGTTTCGAGGTCATCGACGATCACCAGGTAGGCTCGCTCACCATCCTGCCACGCGAATGCGCTGTGGATCTCATTTGCGTTGTGGGGACGAACCCGTGCGCCACCGACCGTGAAATCCCCGTAATTCTCGATTATCTTCTTGGGCTTCAGCGGATTCGTGACGTCGAAAAGGGAGAATCCGCCCTTGGAATTCTTCCCGCAGGCCTCGTTGTTCTGAACCAGCAGATCGCCGCTGAAGGACGCGGTGTCGATGCCGAGCACCTGGACTCCCTCGGCGACGAAGGTGTCCTGGTGGCTTCTGATGAAGCCGACCTCGACGGGCGCTTCCGGATCCGAGATATCGACCACGTACACGCCGCCGTCGGCAACTCGCTCGGGTCCGGCGCAGGTGCCTTGCGCGTACGAGGCGAGGTATGCGTACTCGCCCCACACCGCGACGTCGCCGATCTTGCCCTCTGCGGCATCGGCCACGGTGAGCTGTCCGACCAGCGTCACGTTATCGACGCTCCCAGGCAGGTGGCCGGTGGTGCCTCCATGCTGGTGGCCATCGGTCGCGCCATCGTCGAAGGGTGCCTTGGCTGCTGCTGGCGCCCAGATCGTCAGCGATAGCGTGAGGGCCAGCCCCCAGGCTCGCTTGGTATTGCTCCGCACCGTCGTTCCTCCCGAAATTTCTTGGTTGCTGGGCAGCGGAATAGGTTATAGCAGCCCCACGCCGGAGGCGTCCACCATGCGAGGCAAGCGATGGCCTGGATATCGGCGCGCAGCCTCAACGGAAGACGCCGAATGCGAAGCCGAAGAAGAGGGCGATCGCAACCGCCGGCACGAGGCTCGCGAAGCGCAAGAACGTCGGCCAGCCCGGGCCGCCGGCGAAGGCATAGGCCGGGATTGAGAGTGGGAAGAGCAGCACCGCCGCCGACCAGCCGATACGGGCAGGCACGCTCAGGTCCGGTCGCTCCTGCACGTCGAGCCAGTAGGCGGCAATCATGATGAAGCCGCCCACGGCGAGCACGGCGAACAGGGTCCAGATGACAGGAAGCATGCTGGACCGATGCTACCGCTCCTCGCGCCGACGGGCGATGTCATCGGCGCCATTGAGCATGTCCGTCAGGAAGGACAACGGACGGCGACGGGGCACTCGCGGTTCGCTCGCCGGCAGCATTGCGGCCACCGCGACGCGGATGCGGGCGAACAGCTCCTCGCGAGCGGCGCGACCGCGGACGGCATCGGTATGGACTGCTGGTCCGAAGCGGACTTCGATCCGACGTCGGAACCATAGGTCTGTCGAGCCCACGATGACGCAGGGCACCACGGGAACGCCGGAGGACACGGCAAAGGCGGCGGCGCCATCCTCGAACGGCAGCAGCTCACTCTCTCGGAAGCCGATGCGACCCTCGGCGAAGATGCCGAGCACGCCATCGGCCTCGAAGACGCGGCGAACCGCGCGCACGGCACTGGTCAGCGTCGTTTTCTCCGGGTTGTACGGGATCATCCCGCCGAAGAAGCGCATGATCCGGTTCTTGAAGCCATGGCTGAAGTCGGCCTCCCTGGGGCCGAACCAGGTGATGCGAGGCTCCAATGGCGTCACGCTGATGACGAGCAGCGGGTCG
>JBBSLF010000090.1:0-7335 GCA_038255505.1 Candidatus Limnocylindria bacterium
CGGCTTCCTCGGCGGCGTGGCGGGTCGCCGTCCAGAGCTCACGGGCCGCGTCGCGCGAGCGCGCCATGGCGTCGCGCAGCGTGCGGGCCTCGCCCGCCGCCGCCTGGAGACGCACCAGCTCGTCCGCCGTGGCCGTCGTCCCCAGAGCCGGATCGGCGGTCCGCTCCCGTCCGGCCAACGTCGCCAGCTCGGCATCCAGCCGGGCAAGCTGGTCCCTATGCCGTTTCACGTCCGCGTCGGCGGCGTCCAGCTCATCGCGCGACCGCCGCGCCGCGCGTTCGGCCTCCTCGTGCGCACCGGCCGAGGCCAGGTGAGCGTCGCGCATGGCGCGCAGACGTTCGGCAGCCTCATGCGCGCCCAGGTTGGCATCGGCCGCCTCTCGCTCGAGCGTCACGACAGCGTCGTGGAGGTCGCGCCGACGAGCGTGCGAGCGCGCGGATGCGCCGCCCGGAGGATCAGCGTCACCGCGAAGGACGACGAATCCGCGAGCATCAGCAAGGTCGCCTGCGGGCGTGACGGCCGCCCAGCCCGCAGGCAGATCTCGCCAGCCCAGCAGCAGCGCTGCGACATCGGCTGCCACGACAGTCCGCTGGAACGCGAGCGGCGCCCTGGTTGGGCCGATCCAGTCGGCCAATGTCCGTTGCGCGCCGACCGCTTCGAGCGCCGTCTCCCGTTCGCCAGCATCCACGTCAAGCCCGGACGTCAACAGCCGAGCCGAGCCGCGGGCGCCAATGACTTCCGCGGTCGGGTCGCCGTCCGCCCACATCAGCGCTGCCTCGAGCTCGCCGCCCACGACGGCCTCGACGGCCGGCCACGACGCTTCCGGCGGATCGACCGCATCGAGCAGCGTCTTCCAACCAGCCGAGGCGAGACGGCGGCCCAGCCGCGATGCGGCGTCGTGCGGCTCGGCCACCGCGTCGAGCTCGGCGCGCATGGCGGCCAGCCGCTCGCTGATGCGCATGGCTTCCTGGCGCGTCTCGTCGGCGATCTGTTGCGCGTCGTCCCGCTTGAGCAGGGCGCGTTCGGCGCGTGCCTTCGCCTGGATCGCGTCGTCCCGGGCAACATCCATCACCCGCTGGGCGGTCTCCTGCGCCCGAGTGGCCGCGGCCAGTGCCGCGTGCGTCGTACTTCGCTCTTCCGTGGCCTGCTCGTGACGCATCCGATGACGTGCGTCCTCCTCCGAGGCTCGCGCTGCAGCGGCAATCTGGTCACTGTCCCTTGATCGCACCCATGCGACCGCCTCCTCCGCAGCGAGCAGCACCTCATCGGCCATGGCCAGCTCCGCGACGGCGGACCGCCATCCCTCCTCGGCCTGCGCCGCCTCGGCCAGTGCCGGCGTGATCTCCATATCGAGTGAGTCGTCTTCGCGAGACGTTGGCGCACCCTCAGAATCGGCCAGTTCGGCCCGCTCCTGATCGAGGGTCGAGACGACCTCCCGCAGACGGGCGTCAATCGATTCGAGCCGGCTCTCCGCACGAATCACGGCGGCTCGGGTTTCCTCGCGTGCAGTCGCCGCGGCGCGCGAAACCTCATCGGCCTCCCAGTAGGCCGCCTCCGCCTCGGACACCGACTGCCGCCCGGCCTCCTGCGCCTCACGGAAGGCGTCGAGCGCCGCCTCCCCGGCGGCGGCGGCCCGACGAGCCTCGCCCAGGGCATCACGCGCCGCCTGGTCGCGGCGGCGATGCTGGACCGTGACCAGTCCACGCGCCCGCGCGCCAAGGCTGTCGTGCTGTTGCTGGTGCTCGGCCTGGAGGGCAAGGCGTCGAACCTGCGGCTTCAGCTCCCCCACCAAATCGCTGACACGGGTCAGGTTGTCGAGCGCTTTCGCCAGGCGCGAGGACCCCTCGTTCCGTTTCACCTGGAGCGACTTCACCCCGGCCGCCTCGTCGAACAGCTGCCGCCGCTCCTCCGGGCGCAGCGACAGCACGGAGTCCACCGTGCCCTGGCCCACGACAACAAGCTCGTTCGCGCCGAGACGCCCCTCGCCCAGCAGCTCGACCACATCCTTCAGCCGCGCGCGCGCCCCGTTGATGAGGTACTCGCTCTCGCCGGAGCGATATGCTCGCCGCCCCACGCTCACCTCGGCATAGTCGATCGGCAGCCAGCCATCGGCGTTGTCCAGCGTGAGGATGGCTTCGGCCATGCCCTGGGGTCGCCGCGTCTCCGAGCCGGCGAAGATGACGTCATCGGCTCGACGCGTGCGCAGGGATCGATTCGACTGCTCACCGAGCACCCATCGCACGGCATCGGCCATGTTGCTCTTGCCGGAGCCGTTCGGCCCGATCACGGCGTTGACCCCCGGCTCGAACACGAAGCGCGTCTGGTCCGCGAACGACTTGAACCCGTGCAGCCGCAGCTCCTTGAGGCGGCTCATGAGTCGGTTGACGCCGGTACGAGCTCATCGAGCGCCGTGCGGGCCGCATGCTCCTCGGCTCGCTGGCGGCTGGATCCGGATCCCGCACCGACGACCGTGCCATCGACGACCACGGCTACCAGGAACTGCTGCTCGTGGGGCGGACCATTGGTTCCGCTCAATCGGTAGACCGGCTTGCTGCCATGGTGACGCTGCGTCCATTCCTGTAGCCGAGACTTCGCCGACTTCGGCGGGCCGGCGATATCCGCCAGCGCCTCGAGCCGTGGCTCGAACAGGCGCACCAGGACTTCGTCGGTTCGCGCAGCCCCTTCGGTCAGGGACAGAGCGCCCGCCAGTGCCTCGAAGCAGCCGGCAACGACCGATGGCCGGGTTGCCCCGCCGGCCTCCGCCTCGCCACGCCCGAGCCGCAGATGGTGGTCGAGTCCGAGTGACAGTCCCATGGCCGCCAGCGCGTCGCGGTTGACGAGAGCCGCGCGGCGCGCGGTCAGGAAGCCCTCGTCCTCATCGGGATAGCGATCGAACACCAGCCGGCTGACCGCCAGGCCGATGACCGCGTCGCCGTAGAACTCCAGACGCTCGTTGTGCCCCGCGAGACCCGCCGGATTCTCGTTGTAATACGAGCTATGCACGAAGGCCTGCCCGAAGAGCTCCGGGTCGCGCGGCGCGATACCGAGTCGCTCGACCAGCTCATCCAACGCCCCGTCAGGCGCGCGGCCAGCATCCATGGGCGAATTCCGCCTACTGCTGGTGCTCCTCGATGTACTCGACGGCGTCGGAAACCTTTTGAATGCGCTCGGCATCCTCGTCCGAGATCTCCATCCCGAACTCCTCTTCGAGGCTCATGATGAGCTCGACCAGGTCGAGGGAGTCGGCATTCAGGTCCTCGACGAACGAGGCGGTCGTGGTGACCTCCTCCTCGTCGACGCCAAGCTGCTCGACGATGATCTTCTTGAGTCGGTCGTACGTGGTCCCGTCGGTCAACGTGAGGCTCCTCCACCCGGTGATCTGGAAACGCTTCCTAACACGCCATTGACGAGGCGTCGTGCCGCATCGCCAGCGTAGATCCGGGCGAGGGACACGGCATCACGCATCGTCTCCCCGCTCGGGGTCGCGGCGGAGTATAGCACCTCGAACATCGCGCTCCGAAGGATCGTGCGCTCGACGCGACCGAGCTCCGCGACCGGGATGAGCGGCGCCTCGTGGGCGATACGGGCGTCGAGGTCCGCACGGTGATCGCCAACGCCGCTGACGATCGTGCTCGCGTGGGCCCGCACCGCATCCGGAACGTCGCGCTCAGTCGCGATCCGCTCGAGCGCCGAGCCCGCACTTCCGGGGCGAAATTCCTCTTCGAACAGCGCCAGCAGCGCCAGCCGTCGGGCAAGCAGGCCGGCCGCCGATGGGCGCGATGAACGTCGGGTGCCGGCCGCCACCGTCAGGCACGCTCGCGGTGGAGTCGTGCGGCGATGCGCGAACGCACGCCACGATGCACGAGGGCGGGGTGATCTCGCGTCCACTCGGCGATGAGCTCCGGCACACGTGCTTGCGCCGCCTCCGAGGCGACGCGGATGGCGTTCTGAATCATGCGAGCCTCGGCGCGGCCGTGGGTCACGATGCTCACCCCCTTGACGCCGAGCAGCGGGGATCCCCCATTGGCCTCGTAGTCGAAGCGCGCCTTCAGGCGGTCGAAGCCCGGCTTCAGAGCCAACAGCGCGAGCGGCGCCATCGGCCCCTGCTTGAGGTCCTCCTTCATGGCGCGAAAGATGAAGCCGGTCAGACCCTCGAAAAACTTGATGACGACGTTGCCGACGAAGCCGTCACACACGACGACATCCGCACGGTGCGCGATCATCTCGTGGGCCTCCACGTTACCGATGAAATGGAGACCGGCGGCCGCGAGCTTCTCGTGCGACGCGCGCGCAAGCGTGTCGCCCTTTTCGACCTCCTCGCCGATGTTGAGCAGCCCGATGCGCGGGTTGGCGACATGCAGCACGTGCTCGGCGAAGATGCTGCCCATGGCGGCGTACTGCACCAGGTTCTCTGGATCCGAATCGACGTTCGCACCGACATCCAGCAGCATCACGGGCCCGGTGGCGGTCAGCATGTGGGCCGGAAGTGCGGGCCGGTCGATGCCAGAGATGCGGCCCAATCGAAACACGGCGGCGGCCATCGTTGCGCCCGTCGAGCCGGCACTCACGACGGCATCGGCCTCTCCATCACGCACGAGGTCGGTGGCGACCACGATCGAGGCCCGCCGCTTCGTGCGCAGGGCGGTGGCTGGATGCTCGCCCATCTCGATCACTTCCGGCGCGTCGACGAGGCGAATGTTGGCTGGGCTCGCCTTCGCATAGTCGGCGATCTCGCGCTCCAGGCGCGGCACATCACCGACGAGGATGACCTCGTCGGTGCTGGTGGACGCATAGTCAATGGCGCCGCGCACGATCTCCCGAGGGGCGTTGTCGCCCCCCATCGCATCGACCGCGATGCGCATTCTGGTTAGCGCTGGCCTTCGACCGGGGCGACCGGCTCGATCGCTACCGCCTCGCGGCCGGCGTACCAACCGCAGGTCGGGCACACGTGGTGCGCGCGCTTGAGCTCATGGCAGTGATCGCACTCCACGAGCGGCGGCGCACTGATCGCCAGATGCGACCGGCGCTCGCCCTGGCGCGCCTTGGATACTTTTCGCTTGGGGACGCCCACGCGTGACTCCTTGAAGAAATGAAAACGGGACGCCGCAGTATAGCCGCAATCTCGTTGGAGACCATCTCACCCCTCGGACGATCGCGGTCAGGAACCATCGCCGTTGCGATCCTTGAGCAGCACTGCGAGGCCAGCGAGGCGCGGGTCGATCTCCGGGCCGCCATGGGTATGGTCTCCGACGTCAGCCCTTTCGCCGCATTCGACGCACAGGCCGGGGCAGTCCGGGCGGCACAGCGGGTGCATCGGCTCGGTCAGCGCCAGCTCATCGTGAAAGATCTCGTCGAGCTGAACCTCGTTGTGCTCGTCGATGCGAAGCGCGGCGGCATCCTCGCCCTCTTCCAGCTGGAGCGGAGCGCCCGTCTCGGGATCCAGCGTCGGCAGGAATTCCTCGTTGACCGCGACCCGGACATCCTCGACGTAGGAATCGGTGCAGCGCGCGCAGGTACGGCGCAGCGGAGCGCGCACCTCACCCCGCATGATGATCCCGCGATTCGTGCGATGAAATCGCAGGTCGGCATCAAGCGGGCCTGCGAGCTCCACGTCCGTTCCGAGATTGAGGTAGTGATCGCGCAACCGGACATCACGCGTCAGCCCGGGGGGCTCGTGAAGAAGCCCGGCAACGTTGAACGAGGTCATCGTCGTGGAGCGCTGCGGGCCTGCTCCGGTTCGTCGACGGGTATCGCATCGGCCGTCAGCACCGGTCCGCCACCGCCGTCGGACTGCGGTCGGTGACGCTCATCGAGCATATCGATGCCACGCTTGATGCTGGTGAGAGCCTTGATGCACTCGCCCTCCAGCCGGATGAGGACCCCGGCGGCGTATTCATCCGCCCCGCGACGCACTTCGCGCGCCTCGTCCTGCGAACGATCGAGAATCTCGGCGGCCCGTTGTTGCGCAGCTCTCACCAACTCGCGTTCCTCGAGCATCTGAGCAGCCTGTTCCTGGGCACGGGCGATGATGCCGTTCCCCTCTTCGCTCGCGCGTTCGGTGATGCGCCCGGCCTCTTCGGTGATGCGTCGTGCCTGCCGTACTTCGTCGGGAACGGAGACGCGCAACTGGTCTATCAGCTCGAGCACCGCGGCCTGGTCCAGCATGACGCTATTCGTGAGGGGCACCTTCTTCCCGGTCGCCACCAGCGACTCGAGGCGCTCGACGAGAAAGATAATGTCCGTGGCAGGGCCCTCCTTCCGCGGGATTATACGCGTGGCTCGGACGCCAAACGATCGGCAAGCGCGTCGGCCACGGGGACCGGAAGCATGGGCGCAACGTCGCCTCCGAAGCGGGCGACCTCCTTGGCAAGCGATGAGCTCACGTATCCGTACTCGAGCGCGGTCATGAGGAACGTGGTGTCGATATCCGGGGCCAGCTTGCGATTGGTGAGCGCCATCTGAAGCTCAGCCTCGAAATCGCTCACCGCGCGCAGGCCTCGCACGATGAAGCCTGCGCCATGGTGCTTCGCAAAGTCGACGGTGAGGCCGTCGAATGCGGCAACGCTCACGTGCGAGCCAAGATCCGCAACGCAACGCTCGATCAATCCAACTCGCTCCTCGACGCTGAACATCGGCGCCTTTCTGGAATTGTTGAGCACACCGATGACGAGGCGATCAAACAGGGTCGACGCGCGGCGGGCAACGTCGAGATGCGCGTTGGTCATCGGGTCGAAGGACCCGGGAAAGACCGCCACCCGCGTCATGTGCCCTCCACAGTGAAAAAGGTGAGCATCGTCTCTCCAAATCGTCGCTGACGGTCATTGACCAGGCCCTCGACCTCCGGCAGCTCGGTTCGCCAGAAGTGCTTGAGCACGACCGTCGCGCCCGGATCCATGTGCGGCAGCAGGCCGCGAAGCGGCGCCACGATAGCAGACAGCTCGTACGGCGGATCGAGGACGGCGAGGTCCCACGGCCCGCGCTCACCAGCGCCCAGGAATGCCTCGACCTCACCCGGATGGACGCGGGCATCGGCGCCCAGGCGCGTCCGCTCGAGGTTCGCGCGCAGGGCGGTGAGCGCCTGGATTGCCTGCTCGACAAAGTCGACCGAGGCCGCCCCGCGCGACAATGCTTCGATCCCGATCGCGCCGCTTCCGGCATACAGGTCGACCATGCGCGCGTCCGGGACGCACTCTCCCAGGATCCCGAAGAGTGTCTCCTTCACCCGGTCGGTAATTGGCCGCGTGGCGCGACCCCGCGGCGCGGTGAGCGGCATCCCCCGCGCCAAACCGGCGATGACACGCATCAGGCGGCATCCCCATCGGCTTCGGGCATGGC
>JBBSLF010000091.1:0-7192 GCA_038255505.1 Candidatus Limnocylindria bacterium
CCAGAGCCACAGCTCGGTGCCGGCGAAGATCGGGCTGATGCGGGCAAGCAGGTAGACGCCGGCCTTCACCATCGTCGCCGAGTGCAGGTAGGCGCTCACCGGGGTTGGCGCCTCCATCGCGTTCGGCAGCCAGTAATGGAACGGGAACTGGGCGGATTTCGTCAGGGCGCCGGCGATGAGCAGCACCGCCATCGGCGTGAAAAGCGGATCCGCGGCGATCCGTTCGGATCGCTCGACGAGGACCGACAGCTCATAGCTGCCGCCCGCCTGCGCGAGCATCAGGACTCCGGCAAGGAGGGCAAGCTCGCCTGCAAAGGTCGTCATCAGGGCCTGAAGTGCAGCCCGCCGTGCCGCCGGCGAATGGCTGTCGAAGCCGATGAGCAGATAGGAGGTGATGCCGGTCAGTGCCCAGGCCGCGTACAGGAGCAGGACATTGTCGGCCAAGACGACGCCGAGCATGGCCGCCATGAAGCTGAAGAGAAAGAGGTAGAAGCGGCCGAGCCGCCGATCCCCCGCCAGGTAGCCCGCGGCGTAGATCACCACCAGCGCCCCGATACCGCTGATGAGCAGCGCAAACAGCATGCCGAGCCCGTCGAGCTGGAACGAGGCGCGCAGGTCGAGCGCGGGGACCCAGTCGGCGGTCTCGCGGATTGGGCCCTGGTCCACCACGCGCGGCACTTGGGCGAAGAGCCAGGTCGCGATGGCCGCGGGAACGACGGCAAGGACCCAACCCGCGATCCTCGGCGCGCGCCCGACCAGCAGCGGCGCAACCGCGCCCGCCGCGAGGGCCGCGAGGATCGTGGCCATCAGGCTCATCTGCATCGGTCCTGCTGCTGTTGGGCCGGGATAACAAAGGCGGAGGCCGCGCGCGCAGTCTCCACCTCGATGCGCCGATGACTACGGACAGCGGCGCGTGCCCGGATCTCGTCCTCAGATTCGCCGCTGAGTGTAGCAGCGCCCCCATCGGTTACCCGGCAACCGCGCTCCTCACAACGTCACTCCCTCAGCGTGGTGATCGTGAAGGTCGTCGGCGAGGAGGAGGTGCAGGGGACGCACACGGGCGAACCAGCGTCATCTCTTGGCGGCCACGAGAACGAGCTGGATCGAGATCTGGGTCAGGTCGTCCATCGGAAGGAATGGTGCTCCCTGCGGCACAAGAGGCCACGCATTGCGCAGCCTCCACCTTGGCGCCGATGCTATGGGTCCGGCGCCGAACCCCACCCCACCGGTCAAGTCTAGCCGATGCGTTCCGGCCGGTATGATCCGCCCATGCCGCCCGAACCGTGCCCCGAGAAATGACCGGCCTGGGCCTCACCCTGCTCGTGGCGCTCGGGGCGGCGCTCGCACTCGGCGCGCTGGCGCATCGGCTCAGGTTGCCGCCCATGCTCGGCTACGTCGCTGCCGGGCTCGTGGTCGGGCCGGCCACGCCTGGCTTCGTGGCGGACCGCGAGGAAGTGCTGGCCCTCGCCGACATCGGCGTCGCGCTGCTGATGTTCAGCATCGGTTTGCAGTTCAGCATCGGCGAGCTGCGTTCGGTTGGTGCGCGAATCCTGGCGGGAACGCCCATCCAGGTTGCGATCACCATGGGCATCGGTACCGGCACCGGTCTGCTCCTCGGTTGGTCCCTGGTGGAGGCGCTCTTCATCGGCGGCGCCGTCTCGGTCTGTTCCACGGTTGTGCTTGTGAAAGTTGCCGGCGAGAGCGCACTCCACACGACATCGTATGGGCGGGCCGCACTGGGCGTGTCGATCGTGCAGGACCTCATCACCGTGGTCCTGGTCGTGGCGCTGACCGCCTTGGGCAGCCGCGAGGAGGAGCCGCTGATCAACCTGATGGGTCGCGTGGCGATCGCGCTCGGCTTCGTTGCACTGGTGCTGATCGGAGGCTCGCGCCTGCTGCCGCGTCTGCTGGGGATGATCGCCGGCCTGCGATCGCGCGAGCTGTTCGTGATCAGCGTGGCGGTGATTGCCATCGGCACGGCGTTCGCCGCCAGCGCACTCGGCGTGAGCGTGGCGTTGGGCGCCTTCGTCGCCGGGCTGGCACTCGCCGATTCGGACCTGACCGCCAGCGTGCTGGGCGAGATCGTTCCGTTGCGCGAGCTGTTCAGCACCTTCTTCTTCGTCTCGATCGGGGTCCTGCTCCAGCCGGCGGCGATCATCGAAGCCTGGCCGGTCGTGCTCGGCCTGCTGGTGATCATCACGCTGGGCAAGGCTCTTCCCGTCGCTGCGCTGGCGCACTTCGACGGTCAACGGCCGTCATCCGCGCTGCGTTCCGGCGCGCTCATCGGCCAGAGCGGCGAGTTCAGCTTCGTCCTCGCCTCGGCGGGACTGGCGGTCGGGGCCGTCCAGCGCGACACGTTCAGCCTGGCGATGGGCGCCGTCGTCATATCCATTCTCACCGCCGAACCGTTGTTGGCAGGCGCGCAAAGGTTGGGCACACGGTTGGACGCCGCCGCAAGGTATCCCGCCTTGGTTGGCGACGAGCCGGCCGCGGGACTGCGCCGCCACGCCGTGATCCTCGGCTACGGGCGCGTCGGCCGTGCCGTGGCACGCGTCCTGGAGGCCCGCGGCTTCGGCTGGGTGGCTGTCGACGGGGACTACGCGCTCGCCCGCGAGGCGCGCATCGGCGGAGCGGCGATCATCTATGGGGAAGCGGGCGCTCCATCGGTCTTGGACCAGGCACGGGTGACCGATGCGCACGCCGTCATCGTCGCGATTCCGGACGCGCTGGCGACCCGCCAGGCCGTTGCCTACGCGCGAATGCGGAATCCGCGCGTCGAGATCGTGGCTCGCGCGCACTCGGAGGCCGAAGAAGCCGACCTTCGACGACTCGGCGTCGCGCGCGTGGTCGTCGCCGAGCGAGAGCTGGGCAACGAGCTCATTCGCCACGCGCTGCGCCGCTTCGGCGTCAGCGACCGCGAGGTGGCGGCGCTCCTGGCGGAACGGCGCCGACGGTAGGCAGATGGCAATGGGCCGGCGAAGCGAAGCGCCTCACCGGCCCATCGGTCAGTCGACGAATTCCTAGAGCCGGATGATCCGCTGCGGCGGGGCCGGTGGCGTCACCGGGTACTGCGCCGCCGTGATCAGGCCGCCAAGGCCATTGACCAGGTAGTTCGCCAGCGCCTGCTGGTACGTGACTCCGAGCGTGGTGAAGCCACCTTCGCCGAAGTCGTAGCAGTCACCGCCTCGGAACGTGAAGTCGTTCGTCGTCAGGTCGACCGTCCAGTCGGCAGGCCCGACGAAAACGCCGTCGTCGAAGATCTGAACGTCCTCCACGAACACATCCTGGATGCGATCCCCCTCAACGCCGACCTCGCACGTGTCCGGATTGATCGCTCGTGCCTGGTTGGCGGTCGTGTAGGTGAACTCCACGCCAGACCACTGTCCGAAGCGACCGTTCCCGACTTCCGACACGCTCGTCTCAAGGACTGCCTTGAACTGCTCGGCCGAGATGTCCTCCTTGACCGACACGAAGTTCGTGAAGGCAAGGATCTGGAACGTGTTGAGCTCGCTGATCGGCCCTGCCGGGATGACGTTGTTGTTCCGGATGCCTCCGCTGTTCTGGAGGCCCACCTGGGGCGCGTCAACGCCGAAGCTCGAGGCGAGCTGCTGCGCCTGCCACAGCATGGAGTCGGCCGTGAGGTTTCCGAGGTTCGTCTCGCTGTTGCGAATGCCGGGGGTCAGCACTACTTCACCGGCGCCAACCGTGCCACGCAGGCCGTTGAGCGGCACCTCGGATTGGGCCAGGATGTTTGCCGCCAGAGCAGCGACGAACGCCTTGACCGGCTCGACGATGGTCGCCTCAGCGGTGGGATCCGGCGCCACGCCGTCGGGATACCCCTCACCGACCACTCGCACCGGCATGCTGAGCGGATCGTCGACGGCGATCACCTCGCCTGCGCTGTTGAAGCCCACGACCAGGCGGCCCACGTACTTGTAGTCGCCGGACGTGGTGACGACCGGGATCTCGGCCCCATCCCCGCCCATCGCATACAGCGGATAGTCGCCAAACGGAACCGAGCTGGCGTCGCCAGGGGACAGAGGATCGCCCGCGCTCGCCAGCAGCTCGTCGCCGCCGCCGGCGATCATGACGTCGACGCCACTCAACTCGCCGGCGAGGGCAAGGTCCTCGCCGACGTCCTGAAGGTGGCTGATCAGGATGATCTTGTTGACGCCCTGCGCCGTGAGCAGGTCAACCTGCTCCTGCACGGCAGGAGCCACCGCATTGACCACAACATTTCGCGGGCTCGAGATGTTCGGCAGCTGCGGGGTTGTCGCCCCGACGATGCCGATGCGCTCGCCGCGCTGCTTGACCACGTGGCTCGGCACGATTCGGCCGGCGGCGGCGAGGGCGGCAAGCGCGGGCTCCGCGCTCACGTCGAGATTGGCGCTCACGAACGGGATGCCAGCGTCGACGCCGCTGATGTAGTCGGCCAGCACATCGGGGCCGAAATCGAACTCATGGTTGCCGATCGCCATGGCATCGTAGCCGATGAGGTTGGCGGCGATGGAATCGTAGAACGGCACGCCCTTGTCGAGGCTGGCCGCGAACTCCGCGCCGGCGAGGAAGTTATCGCCCGACGAGAGGGTCAGCACGCCCCGCTTGGCACCGGGGGTGGGCGGGCGGCCGCTCACCGCATCTGCCTGAAGCTGGTTCACGAGGGTCACGAAACGGGAGATGCCCGCGTAAGAGGTGGTCGGGTCGTTCGCGACGGCGAGCTGCTCGATCAGCTTCGACTCACCGTCGTTATTGTGCAGGATCGTCAGCCAGAAATCGACCTGGGAGCCGGGGCGCTTGGCGGCGACCGGCGCCGCGGCGACGAGAACGGTGGCCAGCAACACGATGAGCGACAGCGCCATCGCCGTCGATCTCTGCATGGGCTGGAAGGAAGCTACCGACATCTGTTCGAACCTCCGGGCAAGGTATTGGGACGCGAGTGCGTCGAATGGGGCGGCACGGCTCGGGACCTCGGCGGCAGCCATGCCTCCGCTGAATTCAGGTAGTAGGCTACTCCGCCGGTGTCATGCGCGCGTCAAACATGCGCGGCGTGGTGCTCGGCTGCACCGCCGTCGCCGGAGTCCGAGGTTTCGTCAAATGGCAGCACTGGTGCCGTTAGCGCCGCGTTCGGGCATTCGCGAAGCCACTTCCCCCAGATTTGAGCGTGCGCCGCGTCGTGTCGAGCGTGACGCGACCCACCAGGGTGGGGTTCACGTCCATTACTTTCGGCTACCGGCACCACCCGTGCCATGTGACGGAATCGTCCGCCATGAGAACGACGAATGGGACAGCAGAAGAGGCCGCCCGCTCGCGATGAGGGGCGGCCTGGCGGGAACCCGGGTCAGGCGGCGGCGGTCTCCATGGCCTCCGCGCGAACGACCCGCTCGTCGGCGACGATCAACCCGTCACGCATGCGCAGAATGCGATCGCAGGACTCGCCAACCTCCGCGTCATGGGTGACGAGGATGACCGTCTGTCCGCGCTCCCGATTGAAGCGACCCAGCAGTTGCAGGACTTCCGCCGAGCGGCCAGAGTCGAGGTTGCCGGTCGGCTCGTCACCCATCAGAAGCATCGGCTCATTGACCAGTGCCCGTGCAATCGCCACGCGCTGCTGCTCGCCGCCGGAGAGCTCCATTGGCCGATGATCGGCACGCTCGCCGAGTCCGACCCAATCGAGCGCTTCCCGAGCCGCCGTTCGCGCCTGGCCACGCGAGGAGCCGGCGTACTCGCCGGCCAGCGCCACGTTCTCGACCGCAGTCAGCGTCGGGACCAGGTTGAACGATTGGAAGACGAAGCCCATCGAGGTGGCGCGCAGGCGCGTGCGTTCGCGGTCCGACAACCGCGTCACATCGGCCCCGGAGATGCGCAGCTCGGGTGCCGCTCCATCATTCCGGTCGGGTGAGTGCAGGAGCCCCAGGATGTGCATCAAGGTGCTCTTGCCGGAGCCGGATGGCCCCATGATGGCGACCATCTCGCCGGGCTTGATGGACACGTCCACGCCACGCAGCGCCTCGACGCTGTTGCGACGCGAGAGCCGGTAGGTCTTGCGCAGGTTCTTACCCGCGAGCAGTGCATCGGTCATGAGTGGGTGCTCCTTATTCGTAGCGCAGCGCGGCGACCGGGTCGAGCCGGGCGGCGCTCCAGGCGGGGACGATTCCGGCCAGCATGCCGAGAATCGTGCTGAAGACGAGGGCGAAGATGGCCGTTCCGGCGGTCAGGTCGAACAGGACGGTGCCGCTCGAGCGTCCGGCCTCGTTGGCCACGAAGACGACCAGCGCGCCCAGACCAAGACCGATGAGTCCGCCGAGTAGACCGATCCCGCCGGCCTCGGTCACCAGCTCGCGCACGATCCTGCCGCGCGAGCCGCCGATGGCGCGCTTGATACCGATCTCGCGGGTTCGCTCGGCGACCGCCATCGCCATTGTGTTGATGACCGAGAGACCGCCGACCACGAGGCTGATGACAGCGACGCCGATGATGATCGCGTTGAAGATCGCGGTCGCGCTTCCGATCTGCGCGTCGAAATCCTCGCCGGTCATGGTGCGTGTTCCGGCGACCGTACCTTCGATGGCGTCAGCCACGGCATCGACATCGGCTCCGGCCTCGGGATAGACGACGATCGAGTTCACGAGGTCCTCGGTCGGCATTGCATCGGTGAAGATGGGTGGAAGGCTGGTGGCGTAGAGCTCCTGGGCCGCGCCGAGCGGGATGAGCGCCGTGACGTCGGGCGCGGTGAGTGTCGGCTGGAGGACGCCCAGCACCTCGAAATCGGTGCCGCGAATCCCCAGGCTGTCCCCGACGGCCACGTCGTGCTTGCGCGCCAGGTCTGAGCCAAGCACCACGAGGTTCCCGGAGTCCGTCGCCGTGAGCATGCGACCCTGCGCCATGTCGAGCACGAACTCCTCGTTCCCCTCGTCCGCGCCGGGGATGGCGCCGATCACGAGGTCAGGTACTCCGAACGCCGCACCCGAGAAGTCTTCCTCGAAGAAGAGCTGGATCTGCGCGTCGACGGCATTCACTCCGTCCATGGAGCGGATCTCGTCCGCCGCGCCAGGACCGATCGGGGCCGTGCCAAAGGTCGTCTCGTCGGCGACCGTGATCTTGTTCTCGTAATACTGGCTGCCGCCCTCGACGAGCGCGGTGATCTTGTTGGCCATCGAGCCGAAGACGACGAGCGCCCAGATGCCGATGGTGA
>JBBSLF010000092.1:0-7104 GCA_038255505.1 Candidatus Limnocylindria bacterium
GGCGCGGCGGGGGTATTCGCTACGCGCGATGAAGTGCGTCGCGGCCGAAGGTACTATCGGCCCATCCCCCTGACGAGCGCATGCCCGTAGGCTGACGCGACTGGAACTCATCGGGGGGTGCGTGTCGCCCATGGTTTCGAGTGAGGGGGTCCTCACACGATCGGTTCACCTGCGCGGGTCCTGGCTGCTGCCGTTCATTGGCGTCGCGCTGGTGGCGAGCGTCGTCGTGCTCGACGCCGACAACCTGTCCGGCCAGCTCGTTCGTGTCATCGCCGCGGCCGTGGCCGCCTGGCTCGTCGTGCGCGGGTGTCGGGACACCACGGGTCGTGAGCATCGTGTCCGCACCTGGATCGCTTTCTCGGTCGTGGTGTGGCTCGCCTCCGAGGTCGCCCGGTTCGGGGCGCTGCTGACCGGCGAGCCGGCACTCTTGGCCGAATACAGCGTTCTCGGTATCGCCATCGGCGCGGCGGGCACGTATTTCAGCGCCGCGCACGGCCGGATGCGACCCGTGGAGGAGTCGGCGCTGTACCTTGACGCGGGGGCGATCTTCTTTGCCGTTGCCGCAGCCGTTGCCGTCCTTGGGGCAAGCGTGGCGACCGATTCGACCGGCGTCGGCATCATGACCCACGCTGCCTTTTTCCTCGGGCTCGTGTGCGCGACGTTGCTCCTTGATCTGTCAACGCGCGTGCCGCTGCGCTTCGTTGGCCCGTGGGAGGTGCTTGCCGGCGTCGCCCTGGGCGGAATCGGTTACGTTGGCTTGCTTTCGCCCGGCTTCGAACAGCTCCGCCCCCTGCTTCACCCGACGGTCGCGCTCGGCGTGCTCCTCGTCGGGCACGGCGGAAGCCATTGGACCGCCGATGAGGACGATGGGCGGCGCTATGCCACTATTGCCGCATGGCTGCGGGGGATGTTGCCGCTGGGCAGCGCCGTGCTGACAGGTGTGCTCATCGTGGCCCTCATCACGCAGCCCACGTTGGTCATCGGCCCCATTCGCATTGCTGTTGCTATGGCCCTGGGCCTCGTGATCGTCTGCGCCATTGCCAGGCAGACGCTGCTGCTCGCCGACCGAGAGCGCGTCATCCGCCACGAACGCCAATTGGCCGATGAGCTGACGGTGGCCGAGGCGCAGTACCGCTCAGTGGTCGAGCGTGTGCCCGGAGTGGTCTATGTCGCTGATGCGGGCCAGAACGGCCGCTGGCACTTCGTCAGTACCAAGATTGAGGAGCTGCTCGGCTATACGGCCGACGAATGGACGGCCGACCCGACGCTCTGGATCCAACGCATTCATCCGGGGGATCGCGACCGCATGATCCTGCTCGAGCAGGGAGATGCGGAACGGACCGATACGAAGGGTCAGCGCTCGGAGTATCGGCTCATGGCGCGCGACGGGCGGGTGGTGTGGGTGATCGACGATGAGGCCATCATCTCGCGCGATGTCGAAGGCAGGCCAGCCGTGGTGCAGGGAATCCTGGTCGACATCAGCGATCGCAAGGACCTCGAGGATCAGCTGCGCCACCAGGCGCTGCACGACCCGCTCACCGGACTGCCGAACCGCGTGCTCTTCGTCGATCGCGTCTCCCACGCCCTCGTCCGTCGCGGCACCGACGATCGCGCCATCGCGGTGCTGTTCGTTGACCTCGACGACTTCAAGGCCATCAATGACACGCTCGGCCATGCCGCCGGGGACGAGCTGCTGCGCCTCGCCGCCGCCCGCCTCTCCGGCGTGCTTCGTGCCGAGGACACGGCCTGCCGCCTCGGTGGTGACGAGTTCGCCTTCCTGCTCGAGGATGCGCAGGGCGCACACGCCGGGGACGTGGCCGCTCGCATCCTCGCCGCGCTCGCGATCCCGTTCGAGCTTCGCGGTCACAGTGCGACGCTATCGGCCAGCATCGGCATCGCCATCCGTAAGGGCCTTGGCGATGTGGTCACTCCCGCGGACTCGGCTGACGAGCTTCTGCGCGACGCCGATACCGCCATGTACGCCGCGAAGTCGCTGGGCAAGGGGCGCGTCCAGGTCTTCGAGCGGGGCATGGAGGAGCCGATCGCCCGGCGCCGCGAGCTCTCCAACGCACTCGCGCATGCCATCGCGTCGGACCAGCTCTTCCTCGAGTACCAGCCCATCGTCGACATGCGCGATTCGTCGGTGCTTGGGGTGGAAGCGCTGGTTCGCTGGAATCATCCGCAGCTCGGGCGGTTGATGCCCGCGGATTTCATCGGTCTGGCGGAGTCGAATGACCTGATCGGTCCGCTCGGCGATTGGGTCATGCGCCATTCGGTCGCTGATCTGGCGAGCGGCACGGGGCTCCTTTCGGTCAACGTGTCGGCCCACCAACTCGGCTCCGGCGCGCTGCCGCTGCTGGTCGAGGAAGTGCTGCGGACGACCGGCATGCCGCCATCTCGCCTCATCATGGAACTCACGGAGAGCACCCTGGCGTCGGCCGGAGCCGGCTCCGAGACCGAGCTGCAACGCGTCCATGATCTGGGTGTGCGCATCGCCCTCGACGACTTCGGATCCGGCTATTCGTCGCTCGAGTACCTTGGCCGGCTGCCCGTCGACATCCTCAAAATCGACCGATCCCTGGTCGAGCGGGTGCACGATGAGCCGCAGCGCCAGGAGGTGCTGCGCGCCATTCATCACATCGCGAACAAACTCAGCCTCGAAACGATTGTCGAGGGTGTCGAGCTGGAGGCACAGCGGGTCGTGCTGCTCGAGCTCGGCTTCCGGCAGGCCCAGGGCTTCCTGTTCGCCCCGGCCCTCCCGCTCGACGAGGTCCCCATGATCTCGGGTTCGCTCCGCCGCGCCTCGTAAGCTTTCCCGCGTTTCACCCGGTGAAGCTAACGACGCTCGCGACTAGCACATCGAAATTCACCCGGTGAAGCTAACGACGCTCGCGACTAGCAGATCGGAATTCACCCGGTGAAGCTAACGACGAGGTTGTCGGCCCTCCGGTGCGAATCCGGTCATCCGGTGCAACGCACGACCATCCAGAAGCCGATTTCGATCGCTTCTTCGCCGATACCTTCGCCCGGTGAAACGACTACAGGAACACGAGCCCGTTGGCGCCTGGATCCCGACCGTTTTGGAGCGCCGAGAGCACGGCTCGCGTACCGAGAGGGAAATTGAGGCGAATGAGATCCGCGGCGGAGGTGACCGCGAGCCGGTTGGCCCGACTGTCTCGAACGACGATGAACAGTCGCGGAATCTGCGCATCCCGCTGCTTCAAGATCGCGGCACGCAATTGCGCCTGGCAATCGTGGAATCTGGTGTAGCACTCAATCCCGCACAGGCAAGAAGGCAACCGCACCAGCGCGTCGAAGGCGCGTCGGTCGCTGGACCCGGGCGTGGTCACGACCGGATGTTCGAGTTCCATTGAGGCTGGGCCCCCAATTGCTACGTGGAAGTCTCGAACCAGGCGTACCTGTGGGCCGTCACGGATCGGGTCATCGGCTGGATAGAGGGCATAGCGTGCCCGAAGACCGACTGCGTCGGCATGGATGGCGAGTGCCTCCGGCCTCGGGCCGGGGCCGATCGCGCGCTCCGTGCGCAAGATGGTCGCCGCAGAGACGCCGACGATTCTGCCGAGTTCCTTCAGCGTCGTACCCGATTTAAGGCGAGCCGTGCGCAGATCGTCGCCTCCCTTTTCGATGTCGCGGCGCATGAGCCACGCCGCACGACTGGCTCGACGTTCTCTGCTCGTCATGCGGACCATCATGCCGACGATCGCTTATCTGCCCATTGCTGGCCGCTTATCGGCGAGATTTCACCCGGTGGAGGTAACGACGAGGTTTGCCGCTTTCCCGTGCGAATCCGGTCGTCCCGTGCAACGCACGACCATCGAAGGGCCGATATCGCTCGCTACTTGGTTGTTATCTCCGCCGGGTGAAACGACTATAGGAAGGCAAGCACAGAAATCCCAGGCGAGGGGCGACCGCCGATGACGCCGATGACGCCGATGATGTAACTGATTTCTGTGAGGCCAGGAACGCGAAGAGCGGCGTGTTCTCGCCGAACAGCGGACCTCAGTCAGGCACGCGCCGATAGAGCACGGTTTGCCAGCCGATCGAACGGTGGTGGAAGCGCCGTTCGAAGCCCGCGGCGCGGATTCGCGCGTCGATCTCACGCTCTGGATGGATGTAGAAGCGGAACTGCTGCCGAAAGACGCGCATGATCACGTTGCCGGTCCTCACCACCAACCGCATCCACCATCGATCGTTCGGATAGACCAGGCCAAGGAGCCGATGCGCCCGCTCGCTCGACCGATCGATCAGCGCTTCCCAGTCGCCATAGCAGCAGACCACGCGGTCGAGCGTGACGATATCGGCCGGCACGACCTGATCGGCGATGCGCACGAAGTCCCCGCGTCGCACCGTGACCCGGTCGCCGAACCCGCGCCGCTCGAGCTCCTCGTGGGCCGCCGCGGCATACGCGCGCGACGCGTCGACATCGGTCAAGCGAGATGCTCCGGCGCCCAACAACTCGGCACCGATGACGCCGACGCCACCTCCGATATCGAGCACGGAGGCGCCCTCGACGCCCTCCATCTTGATGCGCTCGATCAGCCGGCCCGTGGAGCCCGAAGGGCCGTTGCGTCGGTAGTCGGCAAGCTCGCGACGCGCGGCTCGGTCATTGAACAGTGCGTCGTAATCGGGTTCGCAACATTGGGGCGGCATGCGGGCATCATGCCTTGCTCAGGCGGCGCTGCATCAGGTGGTACGGGATGAAGCCGGCTCGACTCCTCGTGGGAGCATCAGCTTTGCGAGCGCCTCGACGATGTGCGGAAGCTCATCGTCGGCATGCGCCTGCGCGTCCCGGAAGCATTCGGCGGCCGCCGGCCGATCTCCGCGCTCGGCGTAGCGCTCGCCAAGCTCGACCAGCACGTCGACGTACCGGCGACGCAGGGCGATGCGACGGTCCTCGACATCGGCGCTGTCGCCGTAGAAGGGGCAGTCGTCGAGGTAGTCACCGCGATACAGGCGACGAGCCTGCTCGAGCGCCTGGATTCCCGCGAGTGGGGTGGCGCCACGTGCCTCGGCAAGCAGGCGCTCGAACTCGGCGACGTCGCTCCAGGCGATGACCCCTGCATCGAGCCGATAGCGATCGTTGTGGAAGATGATCGCCGCTGTTCCCTCGCTCCGCCGCCGACCCGGTTGGAGCATCGAGCGCAGCCCGAGCATGGTGCGGTGGAAGGCGACATCCGCTCGGTCCAGATCGACGTCCGGCCAGACGAGCTCGATGATCTCGTCCTTTCCCGCGCCGCGCTCGCCTCGATCCAGGAGGAACGCGAAGATGCCCTCCGCCTGGCGCGATCCCGCCTTCTCACCGCCCCAGCGCCGCAGTGGTTCGCCATCCCGCTCCGCGCGCAGCGATCCAATGGCATGCACCACCAGGCCACGCTCGGGCGATGCCGCGTCAACCAGGGATTCGGTCAGCGCGGCTCCTCGCGACTCGACCTCATGACGTTCGGCGCGCAACCCCGCCAGGGCGGATGCCTGGGCCTCCTGGCGCTCCGCCAGTTGCATGCTCGATCCGAGGTAGTCGACTGCGGTCTCGAGTGCCGCGCGATCGGCCGGCGTGAAGGTCAGTCCATTGCGCTTGCGACCGAAGGTGGTGTGGCCCGCCCGGTCACCCATGGCGAAGCCGATGCGGAGTGATCGCGGATCATCGTGGTCGACGTCGCCGACGCGCGCGTAGGTGCGGCCGTCGCTTACCACCTCCGCACCGGACAGGCGGAACGTGCGAACCACGCGTTCGAGCGCCGGTTCCATGGATCGTTCCGGGTCCTGGGACAGGAGCGGGTCGCCACCGATCGCCTGCACCAGCCGGACCCGGGCGGCTTCGGCCTCGTTGCCGGCGATCATCTGGCGCACGCGCTCGGAGACCGGGTCGAACAGCGCGAGTGTCATGACGAGCGCCAGCGCGGTGACGATCGGCAGATCGATGCCCAGGAGCTCCGAAGTCGCGCCTTCGAGTCCGACGAGCACTGCCACGTATGCCACGACGCCGAGCCCGGCCAGCGCCGACCATCGGACCGCGCGTTCGGCGACTTCGGCCGCCACGAAGATGTGCTGTGATAGGACCGCGTACGCCGCCGCGACGGTGCTTATCGCGATGACGCTGACGCCCAACCAGCGCGGGCCGCCGATGTCCTCGGGCAGGATCCGCAGCATGCCGCCGATCACGCCGAGCGTGACGGTGGCCACGGCCACGGTCAGCTGGCGCCTGCGCGTCCGGTCCGGTCCCGCTTGCCGAAGCCCGACGATGAGGAAGCCGATACCGGTCGCCCAGACTGCAGCGCGCGCGGCCGCGAACACCCAGGCGACGATTGGTCCCGGGATGCCGAGGGGCGCGAAGTACGGCTCGGCGAATGCAATCGGGTGCGACGGATCGACCGCGGCCTGAAGGCTGGCGATGCCGGCCAGCGCGTAGCCCAGCAGGAGGACGGTCGTCCCGAGCGTGGAGCGCCGACCCTCCAGGGCGATCACGAATGCGATATGGGCGGTAGTCGGAACCAGGAAAAAGGCGGCCGCATCCTCGGCCACGTTGACGGCCGGGAACACGCTCGCATCGGTCCCGAAGCGCTGCACGATGATCGCGACACACCACGTCACGAGCAGGAAGCACACGAGGCTGAAGATCCGAGAGCCGATGGCGCGGCCTGCGCGGGTCAGGACCAACAGGCCAAGCCATGTTGCGAGAATTGCAGTGACGCCGTGCGCGATGACTTCGAGGAGCTCGGCCAGGTTCGACCCCCTTCCCGCGATGGGCAGTATCCGGCACCATACGCCGCCGCCCCGTTTGGGCGCAACGGCCCAACTGGGGTTACCGTTTCGGCATGGTCACGGCGAGGGTTGCGGTTCGACGACCGTCAGGTCGGACGATGCGCGCTCGCGTCGCGCGAGGATCACGAACGGCAGTGCCAGCACTTGAATCCCGCCCGCCACGACATACGAGGCCGCGTAGCCCGAGATATCGGCCACCCGCCCGAGGGTCGGCTGGATCACGACGCCGCCGGCCGAACCCATGAGCGAGTCGAACGAGAGGACGGTGGCGCGTTGCCGTGATGGGATCAGCCCGTTGAGAAAAGCGCGGCGGATCGGCTCCCC
>JBBSLF010000093.1:0-7002 GCA_038255505.1 Candidatus Limnocylindria bacterium
CCGAGACGAGGTAGTTCCACATCATCCACCCGGTCGTACTGAACCAGAAGAACCGATCCGTGGGACCCAGGTCGTGGTGAAGTGCGTGGATCTTGAGGTGTTCGAGCAGGATGCCGCCGTGGCCGTGGACGATTGGCTTCGGCAGTCCGGTGGTGCCCGAGGAGTAGAGCACGAACAGCGGATGGTCGAACGGAACGGCCTCAAACTCCAGCTCGGCAGCCATGCCGATCAGCTCGGCCCAGGTCATGGCGTCCGGAATGCGAACGGAGGACGAATCAAGATAGGGAAGCACGACCGTTGCGACCAGGCTGGGAAGGGCGGCGCGAATGGCGGCCACCTCATCGGTCCGGTCGACGGCACGGTCGCCATAGCGATAGCCGTCAATGGTGAGCAGAACCTTCGGTGAGATCTGGCTGAGCCGATCCACGACGCTGCGTGTTCCGAACTCCGGAGCGCAACTGGCCCAGATGGCCCCGAGCGAAGCCGTTGCCAGCAGCCCGATCACCGCCTCCGGCACGTTCGGCAGGTACGCCGCGACCCGGTCACCGCGACCGACGCCCAGGCTGATGAGCCCTGCGCGCGCGCGGGCCACCTGCTCCCGCAACTCGCGCACCGTGAGCGTGACGCGATCCCGGCTGTGGGAGCGGGCGATGACCACGATGTCGTCATCGGTGCGTCCGGCCAGGAGGAGGCAGTGCTCGGCCCAGTTCAGGCGCGCGTCGGGAAACCAGCGGGCGCCGGGCATCCGCGCATCGGCGAGCGCGGGGCCGGGGGGCTGCACCGATTGGACGTCGAAGTGCTCCCAGACCGATGACCAGAACCCGTCCAGATCGTCGATCGACCAGCGGAGCAGCTCGTCGTACGTGTCGAAATGGAGCCCGCGCTCGCGCTGGAGCCAGCCAAGGTACGCACCGATGCGGGTGCGCTCGCGAACATCGCCTGGCGGCGTCCACAGGACGGTCGGGGTGGGCATGCGCCGATGATGCCAGACCGCGACGCTATCCTCATCGGACCCATGCTTGCCGCCCTCGTGCTCGCGGCCGCCGTCGCCGGCGGCCCGGTCATTCCACCGATGCCGCAGATGCCTGATGCCGTTGGAGTCGTGCCGGACGAGCCCGGCGCCTTCGTGCTGTCGGACGCCTTGACGTACCAGGCCGTGGCGGCCGACCTCGATGCCGATGGTGCGAAGGAGGTCGTCGCGCTTGTCCAGGGCGAGGGCACCTCGATCGTGGCCGCGGCCTGGTTCGAAGGTGCTTCCGGCTGGGAGCCGGTGGGCGAGCCGATCGAGGTCGCTCCCACGTCGCCGTCGCCGGGCGAGGGTTCGAGCATGTGGGTGGATGCTCCGGTGCGCCTGCTGGTGCGCAATGTCGCGGGCGGCGAGCGTGTCACGATCGTGCGCCAACCGCTCCTCAACGAGCCGGAAATTGCGGCTGTCTGTTGCCTCGTGCTCCACGATCTCATCATCAGCGCCGGGAGCCTCTACCTGCTGCCAGTCGCGGATCCGGCGGCATCGGTGGAGGCGATCTCGGTCCTCGACCTTGACGGTGACGGGACCGATGAGCTGCTGGCCACGCGATCGGTGCCGCCGCTCGGCGACACGAGCTATCCGACCGATGCGTTCGTGTATCGATGGAGCAGCCACCGGTTCGTTGCCCCGACGTTCACCCGTCTCCCGATCGGGTCCGGGGACACGCCGTTCGTGCTTGGCGACAGCGATGGCGACGGCGGCGAGGAGGCGGGAATCATCGCGACGCTCGGGCGGCCGGATGTGTACAGGATCTCGCTCGCCGACGGCGACATGCTGGTGGCCGAACCTGCCGGAATCATCGCGACCGCGGTGGTCGCCGTTCCCGGCGGCATCGCGGTCATCGGTCCGGCAGACCGTGCGGCGCTGCATGCCTGGCCGCGAGGTGGCGCGCTCGGTCCGGCGGTCGACCTGCGGATAGGAGCCGCGAGCGTGCTGGGAACGGTCAACATCGATGGAGCGCCGCTCCTGCTGGTCCGCCAGACGGGGCGCGACCAGCTCCACGTCGTGGACCTGGCAGATCCGACGAGCCGGGGCGGTGGACCCCTCGAATGGAGCGCGGCCGCGGCGCCGTTCGCGTCAGGGCCGGTGCGCCCGTTCATCGGCGAGGTGCCCGGTGGCGGCACGGACGGCGCCCTGGCCGTGCTCTATGCGGGTCGGATCATCCCCGCCGATGCGGCCGAAGGCGAATTCTCGACGCTTGCTGGCGCCATGCCGATCGGATTCGTCGGGAAGGATCGGTCCTGGTTCGGACTGCTGCACGCGCCTGGCCTTCTTGAGCCGGGCCTTCTCGCGCCGGCCGGCGGTCGCCTGGGTCCGCCGTTGCCGATTCCGGGCTCTGCGATCAGCCTGGCCCCGACCGTCCTGGCGGG
Source organism: Candidatus Limnocylindria bacterium (assembly GCA_038255505.1). Taxonomy (GTDB): domain Bacteria; phylum Chloroflexota; class Limnocylindria; order QHBO01; family QHBO01; genus JACDBZ01. The sequence continues at coordinate 2,398 of JBBSLF010000093.1, forward strand.
CGTTGCCCAGCCCGACGACGCCGTTCTCGACCCGGAGATCTTCGGCGCGACACCAATCAATGACGGGGAGATCGCGGTCGGCACCGATGGGTTCGTGGCGCGCATCGAAGCACCGCCAGGTTCTCGCGTCCATGAGATCGACAGCGACCCGTCGGTCATTCGCGCCCTGTATGTCGTCCCGGAGTCGGGCCGGCTCGACGTGGCGCTGGTTGCCCCGGACGCAGCGGTGCCGAACCCGCGCTACCGGGCCGTGCTGAGCGTGACCACGCCGGCCGGACGCGCGTACCTCGCCGCCTGGGACGTGCGCGTCCTGACCGAGCCGCCGTCACTCGAAGCCAGCGTCTCGACGCCTTTCGGTTCGAGCGCCGTCGAGGTGAGCGGTCGTTCGGTGCCATATGCGGAAATCAGCGTCGACGGACGGCCCGTGGTGGCCGAACCCGACGGGACGTTCCTGGCGCGTGTCGATCTTCCACCGTGGCCGAGCGGCGTGAACGTCGTGGCGGTGGACCCGGCCGGCAACCGCGCTGCGCTGGCCATCAACGGGATCGGGCTCTTCGACTACCGCGGGCTGCCCTGGATTCCGATCACGGTGCTGCTGGTGGGCGTGGCGGCCGTCGTCCTGTTCGTTCGGGTCCCGCGATCCAGTCCGGCGCCGCGCCAGTTCGGCGACGACGCCGTTCTCGAAGAGATCGAGCTGGACTGACTTGGTGTCCTCACGCCGATGTAGAGTGCATCGGCCTTGATGGAAGCTCCCGAATCACACCTCGAGCGGCAGATGCGTGCCCAGGAAGTCCAGCTCGTCTGGGTCCGTCTCGGCATGGTTGCGGTCGCGACCGCAACCCTGCTGATCTTCGCGCGCCAGATCGTTGGACTCCCCGTCCTGCTCGGGATCCTCGCTGGCGTCGCGCTCTTCAGCGTTGCCACCGGCTGGCTGATTCGGCACTTCCCTGCTCGGGAGGTGGGCGTCGTGAGCACCATCGTGGACATGGTGGCGGTCACCCTTGCCGTGTATTTCGCGTCAGGCATCGACATCCATCTGTTCTATGGGCTGGTGATCCTGGGCGTTGCGCTTCGATTCGGCCTGGGCGCGTCGATCTGGTCCTCGATCGTGATGAGTGGAATGTACGTGGCCGTCGTGCTCACCGTACGGACGGGGGAGGCTGAGATCATCAATGAGTTGCCGGCGCGCGTCGCGTACCTCGTCGGCTTTGGCGTTGCGGCCGGATTGTTCAGCCGCATCGTGATCGGTCGCACGACGGAGAACGCGCGCCTCCAGCAGCGACTCGCGGAGGACGAGCGCGAGCGCGAGCGCGGCCGCGAAAACGAATTGCTCAGCCAACTCGGTCGCGATTTCAGCGCCTCTCTCGACCAGGATGCCACCCTCCGCACGATCTCCGCCGGAGCGGCTCCGCTCCTGGGCGACGCGACCCTGGTCTTCACGGTCGACGAGGCCGAGCATCGGCTGCTGCCGGCGGCGGCTGATGGACGCGATCGCGCGCTCGCCGATGCCTGGCTGGATGCGGCCCGCCAGCGGCCCGCGCGCCTGGGCGAGGGCATCGTGGGCGGAGTGGCCGCGACGGCCACCGTACGGCTGGGGACTGCCGCCGACATCGAGACCGGTGATCCGGATGCGTTGCGTGCCCTCGGCCTGGCGTGGCTCCTGGCCGCGCCGATCGTGGCCGGTGGACGTCCCCTTGGCGTGCTCGCAACCGTGGGACGGAGCAGCGACGGGCCGGATGCGCGAGTTCGCCGGCTGGCGGAGGCCGTCGCCGATCGTGCCGGGCCGGCGCTCCAGAACGCGCAGCTGTGGTCTAACCTTCAGCAGCGGATGGCGCACGAGCAGACGGCACAGCGGATCAAGGATGACTTCCTCTCGATCGTGAGCCACGAGCTGCGGACGCCGCTCACCAGCATCCAGGGCTATTCGCAGCTCCTCGAAGGGCGGCTGCGCGGAGAGCGTGGCGCCGAGAGCAAGGAGATGTCGCACCTCCGCGTCATCCGTTCCCAGGTTGGTCGCATGCGGCGCCTGGTCGACGATCTGCTCGACGTCAGCCGCATCGATCGGCGCGGAGGCGTGAGCATCGAAACCGCCGACTTCGATCTTGCAGTCGAGTTGCGCGAAGCTGTCAGCCGTATGGGGCGCGAGCACTCGGATCGGGCGATCGACGTGACGGCTCCGGAGACACTCCCGGTACATGCCGACCGGGATCGGCTCGACCAGGTGCTGAGCAATCTGCTCGAGAATGCGGTGAAGTATTCACCCGAAGGTGGACCGATTCGGGTGACCGCCGAACGGCGTGGTGGCGAGGTCGAGGTGTGCGTATCCGATACCGGCGTCGGCATCCCGGCCGAGCATCGCGACCAGGTATTCGAGCGCTTCTACCAGGCCGATGACGATGCCGGTCGTCGTCGATTCGGCGGGCTCGGCCTGGGGCTCTACATAAGTCGCGCCATCATCGACGCTCATGGCGGCCGCATCTGGGTCGCGCCGAACACGATCGACGGCGCGGGTTCGACGTTCGGGTTTCGCATGCCGCGCGTGGCGATGCCGCTCACCCCAGCCGGCATCGCGCCGACGGGGGAGCCGCCACCGTTCGTGGTCAGACGCCGGGAGGGCTGATGCGATCGCGTGTCGCGGAACTCGCCGCTCGACACGGCCTCGAGCTGGTCGGTGTGACCGATGCCGCGCCGCTGCCCGACGATCGGGCACGGATGGAGGAGAGCGTTGCCGCCGGTCGCATGGCACGCATGGAGTGGATGGGCGGCTCGCGGCCGGCGCTCGCCACCGCGCCCCGGTTGCAGGACCGGACGGCGCGCTCGGTGATCGTGGTCGCGGCGCCCTACGGCGGAGCGGATCGGGCTGCGTGGGATCCGGGTCCTGACGCGCTGCATCGCGCACTGGCACACGTGCTCGCGGGAGCACCGTCGACTCCGGCCGGTCGGATTGCGCGCTACGCGATCGGCACGGACTATCACGCATCGCTGCGGACGCGGCTCGAGGCCTTCGCCGCAGACCTGCGCACTTCCGGCTTACCGGCCGGCGAGGTCGCCTACGTCGACGATCGGCCTCTCGCCGAGCGCGCCCTCGCGGCCCGGGCCGGCCTGGGCTGGATTGGCAAGAACACCAACCTGTTGACGCATGCTCGCGCGGGGTCGTGGGTCTTCATCGGTGCCATCCTGAGCTCTGCCGAGCTACCGGTTGATGAGCCGATTCGCTCGAGTTGCGGCTCGTGCACCCGATGCCTGACGGGTTGCCCGACTGGCGCGCTCGTGGCGCCGCAGACAATCGACGCCCGACGCTGCATCAGCTACCTCACCATCGAGCATCCCGGTGTGCTGGGGGAGTGGGAGGCGGCCGCCGTAGGTGACTGGATCTTTGGCTGCGACGTGTGCCAGGAGGTCTGTCCGGTCAACGCCGATGCCGACGATGCCGGGCCGCTGCTGGTGCCGCTGTTGCCGCTCATCGAGTGGCTGTTGCCGCTGGGGACGCGTGCTTTCGCGCGGGCGGTGGGGGAGACGGCCCTGACGCGCGCCGGTCGGCATCGGCTCCTGCGCAACGCCATCGCTGCACTCGGAAATGTGCCGTCGCTGTCGGTTGATGCGCGTGCGCTGCTGGAGCGCGCGACGGTTGATCCTCGGCCCGAAGTGCGAGAACAGGCCGCCGCGGTCCTCGCCCGCGTCACGCGATCGGCATTGCCGCCCTAGCGATTCGCGCCGGGGTGCAAACAACTGGCAAGTTGACCCGGATTTGCCTCGAACGACCTCGCGATTTTGCACCGCGAGGCAAATTTCGAGTGAACGTTCGGCGATTTAGCCCTTAGGGCCTCTCTCCTTGCCAGTTCTTTGCACGGGGGCGCAAATCGAGCCACTGCACTCTAGACTTGACGCCATGCCCCGCGTTGCGCCGTTCCGCGGCCTCCACTACGCCCCGGACCGGTTCAGCAACGCACACGTACCCGAGCGTGTGCGCATCGCGGATGACACCGCTGCACCCCCGACCAGCGTCACGGACCTGACGGACCTCGCCTGCCCGCCGTATGACGTCATCAGCGACGAGCAGCGCCGCGAGCTGCTGGGACGCCACGATCGCAACGCCGTCCGGCTCGAATACAGCGCCGAGCCGAACCCGCACGCCGCGGCCGCCGAAACGCTGCGCGCATGGACGGCTGATGGAACCTTCGAGCGTCGAGACGAGCCGGCGGCGTACTACTACCGCCACGCCGCATCCGCGCATCCGGATGATCTGACCGTCGAGGGCATCGTCGTCCGCGTGCAACTCGAGCCGTGGGGCGACGGCATTCGGCCGCACGAGCACACCATGCCCGGTCCCAAGGCCGATCGTCTGGCGCTGCTCGAAGCGACGCGGACCCAGCTCAGCCCGATCCTGGCCATCTATTTCGACCGATCCGATCGGTATCGGCATGTGATGAGCCGTGCCTGGAGCGACGAATGGCGTGCCCGCGACGGCGACGGGCTGCTGCACCAGCTCTCCGCGATCGAGGCTGACGAGCGGCTGCTGAACTACCTCGGTCGCCAGACGCTGTTCATCGCCGATGGCCATCATCGGTATGAGACGGCGCTTGCGTACCAGGCACAGGCGGGCGG
>JBBSLF010000094.1:0-6993 GCA_038255505.1 Candidatus Limnocylindria bacterium
CGAAGGCGACCCCGGTTCGCCGGCCGGCGGTGACGATGGGGACGGTGGTGGCTCGGCGAGCGAGCTGCTCGATCGAATGAACGAGGTGCTCGCCAGGATCACCGCACTCGACAATCGCGTCGACGAGATCTGCGAGGGTGTCCCGGTCTGCTGACGCGTCATCTCACCATGGATTTGCGCTCAGTGCACCGATCTGAGGACTCACGCATCTCAATACGCCGAATCGTGCGCTCAGCGCATGAACTGAGGCCGATTGCGGCCGACCCCCCAGTACCCGGCAGTCATGGCGTGCGCAAGGTGCAAGAACTGACGGATTGGCGCTCCACCGGCGGGCTGCTCCGCAGATCCGTGCGCTGGGTGCAAGAACCAGGGCTGGATGGCCAGTCATAGCGACTACTCGGGATCGGGGCCCGTTACGCGCTCGCGCACGGCCACGAGCAGCAGCGCGGCCGCCACGTAGGAGGCGGCCATCACGCCGAATGCCACCGGGTAGCCGAAGCCGTTGACCACCTGACCGATGATGAACGCCCAGAAGGCGCCGATGCCGAAGGCAAAGGTGAAGTACACCGCGAAGGCCACGTCACGCATCGGTCCGAGAGCCCGGTCGGCCAGGTAGGCCTGGAGCACCGGCGACTCGCTGAACACCGCAGTCCCGAACGGCAGGAGCAGCGGGACGAGCAGGAACAGGTTCGCGCCCGCGGCCATGAAAGCAAGGATGCCCACCGCCGACAGCAGGTAGTAGCTCACCAGCACGGGTCGCCGGCCGAATCGGTCTGACAGGATGCCGGCCAGGATCGGCCCAACGACGGCGCCCACCAGCAGCAGGGCGTACAGCAGGTTGACCGTGGCGTCATCGAAGCCGAGCGGACCGGACAGGTACAGCACCATGAACGGCGCCACGATGTCGAGACCGCGGCCACCCGCCGCGACGAGGGAGGCACCCAGGATGAGGCGCAGGTCGCGGCGGCTGACCACCTCGCGGAGATGAGAGCGGACGGAACCCGAGGCCCGCGCCGCGCGACGATAGGCCGCGTGGTCCTCGCGCACGAAGACCGCGATCAACACGCCGATGACGAGCGCCGGAATCCCGAAGAGCGCGAGGGTCGCCTGCCAGCCGATGGCCAGCAGCAGGGCGCCGCCCACGAACGGGACCAGCACGGTGCCAACGTTGCCACCGCTGATATGGGCGCTGATGGCGAAACCGCGGCGCTCGGCCGGGTAGATATCGGAGAGCAGCGCGTTGCCGACCGGGTGCTGCGGGCTCGCCCCGACGCGGGCCAGGCTGATGGAGGCCAGGAGCTGCCCGACCGACTGCGACAGGCCGCCGATGAGCAGGCCGGTACCGAAGATGATCTGGCCGCCGGCCAACAGGGCGGGACGCGCGATGATGCGCGTCAGGAACCCGTACGCCAGCTGCATCGTGCCACCGACCGCGGTGGTGATGGCGATGAACGTACCGATGTCCCCGGCATTCAGGCCGTACTCGACGATCACGATGGCGTACACCAGCGGCATCAGGGCAGACTGCGCATGGATCGCCGCATGTGCCACGGACAGGAGAGCCAGGGTGAGCCCCGGATGGGGTTGACTGCTACGATCCATGCACGATGCCCACGTCAGCCGCTCCCCGTCGCCGCGCGTCCCCGAAGGCAGCGGCCGAGGCCCCCAGCCTGGAGGCCAGCCTGATCGCCACGGTCGCGCCGGTCATGCGGCACCTGATCGCGCACGCGCGACGACGCCGAACGTGGAGCGAGCTCACCTACCAGCAGTACAACGTCCTGCGCTCGATCGACACGCTCGGACCCCAGGGCCAGGCCGACGTGGCCCGCATCCTGATGGTGACCGCGCCGGTCGTGACGCGCCTCGCCGCGACCCTCGCCGATGCCGGCCTGGTCGAACGACGGCCGGATCCCACCGACCGACGCGCCGTGCTGCTGGCGCTGACGCCCACCGGCCGCCGGCGGGCACGTGCCATGAGGCGCGACCTGCTCGAGGCCGCGCATGAGCTGCTCGAGCCGATCCCCGAGGAGCGACGCGCCGCGGTACGCACGGCACTGGAAGAGCTCCAGGTCCTGCTCCCGCAGCATTCAGCGCGCCGCTGAGGCTGGACGAGTCTCGCTCGGCGCCCGCCCTTCCGGCCGTCGCGAGGAGCTGTCGATGGTGGTAATGCCCAGCGCGCCACGGCGGGCGGCAGCGCGCAGCCCCCACGCCACGATCCCCAGCGTCACCAACGACAGCACCGCACCCACGACGAACGCGAACGGCGTGCCGAATGCCTCCGCCACGACCCCCGCAAACAGGCCCCCGAGAGGAGCCGATCCGGCGAACACGGTGACATACAGGGCCATGACCCGGCCGCGGAGTGCATCGGCCACATTGGCCTGCACGGTGGCATTGATGGTGTTGATCATGAGCATGCTGAAGTATCCAGCACCCAGGATGAGGGGCGCCACGAGCCACACCTCGCGCGCGACGGAGATGCCGACGAGGAGGGCGGAGAAGACGACGCCGCCGATGAGCATGAGCGGAATCGCACGCCGCTGGCGCATGAACGCCAGGGTCAATGAGCCACCCAGGGAGCCAATCCCCAGCGCTGCGAACATTGCACCGTAGCCATCCGCACCCAGATCGAGGATCCCGGTTGCGAACAGTGGCAACAGGATCTGGAAGTTGAACCCGAACGCCGCGATTCCCCCCAGGAGGACCAGTGGCCACAGCACCAGCGGCGTGCGAGCCGCGTAGGAGATACCTTCGCGCAGGCTGTCGAGGACCGGCGGATGGCGCTCCGGCTGCTCGTGTCGTCGGATCTTGCTCGGATCCATCCGCAACAGGGCGGTGAGGGTGCCCGAGTAGGTCAGCGTGTTGATCGCCATGTTGACGGCAACGCCCGCGGTCGCGGAGCCGGTGACCGTGGTCCCGACCGCGATGATCACCCCGGCCAGCGCGGGGCCAACCACGCGGGCGGAATTGAAGGCCATCGAGTTGAGGGCGATCGCATTCGGCAGCATGTGACGCGGGACGAGGTCGGCGGCCATGGACTGCCGGACCGGCATGTCGACAGCGTTGATCATGCCCAGGATGAAGGCCATCGCCATCACCATCGGGATCTCCACCACGCCGGTGGCCGTGAGGACGAAGAGGACGAATGCCTGGCCGGAGGCGGCGATCTGAGTCGCTATGAGCGCCTTGCGCTTGTCGACCCGATCGCCGAGAACGCCGCCGAACGGCGCGAGGACCATGGCCGGACCGAATTGAAGGACGGCAACCAGCCCGAGCTGGACGCCGGAACCCCCGAGGATCAGCACAAGCCACGGAAGGCTGACCTGCTGCATCCACGTTCCGATGTTGCTGACGACCTGGCCGGACCAGTAGAGCCGATAGTTCCGAATCCCGAGCGCCGCGAATCCACGCTTCAGGCCGCCCAGCGCGGCGCCGAGCGGCAGCGATCGCGGTTGGTCCGGGCGGGACCCGGGAATGTGTTCGGCCACTGGTCAGGTACCTGGGAGGTTGCTCATGCTAACAACCGGGCGAGGTTGCGTCATGCGGCCTCTCGGACAGCCTCGCGCGGGCGAGGAGCTGGTTGGAGGACCGGCGACGCGGACAGGCGCGGCATCTTCACCGAACGCAGGCGCCATGCCACGAGCGCGAGCACGCCGCTGGCCAAAACCGCGCCGATGCTGAACGCCATCGGTGCCCCGAAGGCCTGGGCCAGGGCACCGGCCAAGAGGCCGCCAATCGGTGCCGATCCGGCGAAGACCATGACGTACAGCGACATGACCCGTCCGCGCAGCGCATCGGGCACGCTGTTCTGGATGGTGACGTTGATCGTGTTCACCATGAGCATGGACGACAGGCCGATGCCCGCCACCAGCGGGAAGGCAAGCAGAGGACTGCGCACGAAGCCCAACACGAAGGCTAGGGCCAGGAAGGCGGTGCCGCCACCGATGATGAGCCGCAGCATCGGCCGCTGGCTGGTCGCAAAGGCCAGCGTCAACGACCCGATCAGCGATCCGGCGCCCATGGTCGCGAACAGCGCGCCGTATCCCCCGGAGTCCATGCCGAGTGCATCCAGCGTGAAGAGCGGCAGGAGCGTCTGGAAGTTCATGGCAAACGCCGCCACTCCGCCCAGCAGGACGAGCGGCCACAGTACGGTCGGCGTGGCACGCGCGTAGCGCAGGCCTTCGCCGAGGCTGGAGCGGATTGACGGGAACTGGTCGGGGCGCGGCAAACGGAACAACTGGCGACCATCGATGAGCCACAGGCCGGCGATGACGGACAGGTAGCTGACAGCGTTGACGCCGAAGTTGATGGCGACTCCGAACACGGCGATCGTGACGCCGGCCACGGCCGGTCCGATGACACGTGACAGGTTGAACGAGGTGGAGCTCAGCGCGATCGCGTTGGTGCGGTCTTCGGGCGGCACGAGCTCGGCGACGAATGCCTGGCGCACCGGCATCTCGACCGCATTGGCGAAGCCAGCCACGAGGGCGAGCAGATACACATGCCAGATCTCGATCACGCCCGTCAGCGCCATGACGAAAAGCGTCGAGGCCTGGAGCATCGACACGAGGTTCACGGCAATGAGCGTGCGGCGCTTGTCGACCCGATCCGCCAGGACGCCGCCCAGCGGCGCCAAGAACAGGGACGGGCCGAACATGAAAGCCATGACCATGCCCAGCTGAAGCGGCGAACCGCCAAGTTGCAGCACGAGCCACGGGAGCGCCACTGACTGCATCCAGGCGCCGACCAGGCTCCCGATCTGACCGAACCAGTAGCGCCGATAGTTCGCGTGGCGCATGGCCACAAAGCCCCGGGCGAACCCGGCGCCACGGGCGGGCGGCAATGACGCCGCCCCGTCAGGGCGGCGCTGGAAGCGCGTGAGGGTCGGGAGCGCGCGGCCGAGCCGGCGCGGTAGCTCAGGGATGGTCATTCGTTAGCAATGCTAACAAATAATCCGGTCAGCCGCAAGGGCGCCGAAGATTCGTGGATCGGCTGGGACTCAGGTCGGGTTGTGGCCAGACCTTCGGATGGGTCATGATGTACCCACGAACACACCACGCATGCAGGCTCGAGCGATCCCGGTCCGGAGGGCTACACGCCCTCGTCCGCGACGGTCTTCGCGCACGCCCCTCGCCGCACTGATCCTGTCGCTCCTCGCATTTCTCTCACCAGGCCTCACCATGGCTCCCATCAATGCCGGTGAGCCGACGGTGGGCAGTCCGCGCTCGACCGACGCCACTGGTGGCCCGCTCGGACCGCGCCGGCCGCACCTGCTGGATGTCGACTCGACGGCGATTGCCAACCCTGGTGCTGTTCCGCGCGTTCCACGTATTCCACGCACGGAGGTCAAAGCGCCCGAGATCCTGGACGCATCTCCATACGAGCGCGCACTCGAAACCGCCCGCGCTGCGGGCGGCGCGTATGGCGTAACCTTCGCCGCCGTCCGCGATGGCGAGCTGCTGTGGGCCGGCAGCAGCGGGCGCGCTCGTGACGGGCGCACGGAGCTGACGCCCGAGTCGCCGCTCGTCATCGGCAGCGTGACAAAGACATTCGTGGCCGCCACCATCCTCCACCTGGTCGAGGAGGGGCGGATTGAACTCGATAACCCTGTGCGCGATCACCTGCCCATGCTCGGGAGGATCAGCCGCGAGATCACCATCGGGCAGCTGCTGGACCACACCAGCGGTCTTGCCGACCTGTTCAATGACACGACGCGCCGGGGACTCGAGGAAGCTCCCGGACGAGCCTGGACCGCTGCCGCCGTACTCGCCTCGCTCCATGCCCCGTGGTATGCGCCTGGCCAAGGCTGGGCGTATGCAAACACGAACTACTTCATCCTCGGGCTGCTCATCGAGCGCCTGACCGGCGCAACCCTCGCCGATGAGCTCGAACGCCGCTTCCTGGGTCCGCTGGAACTGGACGCGACTCAGGTACTCACCGGCCTCGAAGCCGATGCACCGCTGGAGCCCGCCTGGACGTCCATTTTCTGGGCATCGGGGGCCATGCGCGCCTCGGCCCCCGACCTCGCGATCTGGGGCGACAGCCTATATGACGGCGGTCTCCTTTCGCCTGCGTCGCGCAAGGCGATGCTGGATCTCAACGACAATGACTACGGCCTCGGCGTCCAGAAGATCCAGCTCAGCGGACCTGATGGCCTTGGGCATACCGGCCTGCTGAACACCTACACAACGCTCCTCGTCCATCTCCCGCACGCCAACGTGACCATCTCGCTGCTGGTGAACCGCAGCGACGTCGACCTCAATGGCATGCTGAACGTGAGGCCTCCCGATGGCGGCCCCTCGCTCCTGGAGCTCGCCACCGGCGAGTAGGCATGGGTCGTCAGTTGGTCGCCAGGTGCACGCTAGGCGAGCACAGCGGCCGTTAAAGCGCCCTCGCCGCCGTCTCCACGCTCAACGAGCACGAGATCCACGGCCGAATCTCGCCGATTGTGCACGCCGCGCACGAATGACGATTGCCGGCGAGGACCCTCAGCGGGCCGATCAGTCGCCGAACAGGATGTCGCGGATGACCGGCATCGGCGGCGTGCCATGGCTGATCACCGACTCGAGGAACGGGCGCCATTCGAAGGCATCGCCGGCGCGGCGTCGGGCCTCGTGCTCGAGTTCGGTCATCTCGACCCCGCCCAGGAAGTACGAGCACAGCTGCGTGCTCGACAGGCGCGCGCGGTTCCACTTCTCTGATGCCTCAGAGCGCTCCTGGAAGCCCCCGTCGACCATCATCGTCATGGCCTCGTCCTCGGTCATGCCTCCGGCATGGATGCGGATGTCCATCAGCGTATTGGTTGCCGCGCGCAGGTAATACTTCCAATGCGCCAGCATCAGCGCCGGGTCGTCCGCGCCGTAGCCGACGTCCATCATGACCTGGGTCACGTACACGGCCCAACCCTCGGCGAATACGCCCGAGCCGAAGACGGATCGCGGCAGCGAGTCGCATCGGTTCGACCAGGCCAGCTGGAGGTAGTGGCCGGGCGTC
>JBBSLF010000095.1:0-6923 GCA_038255505.1 Candidatus Limnocylindria bacterium
CGGGCCGCTCGTCCGTCTCCTCTGAACCCCCTACTCGGCTCTGACGGCTTCGTAAGCGCGGTCACAGCGCCGCTGACCGGGCGGCAGCATGATACGCGCATGCAGATCATCAAGCAGCACTTCGCCGGCTCCGAGCCTTGCGAGCACATCCCCGAGTCCGTTCCGGCCGCGCAGGCCAACGCGTGCCAGGAATGTGGCAGCGGCTTCAACATCCGTTTATGCGCGACCTGCGGTCACGTCGGGTGCTGTGACTCGCAGGCCGGCCATGCGCGCACCCACGCGAACCAGACCGGGCACCCGGTGATCCACGCCAACCCCCAGGGCGGTGGCTTCACGTGGTGCTATCCCGACAACCGATACCTCTGACCACCGAGCTCGCGCCTCACGTCAGCTCAGGATGAGCGGCAGGTTGACCGCGAGATCCCAGATCCCGACGGCGACGAGCGCCGACCCGAGCACGAGCTGCAGCGGACGCTCGTAGCGAACGACGGCCCGCGCCAGCTGGGCGCCGCGCGCCTGTCCGATCGACCCCAGCAGGAACAGCGGGAGCCCGAAGCCGACGCCGAAGACCCCGAAGAAGGCAATCCGCCCGAGTGCGTCGCCGATGGTGAGGCTGAACGCGAAGATACCGACCAGGAACGGCCCGCTGCACGGGATGGCGATCGGCGCGAAAAGGAGGCCGTAGAGGAAGGCTCCCGCCTGGGGACCGCGGCCACCGAGCGCCGCCGCGGAAGGCTGCGGCAGCCGGGCGAACGGGTTGATCCCCGCGAGGAGGAGCAGGCCGAGCGTGATGAGCAGGCCGTCCGCGATCGGCAGTACGATGCGACTGAAGTCGCCGAGCGGAACCGCCACCGCGGCGATAGCCAGGCCCATGGCCAGCATGCCAGTGACGACGCCCGCCCAGACGAGCAGGGCCGCCATCACGGGTCGCAGGCGCGGCGGCGCGTCAATGCTCCCCATCGGCACGGTGGCCGCGACCGAGGTGTTCGTGGTGAGGTACGCGAGGAAGGCAGGATAGAGCGGCAGGATGCAGGGTGTCACCGTGGCACCAATGCCGGCCAGCAGCGCGCCGATGTAGACCTCCATCGTGCGGGCTAGTCTGCGCCGAGCTCGACGACCAGCTCCTCGTCGCTCCGGACGCGACCGAATTCGAGCGCGCGGATCGAGCCCTCGGACACGATGAAGGTAGGCGTCGATGGGGGGTTGGTGACTCCGAAGCCGTAGAGGTCGGTCAGCAACTGCACCAGCTCGGCATCGGCCATGACGAAGCGCCAGTCGAAGCCCTCGCGGTCGGCATACTCGGCGAGGTCATCAGCGTTCTCGTTCGGGTCGACGTTGATGCCGACCGAGTGGAAGTCGGCGACGTCATGAGCTCGCACGACGGCACGCTGCTGGCTGAGGCAGGTGACACACCAGATCGCCATCGTCTCGACGAGCACCGGCCGGTCCGCGGCCAGCTCGCCCAGCGTGAATGCCTCGCCCGACCGGACATCAGTCAGCTCATACGAGAGCAGCAGACCCGCATCCGGGCTCGAGGGCTCAGTGTTCGGCGCGCCCGGTGAGCAGGCGGCGAGCACAACGGCCAGGCCCACCGCGATCGCGAAGGTTCGATGCATGGGGAGAGCATGACCCATGGTCGATGACAGCGCTGTAAGGACGCTCACGCCAGGCGCCAGCTCAGTCCCCGGCCGCCTTCGCGGTTACCGTCATGGCGTCGCAGTTTCCGGCCCGCGCTCGCCGACTGTGAGCCGGCTGATAGTCCACGCTGAGCGTCGGTCCGATGATCGGCACTGCAATCACCATACAGGAGTTCAACTCGTGCACATTCGCAGCGTCATCATCGGCGGGATCGTCGCCAGCCTGGTCATCGGCATGTGGGAGATGATCGTCGAAGCCGTGCTGCCCGATGGGGCCGGCTTCTTCGGTCCGGTCGTCGCCATCGGTGCGACCCTCGTTCGCGATCTCCAGGGCTCGGGCAACCCGATTCCGTTCGACGGAGTCGCGTTCGTCCTCGGCCTCGCAGGTCACATGATGAACTCGGTGGTCCTGGCCGCGGTCTTCGGCCTGGTGGCCTCTCGGTTCCTCCACGGGGGCGGCAAGCTCGTGGCCGCTGGCGTGATCTACGGCATCGCCGTGTGGGCCGCGATGTGGTTCGTCGTCATTCCCCTCGTCGATCCGTTGATGCTGAACCTGAATGGCCTGGTCTTCCTCATCGGCCACATGATGTGGGGTGGCGCGCTCGGCCTGCTGTGGTCACGGCTTGCGCTGCACGGTGACCCACACGGATCCCCCGTCTCGGCATGACGACGGCTCATTGATCAGGCGCCGGCCGCCACTCCCTCGGCCGGCGCCCCCACCACCCGCCAATTCAAAGGGGCAGGACGGGCGCCGAGGCCCGTCCTTCGCTCTCACCTCTACAGCTGGAGAACACATGCAACGCTTCGACATCGTGGTCATCGGCGCCGGTGGCGCTGGCGAAGCCGCGGTCCATCTCGCCACCGGCCGCGGCGCATCGGTCGCCGTGATCGACAAGGAGCTCTTCGGCGGATCGTGCCCGTACTGGGCGTGCATGCCGTCGAAGGCGCTGCTGCACGCCGCATCGGTCCACCATGCGGGAGGCGACTACCGCTGGTCAAAGGCCAGCGACTTCCGCGATTACATGATCAACCGCGAGGGCACCGACTGGCCCGATGATGGCGGGCACGTCTCATCGCTTGAGGGGGCCGGGGCCACCGTGATCCGGGGGAGCGCCCGCTTCGCCGGTCCCGGCCGCGTGACCGTCACCACGAGCGACGGGGCGGAGACGGAGCTGGAGGCGAGTGTCGTCATCGTGGCGGTCGGATCGCATCCGCGGATCCCCGACCTTCCCGGGCTCCAGGACATCGAGCCCTGGACGAACCGCCAGGGCACCTCGACACGCGAGCTGCCGAAGTCACTCGTGGTCCTCGGCGCCGGTCCGACGGGGGTCGAGCTGTCGCAGGTCTATGCGCGCTACGGCGTCCCGGTCATCCTGGTCCATCCCAGGGAGCGCATCAACGATAAGGACCACCCGAAGAGCAGTGAGGTCGTGGCTGCCGCTCTCGAAGCCGACGGGGTGACGATGAGGCTCAACGTCCGGGCGGAGCGCATCACCGCCCGCGCTGGTGCCGATGGCGCGCACGTCGTGCATCTGAGCGACGGATCGACGGTCGAGGGCCACGAGATCCTGCTGGCCATCGGCCGCGACTATCCGGTCGAGGAGCTCAATCTCGGCGCCATCGGCGTGGAGCCCGTCGACGCGCGGCTCGTGGTGGACGATCGGCTTCGCATCGCTGAGAACGTGTACGTCGCGGGCGATGTCGCCGGACCGGAGATGCACACCCACCTCGCGCATTACCAGGGCGAGATGGCAGCGCGGATTGCGCTTGGCGACGACGTTCGACCGGACCACACGGCCATCCCGCGCGCCATCTATACCGATCCGGAATCGGCGTCAGTCGGCCTCCGGCTCGAGGAAGCTCGCGAGCGCGGCATCGATGCCGACGAGTTCAGCGTCGACCTCGCCATGACCGCCAAGGGCTACACCGCCGAGGCCAAGGGCCATGCCACGGTCGTCGTCGATCGGCGTGCGGGTACCGTCGTGGGGGCCTTCCTGGCCGGTCCCGGGGTGAGCGAGACCATCCACGAGGCCGTGCTCGCCATCAAGCTGCAGACGCCGCTCGCCGTCCTGGCTGACACGATCCATGCCTTCCCGACGGTAGCGCGCGTGCTGGGCACGGCCTTCACCAACGCACACCGCGAGCTCGACGCCGCGGCGGCCAACGGGAAGGCTGCCTGACCGCCCGATGGGCAGCCCGGCTGGGCGCAGCGCCAATGTGACGTCGCTTACGGCACGCAACCGACGCGGCGGTCATGCTGGTCCCATGAACCGGCTCATCCCCCGCTCGGCGGTCATCGGCATTACCGGATTGCTCGTGCTGGCGGCATGCAGCGTGGACACCACGCCCTCACCCCCAGCCGGCGCCGGCGGCGCGCCATCGCCACAGGGTTCGCCTGGCGGTACCGATGGCGCGTCCGAAGCGCCGGAGCTGAGCACCGAGCTGAGCGTGAGCACATCAGGTTGGGCGACGGACTTCAGCCGGCACGAGGTACCGCTCAACGAGTTTCTCAGCGGTGGTCCCGGCAAGGATGGGATCCCGGCGATCGACGAGCCGAAATTCCAGCCGATCGCTGAGGTCGACTGGTTGGAGGATCAGGAGCCGGTGATCGCGATCGGCATCGGTGACGAGTGGCGTGCCTATCCGATCCAGATCCTGATGTGGCACGAGATCGTCAACGACACCGTCGCGGGTACGCCGGTGGCGGTCACCTTCTGCCCGCTGTGCCATACCGCCATCGTGTTCGACCGCACCGTCGATGGCACCGTGCTCGACTTCGGCGTCAGCGGCAACCTTCGCCACTCCGACCTGGTGATGTTCGACCGCCAGACCGAGTCGTGGTGGCAGCAGGCCACGGGGCGCGGGATCGTGGGGTCCTACACGGGAACGGCGCTGGAGTTCCTGCCATCCCAGCTCATCAGCTGGCAGCAGTTCCGCGAGCTCCACCCCGATGGCGTGGTCCTGTCACGAGACACCGGTCACGTCCGCAGCTACGGATCGAACCCGTACGCGGGGTACGACAAGGTCGACACCAACCCGTTCCTGCTCGACGACTGGACGTTGATCGACGGTCGCCTGAACCCAAAGGTGCGCGTCGTCGGCGTCGTCATCGACGACGAGTCGGTCGCCTATCCGCTCCCCGCCCTCGCCGAGGTCGAGGTCGTGAACGACACCGTCGGCGATCAGCCCATCGTCGTGCTCTGGGTGCCGGGCACCGTGTCCGGGCTGGGTGCGCCAACCGTGGCCGGCGGCGAGGAGGTCGGCACGGCGGTCGTCTTCTCGCGGCGGGGGCCGGACGAGATGCCCCTGAAATTCGAACCCGACGGGAACGGGGGCATGCGCGATACCGGCACCGGATCGACCTGGTCCCTCGACGGCGTGGCGACCGATGGACCGATGGCCGGCGAGCGGCTGGAACCGATTCCCAACGACCAGCCCTTCTGGTTCGCCTGGGCGATCTTCCGGCCCGATACGACCGTGTGGGAGCCATGATGGACCGCACGCGGCGGCGCCTCTGGCGGCTCGTGGGGATGGTGCGCGCGTTTCGCGCGGTCGAGCCGCCCGCGCCTCAGCGTGGAACGGCGCTCCAATACGCATCCGGCGGGCGTGGCGCAGGGGCGGCGCATCGGTGGGTCGAGCGCGGCTCGAAGCAACCTCGCAGCTTGTCCTCACCGTTCTCGTGCACGACGCACCCCGGCGGAACCGGCGGGAGGTAGCCCGACCCTACGGCACGCGCGCTGGGTCCCCACATCGGTCGGGCGGCGGACACGGTGAGGCAGCGCAGCGGAGACGGCACCGAAGGCGGGATCGATGACGAAGGCGTAGTCGTCCCATGCCCCGTCCCGATCGGGGCGGTAGCGGCGCGGGGCGACGTGCCCAGGACCGAGCGCCTGCTCCTTCATCGTTCGCTCGAGGTCGAGCATCGTTGCGGCCAGCTGGCGGCGGTCCAGCCCCGCCACCTCGACCGGCGGGAGAATCGTCGCGGTGACCCGCTGGCTGAAACGCAGCAGCGGGCTGAAGGGGTGCTCCCACACCCGGTGCGTCCCGCTGATCACGACCGGCAGGACCGGAAGCTCCAGGGCCTGAGCCAGGCGCAATGCGCCAGGTCGAAACCCGACCTCGATACCGAGCACGGAACCCTGCGGAAAGACAACGATGCTCTCGCCCCGTTGTACGGCGCGTTTCGCCGCGCGGAGGAGGGCCCGCGCCGGCATGCGATTCCCATCGGCCGCCATGAGCTGGCCGGTCATGCTCAGATACGGTCCAACCACCGGCCACGAGCGCAGCTCGTCGCGCGCCACGAACCGAAGGGGCATCGGCATTCGGAAGAGGACCAACGGGTCCGCCAGACCCTCGTGGAGGGGCAGGACGAGGTACCGCCGCGTTTTGTCCACGGCGTCGAGCCCACGAACCTCGATCCTGAGCCGCAGGACGCGGGCAGCCGATCGGGCCCACCCCTGCTCGACGGCATGGCGCGTGCGCGCCGAGCCGAACCGTCCGATGAGCATCATCGGCCACGGGAGGATCCAGAGAAGGACCGCCTGGCCGATGGAGGCCAGCACCCAATCGACCGTGCCGGCGACGGAGAACCAGCCCCCGGGCAGGCGCCGAACCGG
The DNA here is from genome assembly GCA_038255505.1 of Candidatus Limnocylindria bacterium. Taxonomy (GTDB): domain Bacteria; phylum Chloroflexota; class Limnocylindria; order QHBO01; family QHBO01; genus JACDBZ01. The sequence continues at coordinate 6,254 of JBBSLF010000095.1, forward strand.
TCGGCCCGCGGTCATACCGCGTCGGGGCGACGATAGCGACGCGATCGCACGGCTCGGGCCTCGGCGGCAAGCTTGAGCGCGCGAAGCTGTCGCCGCATGAATCGGTCATACGCCGGGACGGCGACCCATCGCGCGATGAGGCCGCCCACGACAGCGCGGTTGCTGCCGACCATTCCGCCGTAGCGGACCAGTGTCAGATGCGGCTCGACCATGTCGAAGGCCAAGGTTTCGCGCACGTGCTCCATCGGCCCCTCGAGGACCTCGTACTCGATCCGCTCCGGCGGGTGGAGTTGGACGCGCTCGAGCATGACCAGCTCCGTGAGCACCGCAGGCGTCCGATACCGAACCAGCAGCGTGTCCCCGTCGCGCTCGAGGACCTCCGAGCTGTGGGGCGGTGATCCCGGCAGCACGCCGCCGGTCGCCGCGGCCATCTCGAAGACGAGCGCCCGCGGCGCCGCGATCTCGACGCTTATCGGCCGCAGCTCATGGATGCGCATCGTCACCGACGGTAGCCGATGGACCGGTCACTCGCTGTAAGGGGCGTCACGGGGACAGCTCGGAGTGGATTCGGACCTGAGATCTCATCACTAGCCGCGGCCCGGACGCCCGGATGGCCCCCGACCATCTTTGCGGCCAGGCGAAGCGGTATGGAATGGCGCCCCCGGAGGGA
>JBBSLF010000096.1:0-6498 GCA_038255505.1 Candidatus Limnocylindria bacterium
CGGTCGCCGTCTGGCCGATGGGGGACCGAGCTCACAAGGCGCAGCGGCGTCCGCCCGCCGATCAGGTCCCATCCGTCGTCACGCTCCACGAGATGCGGTCGGACGAGCCCGTACTCCGGCCGCGCTGTCAGGTCGACCTCGAGCTCCATCTCGCCCCGCGTGCATTCCGCTCGGCGAACCAGGTGCGTCACCTCGCCACCCGCAATTCGGTGGCCTTCGCGCTCGACATCGAGGGCCAGCGCATCGGTGAGGGTGACTTCTCCGGTGTCGGTGCGGAGCGTGGTGCGCAGGATGGGACCATCATCGGTATAGCTACGTTCGGACTCGCCGTCGGCCGCAGGCCAAATGGACCAGTGCCCCGCGTCCTCGTCGAGCAGCGATCCGAAGATCGATGGTCCATCAAAGCGATGCGGAGAGTGCCATCTCACCGTTCCGCGGCGGTCGACGAGCGCGGCCGTGCGGCAATCGGATAGCAGGGCCAGGTCATCGATGCGCATACGGTCAGACCCGTTGCAAGTCCCGATCCCGCTGGGTCAGCCGCTGCCGCAGTGTCGCTCCGCGAGCTCGAGGATCTCGGCGAGGTGGAATGGTTTCTGGATCACCGCCGCAGCGCGCAGCGACGACATGTCGCCCTCCGTGAACGCAGAGACGATCGCGACGGGGATATCGGCCAGGCTCGGTTCCGACAGCATTGCCAGGCGCAGCTCCCACCCATTCATGCGCGGCATCATGAGATCCAGGATGGCAAGGCACGGGCGGGGTGCACCGCGCAGGTATTCCAGGGCAGCCAGGCCATCGTTCGCGGTCGCCACCTCATGTCCCTCGTCCGTGAGCACGGATCGGATGACATCGACCAACGCCGGTTCGTCATCGACCACGAGAATCATGGGGGAGATCCGCGTTGTAGCTCGACCACAAAGCTGCTGCCCTGCCCTTCGCCGGAACTCTCTGCCCAGATCCTGCCACCCAACTGCCCGACGATTTCGCGGCTCACGGCCAAGCCCAGGCCCAGCCCGGGATAATGCTGGGCCGATGCATTCGGGGCACGGCTGAATGGCTCAAAGATCGCATTGAGTTGATCTGATGCAATGCCGATGCCCGAATCGGTGATCCGAAGAGCGACACGACCTTCCAACTCGGTGACTGACACCGCCACGGTGCCCTTGGGCGGCGAGTACTTGAGCGCATTTGCGATGAGGTTGTGAATCACCTGCGTGAGCCTCCCGGCATCCCACCAGCCAAGCACCGGCCCGGCGGGCAGATCCAGCCGAATACGTGAACGTCCTGCAGGGTCCGGTACGCCTGCGACCGTGTCATGAATCAGTGCGACAAGGTCGAGTTCGGACCGATGCAGCTCCACCGAGCCGCCCCGGAGCCGGTTGACGTCGAGCAGATCCTCGACCAGGCGTCGCAATTGCTCGATCCCGTCGCCGAGGCGTCGGAGAGACGTATCGACCTGCTTGCGGTGGGCCTCCGGGTCGCTCGATGTTGCCCGCAGGCGGCGTCCGAGCAGCTCCCAGTTGCCGCGCACCACGGTGAGAGGTGTTCGCAGCTCGTGCGACGCGACCGCCAGGAATCGGTCCCGCAACGCGACCGCTGATTCCGCAGCGGATCGCGCGTCGCGCTCCTGCCGGACCAGTCGGGCGTCGTTCAATGCCGCGGCGCCAAGCGCGGCAAGGTGGCCGATCGTCTCGCTGACCTCGTCGCGCATCGGTTCGCGGAAGAATCCCACCATCACGCCCAGGAGCTGGTTGCCTGCCACCAGAGGCAGGCATGCGACGCTCTTCAAGTCTTCGCGCTCGATCCAGGCCTGGTCGAAGGCCGCATCGGTCAGGTCGTTGCGGATGAGTGGCGTGCGCGTGCGGGCGACCGCGGCAACCTTGGAGGGGTGCGTGGCCACGTCCATGGTCTCGCGCGAGCTGCCCTTGATCCGGGTCGAGAGCCCGGCGCTGGTGGTGAGTCGCAGCAGGTTCGTCTCTGGCTCGTATATCCAGGTGCGCGCCAGCGCGGCGTCGAAGTCGTTCACCAGAACATCGGTCAACGTGGTGAGGACAAGCTTGGGGTCGAGCCGTGTCCACAGCTGAGCCGCGGCGGCGGTGATGGCGCGCAGGTAGCGCAGGACCGCCAGGTGCCGTTCCAGCTCCACGCGCTCGCCCAGGTCCCGCAGCACCCCGAGCACCAGCCGGCCGCCGGACGTGTCTCTGATCTCGGCAAGATTCAGCTCGACGTCACACTCGGTCCCGTCGAATCGTCGCGCCGTGAGCCGGATGGGCACGCCGAACAGGCTGCGGGCGCCTGTGGTGGCATATCTTCCGAAGCCGATGTCGTGGGGCTTGTGCAGTCGCTCTGGCTGAATCGCATGCAACGACTGGCCGATGAGCGCCTCCGGAGCCCACCCCAGCAGCGCATGGACCGATGCGTTCGCGTACACGATGCGCGATTCCATGTCGGCGACAAGCACCGCATCGGGCATTGCGTCGAGGACCTTGTCGAAATCAAGCTCGTTCACGAGGGCGGAGCGTAGCATCGCGCCTGCCAATGTTCGGCATCGGTCATGCATGTGCGTGAGCCATGACGAATATGCAGGTAGATCATCGCAGCATCGCATCGGTGTCCGGGCACCCTGTCCATCCCGCCCTCGTGCCGATTCCGATCGGGCTGCTGACGGCTGCGGCCGCCAGCGACCTGGCTCACCTGGTGACTGGCGATAGGTTCTTCGCGCGCGCCAGTCGATGGCTGCTGGCCGGTGGTCTTGCCGGTGGCGTTACCGCCGCAGTCCCGGGGCTGATCGACTTCGCGACCATTCGCGCGGCGCGCGGTCCGGTGGGAATTGCGCATGCCGGAGGGAACGCGACGATCCTCGGGATCACCGCCGCCTCGCTGCTCCTGCGGCGCGAGTCCGCGGACCGGGTTCATCTCGGTGCCATGGCGTTATCGCTGCTCGCGGCGGTGCTTCTGGCCGGGACCGGTTGGCTGGGCGGCGAGCTCGTCTTCCGCAAGCGCGTCGGCGTGGTCCCGCTCGCGGAACGCTGACCCCGATGTCGCCGTCCGATTCAATCGACCCAGCCCCCGACCTCTCCGAGATCTGCCCGATCTGCCGGCGACCGTTGTGGTCGGACGGCCTGGAGCCCGCGCAGGATGGTGATGCCTGGATCTGCGGCGACTGCGATCAGGCACGCAACTTCACCGCTCTCGACCCGTGATGCGCCGATCAGCCGGCCGGTGAACCTCCGCCATGTCGTGGAAGCTGGGCCCGCTCCCAGATTTCGATAAGTCCGAGCGAGCTGATCCATCGGTCCATATAGGCGTAGTCGAGCGTGTCACGGTTTACGGCAAGAATCGAGGCAACGTCGCGCAACTGCCGATCGGACTCACCCAGCTTTGCCCATTCGAGCTTCGCGATGATGGTGTCCTCGGCCGTGGCGACGTGCGTATCGGCTCCGAGAAGGCGGACGGGGATACGCCGATCCAGCTCTTCGCGCGAGAATGGCCGATCGCGCCGAATGAGGAGGTCGACCTTCCAGCCGGTATCGGCTTCTATGACGTTGAATGACGTGCGGCGTTCGAGCGCCTCTGCGGCGGCGCCGGAATCCGCGTACAGCTCCGGTCGCGCGAGTGCTTCGACGAACCGCATCAGACCGTCTGGCGTCGGATCAATGACGATGTCGATGTCCCGCGTGGTGCGCGGTTCGGCGTGGAATGAGCTTGCCAGGGAACCCACGACCATGTGCGGGATCCCTGCTGTATCGAGGCCTCGCACGATACGAGCGAGGAGCTCGCCCTGCGACATCAGGCCGTCGTCGGCTGAGCGTCCAGCACCCGACGGGCAAGGTCGGCTCCGACCATCAGCTCCAGGAGCGCCCGATGCACCTCGCTATCGCTCCAGTCGGGGTGTCGGTGGCGAACTCCAGCTTCGCTGATCGAGCGCGCATCATCGCTCATGGCGCACGCCATCTCGAGCCGCGTCGGGCCGTCCAGCCGCCGCAGCGCCTCGAGCTGTATTCTCCGCGCCTCTCGGGTGGTGTCGGAAGCCAGCGTCATCGGCGCACTCTACTCCGCGGGCCGTGATCCGGCGGCCGGCGGCGACTTCTCGCTACGCTTGCGCCTCGCCGATGCGATGCTTGCCGTCGGGCAGTTTTGCCCGTCCGACTACAGGAGGCAGCTCGCATGGACCTCTCACCCCGATCGATCCTGCTCATCATTGCCGTCATTTGCTTTGTTCTCGCGGCCATCGGCGTCGGCTTCGGCGGCATCAGCCTGACGGCCATCGGCCTCGCTGCATTCGCCGGCGCATTCCTTGTCGGTGAGGGCGGCCTCAAGGTCGGCTGAGCCGGCATCGCCCCGTGCAACTCCTGGGGACTCGCGGATCGGCCTGGTTGACGCGTCGTGCAATCTGGTCTGGCAGCTGATGAATTCGTCGACAACCACCCCGCTCGACCCGCGATGGCTGCTGGCCCTCGCATGGCTGGCCGGTTTCACGCTGATCGACTCCAGCATCGTCAGCCTTGCCCTGCCCGATATCGCCCGTGACCTGGACCGATCGGTCGGACAGGTGGCCTGGATCGCGACCGGCTACCTCCTCGCGTTGGCAGCCACCCTGCTTGCCGCCGGCCGGCTCAGCGACCGATACGGGTCGCGGCCGGTCCTCGCGCTCGGCGCCATGGCTTTCCTGCTGACGACCGCCCTCTGCGGACTGGCCCCGAACTTCGAGTCGCTGGTTGCGGCGAGGGTCGCGCAGGGCGTCGCGGGCGGGATCCTGTACACCGTGTCGCTGGCGATCACGGTCACCGCATTCCCCCCGGAACGGCGCGCGGCAGCCATCGGGATCTACTTCACGTCCGGCGCATTCGGCGCGGTCATCGGTCCGGTGATCGGTGGGCTGCTGACGGACATCGGCGGCTGGCGGCTGGTGTTCTTCGCGCAGCTGCCACTCCCGGCTGTCGTGGCGCTCGGCGCGCTGGTGCTGCTCCCGACCGGCGGCGGCCGCGCGGGGAGAATGGATGTGCCGGGGATCGCCATGGCATCGGTCTTCATCGTTGGGGCGACGTTCGCCATGCTCCAGCTCGCGGAGCCAGGCGGAGCCGCCCTGTCCGCGATTTCTGCGATCGTGGCGGTGACCGCTCTAGTCGCGTTCGTCTGGATCGAGCGACGGACCGATGATCCGGCGGTCCGGCTGGCCATCTTCGGCAATCCCCGATTCGTGGTCGCCACGGCCGCGGGCGCCGCCGCATGGTTCGCGATCATGTCGGCGGTCATCTACCCGGCGCTGTACCTCCAGCTCGGCCGTGGCTTCAGCGCCGGCGAGTCCGGGCTGATCCTGCTGGCCGCGCCGCTCGTCGGCCTCATCGGCTTCCCGTTCGCCGGCTCGTTCGTACGCTCGGTGGGCGTGGATCGGGCCCTCCTGCTGGGCCTGGTGCTGGTGGTTGGCGGTGCGGTCCTGATGCTCACCTGGAATGCCGGCACGCCGGTGTGGTGGATCATCGCCACCAGCCTGGTCAACGGCCTTGGCATCGCCATCACCCTGGTCGCCAGCGCGACCGATGCGCTTTCCCAATTTACGCCCGAGGAAGCCGGAACCGGCTCGGCGCTGTTCAACAGCCTGCGTCAGCTCGGCGCCGCCATGGGCGTCGCCATCCCCGCCGTCGCGTTCGAGTTTGTTGCCGCGGGAAGCCGAACGCCTGACGCCGCGCTCGCCGGTAGTGGCTCGGCATTTGCCATCCGACTCATCGTGCTGGCGATCCCGCTCATCCTGCTCGTGGTCGTCAGCCGTCGCCGACCGCTTGGGCGACGCGTGGCAATTCAGTGACCCCGGTTGCACCCGGTGAGACCAAAGCCGAACGAAGGCGAGCTCCGCCGTCGTCTGTGTCATCGGGTGCAACGCATGACGTGTGAGCCCGCGCTCCTTCGGCTTCAGTGTCGCCCCGTGCAACTCGCGCCATCACAGGAGATCGGCGTCGGCTCCAGCGGGATATCCTCGGACCGATGAAGATCATCCTGACCACCACCGGAGCCCGCAGCGGCAAACGACGGAGCGCGACGCTGTACGCATGGGAGGATGGCGACGCCCTCGTGATCGTGGGGTCCATGGGCGGTGCGCCTCACCATCCGGCGTGGGTGCACAATCTCCGAGGAGAGTCGCGCGCCAAGGTGAAGATGGGAAAGGATGACTTCGAAGTGACTGCCCGAGAGATCGTGGATGTGGACGAGCGAATGCGGCTGTGGCATCTCGTCGTTGATCGGTTCAAGCTGTATGCGACCTACCAGCGCAAGACCGATCGACTGATCCCGCTCTTCGTGCTCGACGGGACGGTAGGCTCGTGAGCTTTAATGTCGCCGCTGAGGCGTACGACCGCTTCATGGGCCGATACTCGCGCCTGCTGTCGCCGCAACTGGCGGATCTTGCCGGCGTCGCCGACGGACAGCGGGCGCTCGATGTCGGCTGCGGCCCTGGTGCGCTCACGTCTGAGCTCGTCGCCAGACTGGGAGCGCTATCGGTCA
>JBBSLF010000097.1:0-6193 GCA_038255505.1 Candidatus Limnocylindria bacterium
CTGCTCCTCGTTGGTGTCGTGGCGGAGCGCCGCCAGGACCTGGCAGACCTGCGCGCCGCGACCGTCGAGGTCCGCCGCCTGGCCGCGGCCGAGTTCGCTGCCGCGGGGCTCGAGGAGCGGGCGCGGCTGGCCCGCGAGATCCATGACGGGTTGGCCCAGGACCTCTGGTACGCGAAGCTCAAGCAGAGCCGGCTGGCGCAGCTCGTCGGGTTTCGCGACGAGGCAAAGCGGCTCAATGAGGAGGTCGAAGGCGCCATCGACGCGGCGTTGGCCGAGGCGCGCCATGCCATCGCCGCCATGCGCGAAGGTGCGGACTCTGGTCCGCTGCTCACGATGTTGGCGCGGCACGCTGACGACTTCTCCGACCGATTCGCACTGCGCGCCGAGCTGATCACCGACGGACTGATCCCGGAGCTCGGTCCTCGAGCCCAGGCCGAGGTGCTTCGCATCGTGCAGGAGGCCATGACCAACGCGCGGCGTCATGCCGACGCGACGGTGGTCCAGATCCGGGTGGCGCGTGACGGGGATCTTCTGCGCGTCTCGATATCGGACAATGGTCGAGGCTTCAACCCGGAGGATGTGGGCCGCGGGTTCGGGCTCGACAGCATGCGCCAGCGTTCGGCCGTGATCGGAGGCGAGCTCTCGGTCACGTCCGCACCGCAGAATGGAACGCGCGTGGAGCTGCTGTTGCCGGTCGCAGGAGGGAGGTGAACGATGCCTGAGGAGCCGATGCGCGTCATGCTCGTCGACGACCATGCGCTGGTGCGATCGGCCATTCGTCAGGCGATCGAGGCGCCGGATATCACCGTGGTTGGGGAGGCAGCCAGCGCAGAGGAAGCAGTGTCACTGGCGCCGCAGCTTCGGCCGGACGTGATCCTGCTCGACATCGACCTGCCTGGGATGAGCGGCATCGAGACCGTGCGTGAGCTTGCCCCCCGCTTGCCCGAGACGCGGATCGTGATGCTCACGGTCTCGACCGACCGCCGTGACCTTCTGGCTGCCATGCGCCATGGAGCTGCGGGCTACCTGACCAAGGACCTGACCGGCGATGCTCTGCTCCGTGCGCTCCGCGGACTTCGAGGCGGGGACCTGCCGATGTCACGCGTCCATGCCGCTGTGGTCGTGGAACACCTTGCTCGCGGGGGAAGCGGTCACGCCGCGGACGATGACGTTGCTGACCTTCTCAGCGTGCGGGAGCGCGAGGTCCTGCGTCTGCTGTCGGAAGGTATGACCGATCGTGAGATTGCCACCGCTCTTGCAATCTCTCCGCGCACGGTCGAGAGCCACGTGGGCAGCGTGCTCCGCAAGCTGGGGGTGAGGAATCGGGCCGAGGCTGCTCAGCGCTACCGCGCGAAGTGAAGACCTAGCGCCCGCGAAGCTTTCGGGCCAGCCGGCCGAGTATGCCCGGCGCCTTGGACTCCGACGCGCGCACCCGTCTCCATGCCAACTCCTGCCCGACGGCGGCGTCGACGCCGTGCTGGCCTGTATCGGGCTGGATCGGTATGGCCACGCGTTCGCCCGAGATCCAGCGATCGCGCTCGGCGGCAGCGGCCTCGTACGCCTCCTGGGTGATCGCCAGTGATGCCAGGTCGGCCGCGCGTCCGCTCGAGGCGAGGCGCATGGCGGCGGTCCACGCGTTGCGCGCGGCAACGTATTGCTCCTCGGCCTCGGCGCGCGTATGCGGCCCGGACAGGCGCCCGGCGGTGATTGACGTCCCAGTCGGTCGAGCGACCCGTGCTGGCGTGTCAACCTGCTCGGCGGTCTCGGCCTCGATCGGGGTACGGCGCGCGGTCATCAGCGGAGTGCTCGCGTCGCGACCGCAATCTCGGCGCGCAGGACCCGGGGCCGGTTCAGGTCCATGATGAATCCTTCGCCGCCGCGGAGCGTCACGAGAAGCCGCTCGCCGGCAAGCGAAGTCTCCACGATATCGGTCAGCTGCATCGCCATCATCACCTGCCCCACGTGAACCAGCCGGCGAGAGGTCAGATAGAGGGTGCCCCCATACCCGAGGGCTCGATCTTCACCGGGTGCTTTCAGGATCGCATGGGTACGCAAGCCGCATACCAGCTCTCCCGGGACCAAGTGCCGCGCGATCGTTTCATCCGGGTCGATGGCCGGCATTGGGAGGGCTGTGAACCGCTCGCGAATGCTTGCGGCGGCGGCCTCATCATCGGCAGCGCGGCGGGCGGCGGCCGTGGCGTCGCGCAGCGCGGGACCTTCCTCCGTGAGCTCGTCGACCTCGGGAATCGACGGACTCCGGTCCCGCCCTGACTGCTGCATGTCCTGACCTTACAGGTACCTGATCGCGCTGGCATCCGGAGTTCTACGGAGCCCGATACGGATCATCGGTTCCGTACCAGGAGAAAGCGGTGCGTGCGCGCACCCACAGCCGCGGAGGTCGTGTTCCAGCTCAAGCGCTGACGTCCACGGCGTAGCATCGGCGGGATGAAGGAACAGCTGAATACACGCGGGGTCGTGTTCGACGCACCAGGTCGCCCGGCGCGGATCGCGGAACTTGTGCTGGATCCGCCGCAGCGCAACGAGGTGCGCGTGCGGATGGCGGCGGCGGGCGTGTGTCACTCAGACCTGCACATCGTTGATGGCGAGTGGGAACGTCCGGCGGGCGTGGTCCTCGGTCACGAGGGCTCGGCGTGGGTCGAGAGTATCGGTGACAGTGTCAACGACCTGGAGCCTGGCAACCTTGTCGTCCTCGCCTGGACGGCGCCGTGCAGCCGATGCGACGCGTGCGAACAAGGAGAACCCTGGTTGTGCGCCACGCCGGACGGGAGCGGTCATCGCCTGGCGCCGGAGCTCGTCCGACTGCGAAAAACCTCCGGGGAACCAATCGGTGCCTACTCGGGCATCGGCACCTTCGGTGAGCACCAGGTGGTCGCGCGATCCGCGGCAATCAAGGTGGATCCGAGGACGCCGCCGGAGATCGCGGCGCTCATCGGCTGTGCCGTCACGACCGGCATCGGCGCTGTCAGGAACACTGCGGGTGTGAGGGTCGAGGAGTCGGTGGTCGTCATCGGGCTGGGAGGCGTCGGTCTGTCGGCCGTCATGGGTGCCGCAGCAGCGGGCGCGAACCCGATCACGGCCATCGACACCTCGTCGGCAAAGCTGGAGCTCGCACGCCAGGCGGGCGCGCATCGGACACTGCTGGAAGGCGAAGCTGATCAGGCACGCGGAGCCGATCACGTGCTGGAGTGCATCGGTCTGGTGTCGACCGTTGAACTGGCGATCGAGCTCGCGCGGCCGGGCGGTACGGTCACCCTGGTCGGGATGACTCCGCAGGGGCAGCGCGCCAGCTTCGACGTGTATCGGCTCGTGGAGGAAGGCAAACAGATCCGGGGCTCGAACTACGGGTCGGCCGTGCCCGCGCGCGACTTCCCGATGATCGCCACCGAGTATCTCGAGGGAAGGCTACCGCTCGACCTGCTGATCACGGAGCGCATCGGGCTCGACCACGTGGACGAAGCCTTCGACGCCATGCGCCACGGCGACGGAGCTCGGCGCGTGATCGTGTACTGAGGATCGACTGCCGATTCAGCGGCCGCGCACCTTGCTCGAAGTAGTCGGCTTGGGGCGATCCCTGAGGAGCGCGTCGATCCGCTGCCTGTACCGGATGCCAGACGAATGTCGGCCGAGCCAGCGCAGGTAGTCCGGGTCGCTCACCGCCAGGTCGGCGAGGGACCATCCAGCGTAGCGGCCGAAGTCAACCGTGTCGTTTGACGTCGCTCGAGTGCGAGCGCCTGCGGCGGTTGGCGGGCTCGTGGCCTGTCCGCGGCCCGGGGCCTGGGCACGGGTCGCCTCGATCGGCCGTCGAGTCTTGTCGTAGACCGCCCTGCGCTCAGCGGAGCGGATGGACGCGTAGGCGTCGTTCAACTCCGCCATGCGGCGTTCCGCACCCGGAGCGGTGTTGTAGTCGGGGTGGTACTTCGCCGCGAGGACGCGATACGCCGCCTGTACGACGACCTGGTCGGCCTCGTCCCGCACCTGCAGCACCTCGTAGGCGGTTCGTCGTCCGTCGGCCAAAGAATGCTTCTCCACAAGGAACGTACGGGCAGCACATCTGCACACCGCATATCCGGTGCCATCCACGAGGCGTGACGGGGTCCGCCTTCGAGCGCTCCCATGGAATTGAACGCGCCGAAGAGGCGCGGAGCCGGCCGGCAGGCTGCCGATCTGTCGAGCCCTCGCACCGGACGCCTGACCAGGGCGTCAGCCGGGAAAGGCGGTGGCGGGCTGCAAGAGCATCAGGGTGTTGCTCTCGCTGTCGATGAACCAGGCGCTCCGGCTGCCGTCTTCGGATGTGCCGATCCCATCGACCGTCAGCAATTCCGGCATGTCGTAGTCCTGGAACTCGACCCCGCGGTCGCGCAGCTCGGCCATGACCCGGTCGAGGTCGTCGACGACCCAGGCCGCTGATGTGGCCCGATTCGTCCCGGCGTTCGGGCTGAGGTAGATGCCGAAGCCCATCGGGTTGCCGCCGGCCGGGTAGAGAAGCCCGCCTTCCCACTCGACTGTGGGCCCGAGGCCAAGCTTTTCGGAATACCAGGCCTTCGCGCGGGCGATGTCCGAGGCCGCCAGCGTGGGGGCGATGGGGAATTGGTCAAGCACGATGTCTCCTGTCGGATGGCGGTTGATGTCATCGCATTATTGTTGCTAGCGCTCCATGGCACGCGGCCTGCCACTGCTACATCCATGAGTGATGCACGCCAGAGCCCGATCCCCCAGGATCGGGTCAACGAGAACGTCGACCAGGCGCAGCGCGCCAAGGACAACGAGCGCGAGTTCGCGGAGCAGGAGCGTTACCTGAAGAACCAGGGCGTCGACGAACGCCCGGGCACGAATCCGAAGGAGCAGCCGGGGATTCCGGACGACTCGACAAGTCCTGCCGACGGCGGAGACTGAAAAAGCAAACGAGCCCGGTGCGCTGCGCCCGGGCTCGTCTCGTCGGTTCCTGTTTGGGCCGATGAACTAGGGCCGGTCGCCGCCGCGCCCGTTGCCTCCGCCCTTGCCATTGTCCTCGGCGCCGTCGTTGCCGGCCCACGACGGCTTCCCACCGGCATGACTGGCCTTCTCGGCCTGCTTGGCGTCCTGCTCGGCGAAAGTGGCCGCTTGCTCCTCCGCCTTGAGCGCCTGCTTGTCCGATGCGGCCTCGGTGTCCTCGGACGCCTCTGCCTTTTCCTCGGCCTCTTCGGTGCCCTCGCGGCAGGTGACTCGAGCGGCTTCGCTCACCGCGCCACCGTGGTTGCCGTTCTTGCCGCCGACCGCGCTCTTGTCGCGGGCGACCTCTGACACGCAGGTTCCGTGTGAGTCGGCCTCCACTTCCTCCTCGTCCGAATCGGTCACTTCTTCGCCGTTGGCCGCATCGGTCTCTTCTTCGTCGAGCTCGGCGGACTCTTCAGTGTCATCACCGACCTGAGGTTCATCTTCGTGCTCGGCATCGGTGTCGAAGACGACTCCGTGGACGAGTGCGGCGATTGTCTGGCCGCGCGTCGCGTCGCGCGTGCCGGCCGGGGCGGCGCCAAAGGCCGTCGATATGGACAGCGTGACGAGGAGTGCCCCTCCCATCAGCGCGAGCCAGGTCCTGCGGAATCGTTGCATGGTCGACGTGTGCTCCCGTGTGGCGACGCCGCGGGGCAGCGCGGGCGCCATGGTTGTTCAGCGCGATTGGGCGCCTAATTGTTGACGCTCCGAGGATGGCAGCAGATCGGGTTCCTGTGAGCCGTACATCGGTCCAGATGTGACGGGACTTTTGCCCGGCATCGAGAAGGTGCGCCGTGGTCGGCCTCGCTTGTCGTTTTGTCGTCATGCGCACCGTAGGCAGGCATCCCGGGCGATCAGCGAGGAGGTTGAGCTCGGTAACAAGGCGAAGCGGCGAATTGGATCGCCTAACAAGCGCTCTGCGCACAAATGACAAGTTCATTCGCGCGCCGGACCGCGCCGGACCGCGCCGGACCGCGCCGGACCGCGCCGGACCGCGCCGGGCAGCGGTCCAGGACTATTTTGGGCGGTGCTTGCGGAGCAGGATGTCGATCGCGTCCCGATATCTGGCCCCGGAAGCGTGGCGGCGCAGCCAGCCGAGGTACTCGGGATCGCGTCGTACGACTTCGCCCAGGGTCCAGCCCTCGTAGCGGCCGAAGTCCAGGCGCAGCTCGGCTCCGTCGGCGCCCAATGGACCTCGCGC
>JBBSLF010000098.1:0-6116 GCA_038255505.1 Candidatus Limnocylindria bacterium
CGCTCTCGGGCGGACAGCAGCAGCGGCTGTGCATCGCGCGGGCGATCGCCGTCGAGCCCGAGGTGATCCTCATGGACGAGCCGTGCAGTGCCCTCGATCCGATCGCCACGCTGAAGATCGAGGAGCTCATGCGCGAGCTAAAGGAGAATTACACGATCGTCATCGTCACCCACAACATGCAACAGGCGGCGCGGGCCAGCGACGTGACCGCCTTCCTGACCATGGGCGATGATCGGGCTGGCTACCTGGTCGAGATGGCGCCGACGCAGCAGCTCTTCACGAGCCCGGCCAACCGTCTGACCGAGGACTACATCACCGGCCGCTTCGGCTGAGGGGGAGGAGCACCACCCATGAAGAAGGCAGCGGCGAACGAACCACAGACCGAACAGGACGACCGGCCAACGTTCGTCGGGCCGCGCGCGACGTTCGAGCGCCAGCTCGATCGAGTCAAGGACGACGTCCTGCGACTCGGTGCTCGCGTTGAGCAGGCGCTGGAACGCGCCGGGCGCGCCCTCATCGAGCGAGACTCCGACCTGGCCGACACCGTGCGCTGGGAGGACGCCGAGGTCAATGAGCTTCAGCGTCAAATCAACATGGAGATCACCACGCTGATCGCCACCCAGGGTCCCATGGCCCGCGACGTGCGCGAGCTGCTGGCGCTCTACCACGCCGCGGCCGAGCTGGAACGCATGGGCGACTACGCCACCAACATCGCCAAGCTGGCCCAGCAACTGGCATCGGAGCCTGAAACTCCGATCCTGCGCCAGATTCCGCGCATGGAGCAGATCTGCCGCGAGCAGCTCCGTTCAGCCATGCGCGCCCTCGTCGATATCAGCGAGGAGGAGGCGCGGGGCGTCTGCGCGCGCGATGACGAGCTGGACCATCTGTACAGCAGCGTGTACGAGGATGCGATGCAGCTCATGCAGGTGGCACCCGAACGCGCCCGCCAAGCAACACACATGCTGTTCGCCGCGCATCACCTCGAACGACTTGGCGATCGCGTGACGAATATCGGCGAGGACGTGGTGTACCTGGCGACCGGCCAGGTCGAGGACCTCAACCCCTGAGGGGGGACCGATGCGACGACGACTTCTGCTGGTCGAGGACGACCCAACGCTGCGACAGGCGCTCACCTTCAACTTGAGCCGCGAAGGATACGAGGTGACCTCCGCCTCGGATGGCGAAGCGGCGCTCGAGGCGGCCAGGAGCGAACGGCTGGATCTCATCCTGCTCGACGTCATGCTGCCCGGCATGAGCGGCGTAGAGGTGCTCCGCGTCCTGCGCCGCGAAGGCGTCACGACGCCGGTCATCATCCTGTCCGCCAAGGGCGACGAGATCGACCGCGTGGTGGGGCTGAAGATCGGCGCGGACGATTACGTGGCCAAGCCCTTCAGCCGGCCGGAGCTCCTCGCCAGGATCGAGGCGGTCCTGCGCCGCCACCGCCGTGAGACCGAGGAGCCCGAGAAGCGCGAGGAGCTCGTCTTCGGTCGCGTCGAGATCGATGTTGCCCGCCGCGAGGTGAGCGTGGAGGGCGAACAGATCCACCTCACCACGAAGGAGTTCGACCTGCTGGCCCACATGGCCGGTTCCCCTGGGCGCATCTTCACGCGTGACCAGCTGCTCGCGCGGATCTGGGGCTATGACTACCTCGGCGATGGACGGACGGTCGACGTTCACGTCAGCTGGCTGCGCGGCAAGCTGCGGGCCGACGAAGGCCATGACTACTTCCGCACCGTCCGCGGCGTTGGGTACGCATTCTCGCCGCGATCGGCATGATCGACCCGATTGCGGCGGCCGCCTTCGAGGCGCTGCTCGCCCGCCGCGGTGGCGATCTGCTGTTGATGATCGACCGCGACCTGCGGATCATCCGTGCCGGGCCGGAGGCCGCTTCCCTCGCGGAGCGTGACGAGCCATCCATCGTCGGGATGAGTCTCATCGCCGCGTTCGGATCCGCATCCTTCGATGCGGTGGCGCGCCACGCAGTGACGTTGGGCGAAGCGGTCGCCGGCGAGGCCGATCTCGGCCACCTCGGAATGCGTCACTTTGCCGTCGACGCCGTTCCACTTGCCGGCGGCGGGGTGGTGCTGTCGCTCCACGACATCACGGCCCTACGTCGCATGGAGCGTGTGCGGCGCGATTTCGTGGCGAACATCAGCCACGAGCTCCGCACTCCGCTGACATCGATCAAGCTGCTGGCCGAGACGGTCTCATCGGGCTCCGTCGATGATCCGGCGACGATGCGCGACTTTGCCAGCCAGGTGGAGCGCGAGGCTGATCATCTCGCGCAGCTGGTCGACGAGCTGCTCGACCTGTCGATGATCGAATCGGGCGAGACGGCGCTCACTCTCGAGCCGCTCAATCCGGAAGCGGTCGTGGCTGACTGCGTCACACGCATTGGTCCGGTGGCCGAACGGCGCAAGGTCCATATCGTCCAGCGCCCACCGTCGCCAACCGAAGTTCGCGCACTCGCGGACCCCAATCGGCTCGGTCAGGCGCTCCTCAACCTGGCGCACAATGCGGTGAAGTACAGCCATCGCGGGGGCGAGGTGCGCATCGGCTGGGAGGCGCTGGACGACCGTGTGCGCTTCACCGTCGCCGACGATGGCATTGGTGTATCCGAAGCCCATCAGGCGCGTATCTTCGAGCGTTTCTACAAGGTTGACCGATCGCGTGCCCGCACCCGGGACGCCGAGCAGCTCGGAGGCAGTGCTGGCCTGGGCCTGGCGATCGTGCGGCACATCGCGGAGGCTCACCATGGAACCGTGGGCCTGGTGTCCGAAGAGGGCTTGGGCTCAACCTTCTGGATCGAGGTCCCAGGCGCCTGACATCAATCCGATGTCAAGGGGCGCTCAGGGAAACGTCCAGAAAAGCCAGCACGTCGGCACGCTCGTCGATCAGCTTGCTCACGGGTTTACCCATTCCATGTCCGGCGTCCGTGTCGATGCGGATCAGCACCGGTGCATCACCGTCCTGCGCAGCCTGCAGCGCCGCCGCGAACTTGAACGAGTGTCCGGGCACGACCCGGTCGTCGTGGTCGCCGGTCGTCACCAGCGTCGGCGGATAGCCCCGTCGGGGCCGAATGTTGTGGAGCGGCGAGTAGGCGAGCAATGTGCGGAACTGTCCGGGCTCGTCGGCCGATCCGTAGTCGCTGGTCCAGCCCCAACCGATGGTGAACCGATGGAAGCGCAGCATGTCCATCACGCCCACCTCCGCGATCGCCGCGCCGAACAGTTCGGGATGCTGCGTGATGCTGGCACCGACCAGCAGCCCACCGTTGGAACGACCGCTGATGCCGATCCGCTCGGGTCGAGACCAACCTGAGGACGCGAGCCAGCGGGCGCAAGCCGCGAAATCATCAAACACGTTCTGCTTGCGCTCCAGGCGGCCGGCATCGTGCCACGCTTTTCCGTACTCGCCGCCGCCGCGCAGAGACGCCACGGCCAGCAGGCCACCCCGCTCCATCCACGCGAGCCACTCCGGCTTGAACGTGGGGCCGACCGAGATCTGGAAGCCGCCGTAGCCGTACAGCAAGGTAGGCACGTCGCCGCTGGGCGCAGCGTCGGATCGGCGCGTAAGGAAGAGCGGTACCTGCGCGCCATCGGAGGAGGAGACGAACACCTGCTCGGTCACGAACGCGCCCGGATCCCACGGCAATTCGGCGCTCCGCATGGTTCGCACGGATCCATCGGCCATCGAAAGCGCCAGGACCGATGCGGGCGCGCTGAAGGTCGTGAAGCTGAAGAACAGCTCATCGTCATCGCGGCGCCCAGCCAGATCAGCCACCGTGCCGATCCCCGGAAGCGTCACGTCGACGACATGACGCCCATCGGCCTCGAAGATGGCGAGCCGATGATGCGCATCGTGCAGGTACACTGCCGCGAGCCGACCGCCGACCAGCCGGACCTGCTCCAGCGCGTCCATGGCCTCCGGCACGATCTCGCGCGGGTGCTCCGAATCATCCAGCTCGAAGGCGAGGACGCGACCCATGGGTGCGTCGAGATCGGTCAGCACCAGCAGCGAGCCATCGATGGCCGTGACGAGCTCGTAGCGCGCGTCGGCGTCATCCAAGAGGGGGCGCACGGTGGCAGCCTCGACGCCGCCGGTCAGGTCGGCGACGTAGAGTCGGTTCTCCTGGTTGGTGCCACGCCAGATGGTGATCACCAGCAGGCGACCCTCATCGGTCACTTCAGGCTCGAAGCCCCATTCCGGCTCGTGCGGCGCGGAGAAGATCAGCCGGTCGCTGGCGACGTCGTCCCCGAGCCGGTGATAACGCAGCTCCATATCACGATTCGGCGCGTCGTAGGCGGCGTCGGCCGGTGGCTCCGGGTAGCGACCGTAGAAGAAGCCGAGGTCGTCATGCGTCCACGCCGCCGATGCGAACTTGCTCCAGCTGATGCGATCAGGCAGATCCTCGCCATTGGATGTCCGACGCACGCCCCACGTATGCCAGTCCGAACCGGCATCGCTGACCGCGTAGGCGATGAGCTCTCCGCTCTCGGAGGCAGCCACCAATGCCAACGCGGTCGTGCCGTCGGAGCTCAACGCATTCGGGTCGAGCAGTACTGTCCCATCGGTGCCCGGTGCATCGGACACCCAAAGGATGTCCTGATCCTGGAGCCCGGTGTTGCGCAGCGCGAACCAACGGTCGCCGCGCCGCCACGGCGAGCCAGCGCGTGGGAAGTCCCACAGCTGCCCAAGGCGCTCCCGGATCTCGTGGCGTGCCGGAGCCTCTGCCAGCACGCGGCCGGTCAGCGCGTTCTGTGCTTCGATCCAGGTTCGGGTCTCGGGCGCGTCGGTGTCCTCGAGCGGTCGGTAGGGGTCGGCGATGCGCTCTCCGTGATGGACATCAACCTGGTCAGAGGTCGGAGCATGGGGGTAGTCGAGCTTCGGCATCGGCCAATCCTACCGGGACCCGCCGCTGGGCACCGCCGTGCCGCGTGACGTTGACGTTCAGCGAGTAGGCTGCCTCCGATCCTGCGCGTCGCCCATCGCCGCGTTGGGTCAAATGACAACCGGCACGGCAATAGTCCGAACCGAGATCACGCTCGCTGCAATCGCCGTCGTGACGGGCATTATCCGAGAGAACCGGGCTTAATCGGTCTCGCGCACGCTCAGACATCGACGGTTCACCGCTCTTCTGCCGCCTAGCGCCCACCCACACGGCGTATGACCCAACGCGGGGCCGGCGTCGCGCACGACGACTGCGCGGCACGACACCGAGCAAACGTCAGGCGCTGACGGCCTCGAGCTCGGTCGCGGCCTTGACCTCGGCGGCTGCTTCGGTCTCGGAGGACACGGCGGCGAGGTCGATCTCGACCTTGATATCCTTGCTGACCAGGAGTCCGCCCTGCTCGAGCGCCACGTTCCAGGTCAGGCCGAAGTCGTCCCGATTGATCTTCGTGTGTGCGCTGAACGCCGCCCGCTCGCCGCCCTGCATGTTGGGCACGATGCCGCCGAATTCGGCGTCGAGCACGACCGGGCGAGTCTCGCCACGGATGGTCAGATCACCGGGATCGAAGGAAAGGTCGAAGTCGCGGATCTTCATGTTGCCGCGGACGGTGGTGATCATCATATGCTTGGTGCTGAATGTAACGGCCGAGTGGGCCGGATCAAGGGTCCAGGTCACGGTGCTGTGCTCCAGTGGTGCGGTGCAAGGGTGCTGTATGATTGACTGTGCAACTATACAGGGTTTGGGTTGCGAACGCAACTAACTCGCAAAGTGGTGAACCGATGAAACAGCAGATAGCGCGCCACGATCCACGCATCGCCGCGTGGAGTACGTTTCTGCGCGCGCACGCCCGCGTCATCCGTGAGCTCGAGCGTGAGCTCCAATCAGAGCAGGACCTTGCCCTGACCGATTACGACGTCCTCGTCCAGCTATCGGCCGTCGACGACCGGCGGCTGCGGATGAGCGAGCTCGCCGATCGGCTGCTACTGTCTCGCTCGGGCGCTACCCGCCTGGTCGACCGCCTGGTCGCCGATGGCCTGGTCGAGCGCGTCACCTGCGATATCGACCGTCGCGGCCAATGGGCCTCATTGACCGATGCGGGCTACGAGCGCCTCCGACTCGCCTCCCCCACCCACCTGCGCGGCGTTGCAACGCACTTCCTCGACCG
>JBBSLF010000099.1:0-6053 GCA_038255505.1 Candidatus Limnocylindria bacterium
ATCACGGTCGGCGCCTCCGAGGGAGTCGATGCCTCTCTTCGCGCCACCATCAATCCGGGCGACGAGGTCATCTACCACGAGCCGTGTTTCGTGGCCTACGCGCCGTGCATCCAGCTCGCCGGCGGCGTGGCGGTGCCCGTGAGCACCACGGACGCCACCGACTTCCGCGTGACCGCGGAGATGATCGAAGCAGCCATTACGCCGCTTACCAAGGCAATCTTCCTTGGCTATCCGAACAATCCAACCGGCGCCGCCCTTGACCGTCCAGAGCTTGAGGCCATCGCCCGCATCGCCGAGGCGCATGATCTCCTCGTCTACAGCGATGAGATCTACGACCGTCTGGTCTACGGAGACCACGAGCACACGGCGTTCAGCTCGCTACCGGGGATGCGCGAACGAACGGTCCTCCTCGGTGGCTTCAGCAAGAGCTACGCGATGACAGGCTGGCGCATCGGCTACGTGGCGGCCACGGCCGAGATCATGGCTGGCATCGCGAAGGTGCACCAGTACGGGATCATGTGCGCGCCCACATCGGCCCAGTTCGCCGCCATCGAAGCCCTGCGCAGTGGCGAGCCGCATGTCCAGACCATGCGCGCCGAATACGACCGCCGCAGGCGTTACATGACCGACCGCTTCAACGAGATCGGCCTGCATTGTTTTGAGCCGATGGGAGCCTTCTACTGCTTCCCGCGCGTGACCGATGCGACGGGCATGGACGAGTCGACCTTTGCCGAGAAGCTTCTCGCCGAGGAGCGCGTGGGCGTCGTTCCCGGCAGCGCGTTCGGACCGTCCGGCGCCGGCCATGTCCGCGTCTGCTACGCGGCCGCCTACGAGCAGATCGTCGAGGCCATGGACCGTATTGAGCGCTTCGTGGAGCGCCACCGCCCCTCGGAAACTCTTCGCCGGTGACCATCACCCCTGCGCAGCGCTTCAGCGACACGGCTGCGAGCTATGCGGCCACCATGGCTCCGTCGCTGCGGCCGATAGCGGCGGAAGTGGTGCGCCGGGCCCGTCTGAATCCGCGCGAGCGCGTGCTCGACCTCGGCACCGGTACCGGGATCGCCGCCGCGGCAGCACGCGGCGAGGGGCGCGAAGTTACCGGTGTGGACGCAGCGCCGGGGATGCTTGATATCGCGCGCGACGAGGTCTCCGGCGTCGAATTTCGTGAGATGGATTTCGGAGCATTGACCTTTGGCGACAGCGCGTTTGACGTCGCGATCGCGGCGCATTCGCTTCTGTTCGCGACCGATCCGACGACGGTGCTGCGTGAGTGGCTCCGCGTCACACGGCCGGGCGGGCGCCTGAGCGTCTCGGTCCCCGGGCCGGAGAAGGTGACGCCGACGGCCGTCTATGGCGCGATCTACGACCGGCACGGCATCGACACGAGCAGTCGTTATCCGACGCAGGCAGCGCTCCACGCATTCGCGACCGATGCCGGATGGATCGACGTCGAGACCGATGGCAATCCGACCACGGCCATCCGCCTGGCCGATGAGGCAGCCTTCCGGAGCTGGCGCGAGATCGGCTCGCGCGGTGCGGCGACCGCCAACTTCACACCGAAGCAGCACCGCGCGCTGACCGATGAGATGCTCGCCGCGACGCCGAGGGAGCCCGACGGAACGTACGTCATCCCGTTCGGGGCCCTCTACCTGACCGCACGGAGACCAAACGCATGAGCTTCGCCGATTCGCTGCGGGTTCAGCCCGGCACGACCCCCGACCTCGAGGCCATCGACACCCGAGCGACGCCGAGCTTCGACGGGGACAAGGAGGCGGCGCGAGAACGGATCAAGGAGCTGCGCGCCGAGTTGGCCGAGTTTCAGCAGCGGTTGTGGGCGGAATCGAAGCAGAGCCTGCTGATCGTGCTCCAGGCGCTCGACGCCGGCGGCAAGGATGGGCTCATCCGCAAGGTGATAACGGCCTTCAATCCGCAGGGCACGCGCGTCGCCGGATTCGGCGTGCCGACCGATGAAGAGCTGCGCCACGACTTCCTGTGGCGCGTGCACGCGAACGCGCCGGGGCGGGGACGCATCGGCGTCTTCAATCGCAGCCACTACGAGGATGTGCTGGTCGTTCGTGTCCATGAGCTGGTGCCCGAATCGGTCTGGGCAGAGCGTTATGACCAGATCAACGCGTTCGAGTCCCACCTGGCGTCGAACGGTACGCGCATCGTGAAGTTTTACTTGCACATCAGCCGTGACGAGCAGCGAGATCGGCTTCAGAAGCGCCTCGACAGCGCGGACAAGAACTGGAAATGGGCGTCGGGCGATCTCGAGACACGCGCGAGATGGGATGACTTCCGGGCTGCCTATACCGATGCGCTTGCGCGCTGCTCAACCGCCGCTGCGCCCTGGTTCGTCGTTCCAGCCGATCAGAAGTGGTATCGCGATCTTGCCGTGGCCGAGATCCTGGCCGAGACCATGCGCGACATGGACCCGCGGTGGCCAGAGGCCGATGAGGACCTCTCCGGAATCGTCATCCCGGAATGAGTCAGCCAGCACGGCTGAGACAGGCGCGAGCCACGGCGAGCACCGCGTCGATGGCTCGCGGCCCGGCATCGCTGGTGGCGCTGAGCTCGACCTTCGGGTCCTCTGCCACCAGGCGCCACACCGACCGCGTCTCGCCGGTTGCCTCATCGATCTGGGCGTCGGTCTGGAGTCGCAGGCCGCGGACGGAGGTCCATCGGTGCAGTTGCCCTCGCAGGATCCAGTCGCCTTCGAGATTGCTGCCGGCGGGTCCGTAGGTGTAGTCGAACAGGCCAAGGTCGGTCGCCATGTAGATCCGCAGCCGGCCGCTGTCCGGGTTCACCGCGACGTGCGCAGCGTCCTCGGACGCACGGAGCTCACCCAGCTGTCGCTGGAGCAGGCCGCGCGCCCGACCGAGGTTATCCCACTCGCCGATCTTCATTGTCGTGCAGCGTAGCAGTCAGCCATTCCCAGGTCATGCTCCCTTGGCGATTCCGGATCCCTGGCGCTTCAGGGGTAGCGGTAGCTTGCCCGCGGCGAGCGTGGCGGGCACCGCGTTGGGAGCCATCGGCCGCGCGAAGTAATAGCCCTGCCCCAATTGCGCGCCTCGGGCGCGGAGGGCAAGCATCTGGGCTTCGGTCTCGATGCCCTCGGCCACGACCTCCATGTCGAGCGAACGGCCGAGGTCGAGGATCGATTGCACCAGGACACCTTCGCGGCTCTTGGTGATGGCGCTCACGAAGCTACGGTCGATCTTCACGATGTCGACCGGGAAGCGCCGTAGTCGAGCGAGCGACGAGTAGCCCGTTCCGAAGTCGTCGAGCGCAAGGCGGATTCCCCGCGCCCGCAGGGCCCGGATGGTGCGGACCGAGTCGAGACTGTCAGTCGACAGGGCGCTCTCCGTGATTTCCAACACCAATGAGGTCGGCGGGAGGCCGCTCTCGGTCAATGCGCGATCGACATCGTCGATGAGCGTGCCATTTTCCAGTTGGACGATGGAGACGTTGATCGCGATGTCAAGCTTTGCGCCCGGCCCCATCTCCTGTTGCCATCGTCGCGCATCGCGGCAGGCGCGCTCCATCACGAACCGGCCGATCGGAAGAATGAGACCCGTTTCCTCGGCGATGGCGATGATCTCGGGCACCGCCACGAACTGCCCGTCAGGGCCCCGCCAGCGGAGGAGCGCCTCGAAGCCGACCACGGATCCATCATGGAGGGCAACGATCGGCTGGTAGTGGACGTCGAGCTCCTGGTTGGCAATCGCCCGCTCGAGATCGGCCTTTATCGACAGCCGGCGCATGGCCTGCTCGTGCATGCCCGGCTCGTAGAGCTCGTGGCGGTTCTTGCCACGTGCCTTGGCGAGGTACATCGCGAGGTCGGCGTTGCGCAGCAGCTCCTCGGGCGTGCTGCCGTGATCTCCGCTGAGCGCAATACCGATGCTGCCCAGGGCGGAAACGACCTGGCTCTCGATCTCCAGTGGTCCGGACAGGCGCGCGAGGATCCGGGCGGCGACCGCCTGTGGCTCTCCGTCCGGGGCCTCTTCGAGCAGGATGGCGAACTCGTCGCCCCCCAGGCGGGCGGCGGTGTCGCCGGCCCGCAGCGTCTGTCCGAGCCGTTCGGCGACGGCTTCCAGCAGCCGGTCGCCCGCCTCGTGCCCGAGGCTGTCGTTCACCGTTTTGAAGTCGTCGAGGTCCAGGAACAGGACGGCGATCGACCCGGTCGGGCCGCGCTCGGTCCTGTCCAGCGCATGCTGGAGCCGATCGACGAAGAGCGCGCGGTTCGGCAGGCCGGTCAGGGGATCGTGGAGCGCCTGGTGCCGCAGCTGATCCTCGAGCTGCTTGCGGATGGTGATGTCGTCGACCAGGGCGTTGAACCGGACCTCGCCCCTCACGCGGATCGGCCAGATGGTCAGCTCAATTGGAAACGCGCGACCGTCACGGCTGAGGGCGGTGACCTCGACACGCTTACCGAGCAGTGGCCCTTCGCCGGTCGACAGGAAACGGGCCAGGCCATGCTGATGGGCCTCGCGCTGCGCCTCGGGAATGATGAGGTCGGCCAGGACGCTCCCCATCGCCTCCTCGCGCACCCAGCCGAAGGTCTCGACTGCGCGCTGATTCCAGTCGATCACGCGGCCCTCGGTGTCCATTCCGATGAAGGCGTAGCTCGCCGTATCGATGATCGTCCGCGTCTGCTCTTCGCTGGCCTGGAGCTCCTGCTCGGCGCGCTTGCGCTGGCTGATGTCAACCAGCACGCCCTGGACGAGAACGGGCGTGCCGTCGTCATCGGTCTGGGTCACCATCTCTTCGTCCAGCACCCAGATCTCCCGGCCGTCGGCGGCGCACAGCCGATACTCCCGCTGGACGAGGCCTTCCGGATGCCTTGCCGCCAGCAGGTCTTCGCGTTCGAGGATCAGCTCACGGTCATCCGCGTGGATCTGGCGCGCCCAGAGGGTGGGATCGTCGAGCCATGCCTGTGCCGGGAATCCGAGCATCGGCTCGATCTGGGGGCTCACGTAATGCCAGCGCCCGTGCTTGCCGGGCTCCGCGAGGTACACGACGCCGGGCTGGCGCTCCACCAGCGCGCGGTACTTGGACTCGGTGGCCGAGAGCTCCCGGCCCAGGCCCTGCTCGCGGGCGACCGCCCGCTCGCGATCCTTGAGCAGCACGCTCTGCCGGACCGCAACGCTGATCAGGACGAGCGCGATGGCCGCGCGGTTGAGGACCTCGATCGGCGCATGCACGTGGCTCAGGAACTGGAACGCGATGAGCAACGGGGTGATGGCGATCGCGATCAGGGGCATCGCGGCGCGCAGCCGGCTGGCGAATCGAACGTACCCCGGATGCTCGTCAGACGCGTCCGTCCAGGTGACCGTGCCGAGCATCACGACCACGACGCCGAGGGACAGGAGGGCCGCCGGCGTTCCGGACTCGTGCAGTCCGACTGCGGGCGGCGCAATGACGCGCCACAGGAACCCGACCCCGAGCAGCACCAGCCCGGCGAGGACCGCGTACGCGCCGCTTGGCCGACGTTCGGCACGGACAGCGACGTCCAGCAGCAGCGTCGCACCTGCGGTCGCGAGGAAGAAGAAGGCGTACGTCAGATCCACCGCGCCGGTCAGGCTCTCGCTGGCGACCTCGCCGAACGCGGTCAGCATCAGCGCGCCGGTGGCGAACAACACGATCGCCCCGTCCAGGTAGACCGCGAGCTCGTCGCTCGCGCGCAACTGACCCTTCAGGGCGGAGACATACGCCAGGCCAGCGCACAGCAGGACGCCGATGAACGGGAGGTGTGAGATGCGGACGGCGGCGTCGATGCCGAGCACCACTTCCGCGTTCCGAACGAGCTCACCGAGGAGCCATAGGCCGATGCCTGCCGTGATCCATGCGCGGACCCGCCTGACGCGCCCGGTCGTTCCGCGCACGGAGAGCAGCGCGGCCAGGAATGAGATGCCGGAGGCGAAGGTCAGCTCGGCACGCGTCCAGATGGCGGCGGCCGGCGTCTCGGCCGGTGGCGCGAACAGGATCATCGGCGCAAGCGCAATCAGCCCGCCGACGATGATCAGGCGGATAGGTCGCGGGATGTCGTGATA
>JBBSLF010000100.1:0-6003 GCA_038255505.1 Candidatus Limnocylindria bacterium
CGCCCCGGCGTGCGCCTCGTGCGTGCCGGTGTCCGCCACATCGGACAAACCGCGCCCAGACTGCCCGCCGCGTGACGATTGACCAACACAGCGGTCAACATCGTGGATGCGGCATCATGACGGTGACCGACGTACCGCATAAGAGGAGGCAGCCTGAGCGCACCTGAGGACCAGGTAATGACCGTGACTGGGCCGATGCCGGCCTCGGCGCTTGGCGTGACGAACGCACATGACCACCTTTTCCTCCGTTCGCCGGTCCTCGCGGGCCAAGAGGTCGAGGACCTGGAGCGTTCCGTGGAAGAGGTCCGCGACGCAACGTCAACCGGGGTGCAGGCGATCGTCGAGATGACGCCCATCGGGCTCGGGCGGCGGCCCGATCTGCTGCGTGCCACCGCGGCCGCGACCGGCGTGACCATCATCGCGGCCACCGGCTACCACCGCGACGCGCACTATCCCGACGGCCACTGGGTCAACCAGGCATCGGTCGAGACGCTTGCCGGACGCATCGTGGCGGACCTCGAGGTCGGGATGCACCCCGCGGATTGGGATGACCCTGATCTGTCGCCCGATGCTGCTCGGGCGGGCGTCATCAAGGCAGGCGCCTCGTACCATCACATCAGCCCGGGCGAAGGTCGACGGCTCGAAGCCGCTGCCATCGGAAGCCGCCGCACGGGTGCCGCCATCCTGGTCCACTCAGAAATCGGCACCGCCGGGCACGAGATCCTCGACCTGTTGACTGATGCGGGCGTGCCGCCCAACCGGATCATCCTCGCCCACCTCGATCGCAACCCCGACCCTGAGCTGCATGCCGAGCTCGCGGCGCGTGGAGCCACGCTCGAGTACGACACCCTGGGTCGCACGAAATACCATCCCGACAGCGTCGTGCTTGACCTCATCGAATCGATGGTTGCGGAGGAACATGGCGAACGCATTCTCCTGGGCTGCGACCTGGGTCGCCGGGACTCATTCCGCTCATACGGCGGTGGGCCGGGCATGCGCCACCTGATGGCGACCTTCGTGCCGCGGCTGCGGCGCCGCATCGGTGATGCCGCCACCGACGCCATCCTCGTCGGGAATCCGGCGCGCGCCTTCGCTCTGCGAGGGACCCGACCATGACCGATCGGTACGACGTCCTCGTCGTTGGCGCAGGAGCCGCGGGCTCAGCCGCCGCGATCAGCGCGACGCGCGCCGGCGCCCGGACACTGCTCGTCGATCGGCTCGCGTTCATGGGCGGGACCTCCACCGCGGTGCTCGACACGTTCTATGCCTTCTATACCCCGGGCGAGTCCCCGAGACGCGTGGTGGGCGGAATCGGCTGGGAGGTCGTCCAACGCCTGACCGAGGCTGGTGTCGCGTTCGAGCGCCCGAACACCTACGGCGCCGGGACCGGCGTGACCTACGACCAGGAAGCGTTGAAAGTGCTGTGGGAGCGGTTGGCCGAGGATGCGGGTGTTGACCTGCTCCTGCACACGTGGGCCACGGGCGTGCGCGTGGACGCCGGGCGCATCAGCGCTGTCAGGCTCTGGAACAAAGGCGGCGAGCGATGGATCGAGGCAGCGGTCGTGATCGACGCCTCCGGCGACGCCGACGTGTGCGCCATGGCGGGGGTCGAGTACGACAACGCCCAGAAGCAGGGCAAGGTGCAGTCACTCTCGACCCTGTTCAAGCTCGCCAATGTCGACGTGGAGCGGGCTTCATCGGTCAAGAAGGCGGAGCTCTGGGAGCATATGCGGCAAGCTGCCGAATCAGGTGACTACCGGCTGCCACGCATCGAAGGCTCGTGGCACCGCACGCCCTTCGCGGGCGTGGTGCTCATTCACATGACCCGCATCCCGAACGTTGACGCCACCGATCCTGAGCAGCTGACCCGTGCCGAGGTCGATGGGCGGCGGCAGGTGCAGGAGTACGCCCGCTTCCTGCGCGACCGGGTGCCCGGCTTCGAGGCGTCGGTCGTGGTGGCGACATCGCCCGCCATCGGGGTGCGCGAGTCGCGGCGCGTGCACGGCGACTACCGCCTCACCCGCTCGGATGTGCTGACAGGAAAGCGATTCGCCGATGAGATCGCGCTGTGCGGCGCCCCCATCGAGGACCACCACGCCGGTGGCGACACCGACTGGCAATACGTTGGCGAAGCGGGGATCTACGGCATCCCGTATCGATCGCTTCTGCCGGCAGGGATCGACGGGCTCCTGGTCGCTGGCCGCTGCTTCTCTGCCACCCACGACGCGCACGCCTCGGCGCGCTCGATGGCCACCTGCATGGCCATGGGCCAGGCGGCCGGCATTGCGGCAGCGTTGGCGGTCGCGCAGGCATCCACGCCGCGTTCTTTGAGCGCCGATGCCGTCCGCGAACGGCTTGTGGCCGATGGCGCGCTCCTCGGACCGATCGAATGCGCGATGATCGCCCAATGAGCGGATCGGACCTGCGTTCCCGGGTGGTCGCGACGGCCATCCGTGCGCATCGGCTCATCGTGATCCTGCGCCGGGTGGAGCCGCTCGATCGGCTGCTGACGCTGACCACGGAGCTCGCCGATGCCGGCGTGCGAGCCTTCGAGATCACGCTGGACGCCCCGACCGGCGCGGATGACCTCGGCGCGGTCCGAATGCACCTGCTCGCGCGGTCAGACGGCCCGTACCTGGTGGGTGCCGGCACGATCCTGCGACGCGAGCAGCTCGACGCTGCCCGTCAGTCCGGAGCCGACTTCGGTGTTTCGCCGGTGCTGGATGTCGAGCTCGTGCACGCGGCGGTCGCCGGCGGGCTGCCGTTCATCCCCGGCGCGCTCACACCCACCGAAATCGCCGCCGCCTGGGATGCGGGAGCCACGTTCGTCAAGCTCTTCCCCGCCTCGGCGGTCGGACCGTCGCTCGTGCGCGAGCTTCGCGGACCGATGCCGGACGTGGCGCTCATCCCGACCGGCGGCATCGACGTATCCAGCGCGGCCGACTTCCTCGAGGCGGGCGCGGCCGCAGTCGGCATTGGCAGCGCCATCACCCGGGCCACGGCGGATGAACGCGTCGCGCTGGTGCGGTCACTGGTGGGTGGGCGGCCCGCATGACCCGGTTCGAGGGCCGTGTCTGCCTGGTGACCGGCTCGACGGGGATGGCTGCGTCGGCCGCCCGCGCGATCGCCACCGAGGGTGGCAGCGTCTTCGTCATCTCGCGCTCCGAGGACCACGCCCGCGAGCTCGCAGCAGGGCTCGGCGAGAACGCCGCCTGGCGTGCCGCTGACCTTACCCGAGAGGACGAAGTGGACGCCGCCGTGGCCGCCTGCGTCGAGCGCTTCGGGCGGATAGACGCGCTGTACGAGGTGGTGGGCATCAGCGGTCGCCGGTTCGGTGACGGTCCGCTCCACGAGGCAACTCTCACCGGCTGGACCACGGTCATGGAGGCGAACGCCACCAGCCTGTTCCTCGTCGCCCGTGCCGTGGTCCGCCAGATGCTGACGCAGGAGCCGGATGACGACGGCCAGCGCGGCACCATCCTCACGATGTCCAGCGCGCTCGCCCAACATCCTTCGGCGGTTCACTTCGCGACCCACGCCTACGCCGCGAGCAAGGGAGCAATCGAGGGGCTGACGCGCGCCATGGCCGCCCACTACGCGGCGCACGGCATCCGGGTCAACGCCATCGCCCCCTCTCTGGTTGCGACGCCGATGAGCACGCGCGCGCAGTCGGACCCGGCGATTGTCGCCTACCTGCGCGAGAAGCAGCCCTTTGCCAATGGACCGATCGATGCCGATGCGGTCACCCCGGTCGCCCTGCATCTGTTGAGCCGCGAGTCGCGCATGATGACCGGCCAGGTGCTCACGGTGGACGCCGGTTGGAGCGTCAGCGAGCCTCGACCGGGGCCGTCGGACTGACGCCCGCCACCTCCACCACGTCGAAGCGCACGTCAATCGCATAGCGCTCGGCCGGGTAGCGCGACTCGGTTGACTCGAGCGGACGGCCGAAGCCATCGATGATGATCCGCCGCTCGACGAGCATCGGATCGCCCCCTTGCACGCCAAGCAGTCGGGCGTCTTCGGTCGACGCCGGCGCGGCGGTCACGGTGGCCGTTCCCCGCCGCAGGAGCCAGCCGGCCTCGAGCAGCACGGCATGCAGGGAATCGTGACGCAGGTCGGCGGCCATCACCGCCGGCGACAGCGAACCGATCAGCAGCGTCGTCTCCAGCGCGATCGGCTGGCCATCGGCGCAGCGGACGCGACGCAGGTAGACGATCGGCTCACCCTCGGCCAGGCCGAGTTCCCGGGCGACAGAACGCCACGCCGGGCGAATCTCGCGTGACACGATCAACGAGGTCGGGGTGCGCCCGCGACGGATCATCTCCGAGCTGAAGCTCATGAGCCGATCCGCCCGCCGATGCGCCGGCGGCTCGGCCACGTAGCTGCCACGACCTGACACGCGCAGGACGAGCCCCTCTTCCGCAAGTCGCTGCATCGCGTTGCGGGCCGTCATGCGGCTCACCCCGAATTCGGCACACAGCTCCGCGTCCGACGGAAGCAGATCACCGGTCCGCAGGTCCGCGATCCGCTCGCGCAATGCCTGCTCGATGGTGCGGTAGCGTGGCGGCTGCGATGTCGTCACGAGGCAGCCGCGGCGGGGTTCGGCGTTTCGGCGCCGTGCACCCCGGCTCCGATGGACCCCGCCCACGTGCCGAGCTCGGCGGTCACGATCTCCACAGCCTCGAGGTCGGTGACGCGCACGCGTTCCCGCACCTCGGAGCGGATCGGCTCCAGGAGGAGATCGCCGGCGGCGGCGATGCCTCCACCGATAACCACCCGATCCGGTGTGAGGACCACGATGAGGTTCGCGATTCCCAGGCCCAGCCAGCGACCGATCTCGGCCAGGCCGTCCAGAGCCCGCCGATCGCCCGATTGCGCGGCATGGACCGCCTCCTCCGCCGTTGCCGTTCCGCAGGCTGCGGCCACGGCATCGGCCCGAGTGAGGGCCTCGAGGCAGCCGCGATTCCCGCAGGTGCAGCGTGGCCCATCCGGCAGGAGGGTCTGGTGCCCAACCTCGCCACCGGTGCCGGCATGCCCAAAGTGGACGTGGCCATTGACGACGACCACGCCGCCGACACCGCTTCCGAGGGTGAGGCCAACCATCGTCCGGCACCCACGCCCGGCGCCGAGGCGCAACTCGGCCAGACCGAAGGCGCGCGCGTCGTTGATGAGCTGCACCGGAAGGCCCAGGCGGTCACGCAGGGGCTCGGCCACGGCGCGATCGGTCCAATCCGGCGGCAGGTTCGGCAGGAAGGTGGTGATTCCCCGCTCAGCGTCGAAGAGGCCGGGCACGCCGACGCCGACGCTCTCGATGCCCGGCCAGTTTGCTCGCGCCCGCAGAGCGGTCTCGGCCATACGGCCGATCACCGCGTCACCGCCCTCGGCAGCATCGGTCGGAAGCTGGCCGTGCGCGAGGCTCGTCCAGGTCTCGCCGTCGCGCTCGACCACGGCCCACTTCACGTTGGTGGCGCCGAGATCCAGCCCGAGGTGGCGTGACGGTCCAAAGGGCATCAGTCAGTTCGCCTCCGTGATCCGCGTGTAGGCCGCCGCGACAGCCAGGATGATGGCGCCGAACAGGATCTGGCGCACCGCCTCCGGCGCTTGCATGACATTCAGGAAGGTCACCAGCACGGTCAGGATGAGCGCGCCGACGATGCTCCCCGCGTACCCGCCGCGCCCACCGAAGATGGACGTGCCGCCGATGACCACGGCTGCCACCGACGGCAGCAGAAACGGGTCCACCAGGCGGCCGGTGGCGCTGCCGATGACACCGGCATAGATGAGCCCCGCGAGACCGGCCAGCAGCCCCGAGATCACGTAGAGCACCATGAGGACCCCGCCCACGCGTACGCCCGCCAGGCGCGAGGCCGTCTCGTTGTCCCCCACCGCGTAGAGGAGGCGACCGTAGCCGGATCGGCGCAGCGCTACCAAAATGATCGCGGCGAGCGGGATGAAGAGCAGCAAGCTGTTCGGCAGGAAGCCGAGGAGCGACTGGCCACCGAG
>JBBSLF010000101.1:0-5997 GCA_038255505.1 Candidatus Limnocylindria bacterium
CCTACTTCCGGATCAACACCGAGAACATGGGCCAGTTCGAGCGCACCCTGATCATCGCTGATGAAGGTTCCAGCGTTCACTACGTCGAGGGCTGCACCGCGCCGACGTACTCCACCGCCAGCCTGCACAGCGCCGTGGTCGAGATCATCGTCAAGAAGGGCGCCCGCGTTCGATACACGACGATTCAGAACTGGAGCGCGAACGTCTACAACCTCGTCACCAAGCGCGCCGTTGCCCACGAGGACGCGGTGATGGAATGGGTGGACGGCAACCTGGGATCGAAGGTGACGATGAAGTACCCGAGCATCTACCTGCTCGGCGAGCGGGCGCACGGCGAGGTCCTGAGCATCGCCTTCGCCGGCGACGGCCAGCACCAGGACGCGGGCGGCAAGATCATCCACGCCGCGCCAAACACGACTTCACTGATCACGAGCAAGTCGATCAGCAAGGGCACCGGCCGCACGAGCTACCGCGGCCTGATCAAGGTCTACCCTGGCTGCGAGCGCTCGAAGTCGACTGTCCGCTGCGACGCCCTGATCCTCGACGACGACGCGCGCTCCGACACGTATCCCTACATGGAGATCGACGAGGAGAACGTCACCATCGGCCATGAGGCGACCGTTTCGAAGGTCGGGAGTGAGCAGCTCTTCTACCTCATGAGCCGCGGCCTGTCGGAGGCGGAGGCGAGCGCCATGATCGTGAACGGCTTCATCGAGCCGATCGTCAAGGAGCTGCCGATGGAGTACGCGGTCGAGATGAACCGCCTGATCCAGCTCCAGATGGAAGGCGCCGTCGGGTGACGTACCGCCCGATGCGCCTGCTGCCAGATACCAACCAGGATCGTCGTAGCCAGGCCATTGGAGGTCCAGAGGACCTCGCGACACAGATTTACCCAAGTTTTGACGGACAATGTCGGGTCGATTTCCGCCTAAGCCGACGGTGGTTGGTACCTGACGAGAAGAGTGGGCCCGGGCACCCGCGATGACTGTGCAGGCTGCATCCATTCTCGACGCCGATGCGATCGGGCGGATCAGCGACCGATTCGACGAGCCTGATTGGCTGCGCGCGCTCCGCGCCGCCTGGTGGAAGCGCGCGGATTCAACGCCGCCGCCGACCGGCCAGGAAGAGGAGTGGCGCCGCACGTCGCTGGCCGACCTTCCGCGCGGAGCCGTGCTGCTGATGGACGTGCCCGAGCTTGAGACGCATCTGCCGTCTGGTGCCGCTGAAATAGGCGTGATCCTGACCGATCTGCGCACCGCGGTGCGCGATCATCCCGAACTGGTGGAGCGCTACCTTGGCCAGGTTGACGGGCCGGCTTCGCACGCGCATTTCTGGGCGCTGGCACAGGCGGCGTGGACCGGTGGTGTGTTCTGCTATGTCCCGCGCGGCGTGAGCGTGGACGGCACGCTCGTCGCCCGCCAGACGCTGCCGCGCGCCGACGTCGCGTTCCATCCGGTCACGCTCGTGGTGGCCGAGGAGGACAGCAGCGTGACGCTGCTGACCGAAGTCGTGTCGCCGGACGGAGCCGCGGGCTGGTACGGCGGCATCGCTGACGTTCGCGCCGGCCCATCCGCCCGCGTTCGTTACGCCGACCTTCAGCAGCTCGGCGATGGGGCCTGGCGCATCGGTGCCGAGCGGGTCGTGGTCGGCCAGGACGCGGTCGTCACCACGCTCAACGCGGAGGTCGGGTCTCGGATCACGAAGCTCGGCCTCGATGTGCTGATGACCGGCAAGGGCGGCACGTCGAAGGTGCTCGGAATCCTCGCCGCGGGGGACGACCAACAGATCGACATCAACACCGTGCAGGACCTCGCAGCGGACCACACCACCAGCGACCTGCTCTACCTCTCGGCCCTGTACGACCGTGCGCATGCCTCGTTCTACGGCATCACCAACGTGCGCCACGGTACGAAGCAGACGAGCAGCTACCAGGAGTGCCGCAACCTGCTCCTCAGCCCGCAGGCCGGCGCGGAGCCGATCCCGGTGCTGGAGATTGCCGCGAATGACATCCTGCGCTGCGGCCACGGTGCGACCGCCGGCGCCATCGATCCGACCACCCTGTTCTATGCCCAGACGCGCGGCCTTGATGCCGACGCAGCGGAGCGCATGATTGTGCGCGGGTTCTTCGAGCAGGTCGTGTCGCAGATCGTCGACGAGACCATCCGCGAGCGGGTGCTCGCCGCGCTGGCGCGGCGCATCGGCGCCGAAAGCTCGGACGAGGTGGCGGCATGACCGCCCTCGAGCAGACCGCCAGCGGATTCGTCACAGTCGCACGCGCCGCCGATATCGCGCCCGGCACCGTGCGCGTCATCGAGGTCGAGGGTCGTTCGCTGTGCCTGGGCCTGACCGAGGACGGCGAGTGGGGGGCCATCGACAACGTGTGCACCCATGATGGAGGCACGCTCGGCGAAGGGGAGCTGGACGACACCGGGGTCGAGTGCCCGCGCCACGGGGCGCGCTTTGACCTGTTCACCGGTCGCGTGTTGGCCCTGCCGGCCGTGCGTCCCGTGAACGCTTACCAGACCGTCGTCGAAGGCGACGAGGTCATGGTCAGGCTGGGCACATGAAGATCAGCACGCGCACCGAGTACGGCATCCGCGTTCTCGTCGCGCTGGCCCGCCCGTCCGACGATCAGCAGCTCTCGCTGAGCGAGATCGCGAAGCGCGAGAAGCTTCCGCACGCCTACCTGGAACAGATCGTCGGCGACCTGCGACGTGCCGGCCTCCTGACCGCCACCCGCGGGCAATCCGGCGGGTATCGCCTGGCGCTACCGGCTTCCGAGATCGCCATGACCGAAGCGGTGCGCGCCCTCGAAGGCCCGCTGCTCGAAATGCCCTGTGCCGGAGCGGAGGACCTCGAGCACTGCGACCGGCCGCAGCCGTGCAGCGTGCATGAGGTGTTTCAGCGCGTGTACGAGTCATTGAGCGTGTCGCTCGGGGCGACCAGCCTGGCCGATGTGGCCGCCATGGCGGGCGGTCCGCCGTATCCGATCGAGGTGCGCCGCCGCCGTGCCGGCGCTCATTCAGACATATCCGCAGCCATCACCACGCAGCAAGCAGCAAGGAACGCATGACCGACGAACTCGTCATCTCCGGGCTCGAAGTGAGCATTGGGGAGAAGAAGATCCTCAAGGGACTCGACCTCACCGTCCGCCAGGGCGAAGTCCACGCCCTCATGGGCCCCAACGGCTCAGGTAAGACCAGCCTGGCCTACACGCTGATGGGCCACCCGGAGTACCGGGTCACGGCCGGCACAGTGACCTGGCGCGGCCAGGACCTGCTGGCCCTGACGCCGGACAAGCGCGCGCAGCTGGGGTTGTTCCTTGCCTTCCAGTACCCGAGCGCCATTCCCGGCGTGACCGTGGCCAGCTTCCTGCGCAACATCTACAACGCCATTCACCATCCCAAGCCGGCCGACGCCGATGGTGAGCGATCGATCAAGTACACCGGCATCCCGCTCGGCAAGTTCCGCAAGCTCATGGAGGAGAAGATGAGCCTTCTCCGCATGGACCCGGCCTTCGCCACGCGCTACGTCAACGAAGGCTTCTCCGGTGGTGAGAAGAAGCGCCTGGAGATGCTCCAGATGGCGACCGTCATGCCGACCATGGCGATCCTGGATGAGACCGACTCCGGCCTCGACATCGACGCCCTCAAGAGCGTGGCCGAGGGCATCAATGCGACGCTGTCGTCGGAGATGGGCGTGCTGATGATCACGCACTACCAGCGCATGCTGAACTACGTCCAGCCGCAGTTCGTCCACGTCCTGCTCGACGGCCGCGTGGTCATGTCCGGCGGCGAGGAGCTCAGCCATCAGCTCGAAGCTAACGGCTACGACTGGGTGCGCGAGCAGATCGGTCTGCCCGAGGGCACCGGCGACGAGGTCTCCGCGCCCGAGCCGGTCGCTTCGCACTAGCTCGGAACAGAGCGATGGTCACCGCACACGTACAGCCCGGCGTATTCGATGGTGCCGCCCTTCGGGCCGATTTCCCGGTATTCGATCGCCCGCACCGCACGGGTCGCCCGCTTTCCTTCCTCGACTCGGCCGCGTCGTCTCAGAAGCCGCGCGCCGTCATCGACGCGGTGGCCGATTCCTACGCCCATCACTACGCCAACGTCCATCGCGGCATCTATGAGCTGAGCGAGGATGCGACGCATCGCTTCGAGGCGGCGCGAGATGCCCTGGCGCGGTTCATCGGCGCCCCCAGCGCGCGCGAGGTCATCTTCGTCCGCAATGCCACGGAGGCGATCAACCTGGTGGCGTACAGCTGGGGCCGGACCAACCTCCGCGCCGGTGACCTGATCCTGGCCACCGAGATGGAGCATCACGCCAACCTGGTCCCGTGGCAGCAGTTGGCCGCGGCCACCGGCGCAAGCATCGAGTACGTCGCCATCACCGACGACGGTCACCTCGACTTCGACGACCTGCGCGCGCGGCTGGCGCGCGGCCCCCGGCTGCTGGCGGTCACCCACGTCAGCAACGCCCTCGGCACCATTAATCCGATAGTCGAGATCACTCGGATGGCACACGAGGCCGGCGCGCTGGTCCTGCTGGACGCGGCGCAGAGCGTGCCGCATATGCCCGTTGACGTTGCCGCGCTCGATGTCGATTTCGCGGTGCTGTCCGGCCACAAGATGCTCGGACCGTCAGGGATCGGCGCGCTCTGGGGCCGCCGCGACCTGCTCGACGCCATGCCGCCCTTCATGACCGGCGGCAACATGATCACGCGCGTCACGCTCGACGGTGCTGACTGGAACGAGGTGCCGTGGAAGTTCGAGGCCGGCACGCCGGCCATCGCGGAGGCCGCCGGCCTGGCCGCGGCCATCGACTACCTCGAGGGCATCGGCATGGCAACGGTGCGTGCGCACGAGCGATTCCTGTTCGAGCACGCCTGGGCGGCGCTGAGCGACATGCCCGGCATCCGCTTCCTGGGCCCCGACGACTCCGACGAACATGCCGGGGTCATCAGCTTCGTGGTCGACGGCGTCCATCCGCACGACGTGGCAACCATCCTGGATGGAGAGGGCGTTGCCGTCCGAGCCGGGCATCATTGCGCGCAGCCAGTGATGCTGCGCTATGACGTGCCGGCCACCACGCGCGCCAGCTTCAGCGTCTACAACGATCTTGACGACATCGTTCGCCTGACCGATGCCATTCGCGTCACGCAGCGCACGTTCGGGACCGCCTGAGATGGACAATCTCTACCGCGACTTCATTCTCGAGCACTACCGCGCTCCGCATAATCATGGCGCGCTCGATCCGCATGACCTTGCCTTCGCCGATTCGAACCCGACCTGCGGCGACGAAATGTCGATGACCCTGGTCCTGGACGCATCGAAGCAGCGCGTCACCGATGTCGCATTTGACGGTCGTGGCTGTGCGATCAGCCAGGCATCGGCGTCGATCATGACCGACGAGCTTCGGGGCATGACGCTCGACGAGGTCCGTGAGATGGATCCGCGAAACGTGGTCGCGAACCTCGGCGTGCCGATCGGTGCGGCGCGTCTCAAGTGCGCGCTGCTCGGCTACAAAGTGCTCCAGGGCGCCGTGACCGGTGTGACCTCCCGTTGGCCGGACGAGGCCGATGTGCTTCAGAAAGGTCCCGTTTCATGACATTTCGCGAGGTAAACGCGACCGAGGCGGTTGCCCTCGCCGCCGATGGCCATCGCGTCATCGACGTTCGCGAGCAGAACGAGTGGGACGCCGGCCACGTCACCGGCGCCACGCTGCTCCCCCTGGCCGACGTGGCGCAGCGCATCGCCGAGGTGGCTCCGGACAAGGACGCTCCGCTGCTGCTGCACTGCGCCGTCGGTGGTCGGAGCGGTCGCGCCGCCGCGTGGCTGAGCCAGATGGGCTACACCAACGTGGTGAGCATGAAGGCTCCCATCGGCGACTGGAAGACCGCCGGCGGCGCCTGGAACGAGCCGCCCGAACCACTCCTGACGCCCGCGCAGCAGCGTCGATACGCGCGGCAGACCTTGATCCCCGAGATCGGCCAGG
>JBBSLF010000102.1:0-5972 GCA_038255505.1 Candidatus Limnocylindria bacterium
CTGCTGATCTTCTCGGGGTACCTGTTCGGCGGCGCCGCGGCTGAGGGCTGGACCGGGTACGCGCCCCTCACGAGCGATCGCTTCTCGCCGGGCGTCGGCACCGACCTGTGGATCATCGGCCTGGCGCTGGTGGGGACCGCGTCGATCATGGGTGCCATCAACTTCATTGCCACCATCTTCAAGATGCGCGCGCCGGGCATGACCCTCATGCGCATGCCGATCTTCGTGTGGACCATCCTCGTCACCGCCACATTGATCCTGCTCGCGACGCCGGTCCTCACGGCGGGGCTGATCGCCCTGTTCATCGATCGCAACTACGGCGGATCATTCTTCGACCCCGCCGTCGGCGGCAACCCGATCCTGTGGCAGCACATCTTCTGGTTCTTCGGCCACCCGGAGGTCTATATCGTCATCCTGCCGGCCATGGGCGTGGTGAGCGAGATCCTGCCGGTCTTCAGCCGCAAGCCCCTGTTCGGCTACAAGGCCTTCGTCTTCGCCACGGTCGCCATCGGCCTGCTCAGCTTCAGCGTGTGGGCGCACCACATGTTCACCACCGGCACTGTGTTCCTGCCGTTCTTCAGCTTCATGACGGCGCTCATCGCCATCCCGACCGGGATCAAGATGTTCAACTGGCTCGGCACCCTGTGGCGCGGCAAGCTCGTGCTCGCCACGCCGATGCTGTTCAGCCTGGGCTTCCTGTCGATGTTCCTCATCGGCGGCATCAGCGGCGTGATGCTGGCCTCGCCGCCGATCGACTTCCACGTGCAGGACACGTACTTTGTCGTCGCGCACCTGCACTACGTCTTCTTCGGTGGATCGGTCTTCGGCGTCTTCGCCGCCACCTACTATTGGTTCCCGAAGATGACCGGACGCAAGCTCAATGAGCCGCTGGGCAAGGTCCACTTCTGGCTGCACTTCATCGGCTTCAACCTGGCGTTCTTCCCGATGCACCAGCTGGGACTCTCGGGCATGCCGCGGCGGATCGGCGACTACAGTCCCGATGCGGGCTGGACGATCCTGAACATGGTTTCGACGTTGGGCGCCTTCATGATCGCTGTCAGCATCATCCCGTTCCTCATCAACGTCGTCGCAACGCTCATCAACGGTGAGCCTGCGGGCGACGACCCGTGGGAGGGCAACACGCTCGAGTGGGCCACGACCTCCCCGCCGCCTCCGCATAACTTCGATCGTCTGCCGCCGATCCATTCGGAACGGCCACTGTTCTTCCTGACCCACGGGCATGGTCATGCGGTCGAGCGGCCGGAGGATCTCGTCGAAGAGGAGATCGCTGACGAGAAACCCGGCGACGTCGAGCGGCGCCCGAAGGATCTCGTATGAGCGCGCGAACGATGCAGGCCCATCCGTCTGGTGAGCACGAGGCGGCCGCGGCGGTTGCGCACGGCCAGTCGGGCATGCCGATGGCGTTGGTCGGGATGCTGTTGTTCATCGCGTCGGAGGTCATGTTCTTCGGCGGCCTGTTCGCGACGTACTTCAACGCGCGGGCCGGGTTCGCGGGAACCTGGGGACCGCCCGAGGGCGGCCACATAGACCTGCCGCTGGCCGCGGTGCTGACCGCGATCCTCGTGGCATCGAGCTTCACCATGCAGTTCGGCGTGTGGGCCATCCGGCGCGGCGACACCGGCAAGCTGAAGCTGTGGACCGGGATCACGCTGGGCCTGGGCGTCCTCTTCCTCGCCGGCCAGCTGTACGACTACACGGAGCTCGGATTCGGACTCAGCGACGGCGTGTTCAGCACCGTCTTCTACACGCTCACCGGCTTCCACGGAGCTCACGTCTTCGGCGGTGCCATCGGCTTGACCGTCGTGCTGGCCCGAGCTCTGCGCGGCCAGTTCAGCAAGCGCAACCACGTGGCCGTCGAGGCGGTCAGCATGTACTGGCACTTCGTGGACGTCGTCTGGATCGCCCTCTTCCTGATCATCTACTTCCTGCGGTAGGGAGCACATATATGACCGATATGGCCGCCGGATTCGCCCTGCTGGGCATCGGCATGCTCGTGGTTCTGGGTGTGGTGTTCGTCATTGCCTCCCGCGGCGGGCCGGTGCGCGAAACGCCAAAGCCTCCGCGCGGCGTGCACATGCCGGGCCCCAGCTACTTGCCGGTGGTCATGTCACTCGGCGCGTCCCTCATCGGCGCCGGGTTCGCGTTTCGCATTGATGACCAGCTCGCGAATCCATTCCTTGCCATCCCGGGTCTGCTCGTGTTCGTCGCCGGCGCCGTGGCCTGGGTGCGCGCCGCGAACCACGAATGGCGCGAGGTGGAACACGGGTCGCACGACGACGGTCCCGCACACTGATCGGCCGATGACTGCCGGGACGGCCGCCCACCGCGGCCTCGATCTGCGACGTCTCCCGATGCGGCATCTGCTCCTGGCGGCGAGCATTCCGCTGATCGGGCTGGTCATTGTCGGCGCGCTGCTGATTGGCCGGCTGCCGGTTGTGTCGCCGACGGCGATCGGCAACGTTGCACCCGACTTTGCGTTGGCCGACCTGGACGGGAATCCCATCCAGCTCTCCGAGCTGCGCGGGCAGCCGGTCATCGTCAACTTCTGGGCCAGCTGGTGCGGCCCGTGCGTCGAGGAGTTCCCGTTGCTACGCGAGGCCGCGGAGCGGCACGCCGCGAGCGGCCTGGTGGTGGTCGGTATCCTCTACCAGGATCGAAGTTCCGCGGCGCGTGGTTTCATGGAACGCCATGGCGGAACATGGGCGACGGCGCAGGATCCGGATGGTCGCGTGGCGGGCGCTTACGGCATCTTCGCTCCACCGGAGACATTCTTCATCGGCCGCGACGGGACAATCGTGGCGAGACAGATCGGGCAATTTTCGGCGACCTCGCTGGACGAGAAGGTCGCCGCCATCATGGACGAGGAGTGAGCATGGACCGCAACCTTCCCACGACGGCTGGTGCCAATGTCGAGGAGACGCCGCTTCCGCGCCGCCAGCCGCTCAGCGTCGCGTTCCTGCCGCTGGCGCTCGTCACCTTCATCGTGCTGGCCTTCATCATGGCCGCCTGGACGTTCCTCTTCGCTGCCGCGTAGTTGCCGCCGTTTCACGCGGTGGAGCTAACGACGAGGTAGCGAGCTCTCTCGCGCGCTTCCGGTCACGCGGTGCAACGCACGACCATCGAGGGATCTGATTTGGCCACTTTTTCGCCGATACCTCCGCCCGGTGAAATGGGCGACCCGGCACCAGCGATCGAGGTCAGAGGCCTACGAAAGGCATATGGCGAGGTCGAGGCGGTGCGCGGAATTGACCTGCGCGTCGCGCGCGGCGAGGTTTTCGCGCTCCTCGGTCCGAACGGCGCGGGCAAGACCACGACCGTCGAGATCCTCGAGGGGCACCGCCAGCGGAGCGGCGGAGACGCGAGCGTCCTGGGTCACGATCCCGGACGGAACGAGCGCGCACTGCGCCAGCGCGTGGGGATCGTGCTTCAGCAGACCGGCGTGGACGGGTACCTCACCGTGCGCGAGGTCGTGCAGATGGTGGCCGGCTACTACCCGAATCCACGCGACACGGACGAAGTGCTGGCACTGACGGGCTTGTCCGATCAGGCGGACCGCCGCGTCAGGAAGCTTTCCGGCGGCCAGAAGCGTCGGGTGGACCTGGCCGTGGCACTCGCCGGCGACCCCGAGGTCCTGTTCCTGGACGAGCCGACCACCGGCTTCGATCCATCGGCGCGGCGGCAGGCGTGGGAGACGGTGCGCGGCCTGGCGGCGCTGGGCAAGACCGTTTTTCTGACCACCCATTTCATGGACGAGGCGCAAGCGCTCGCCGACCGCGTGGCGATCATCGCCGACGGTCGCATCGTGGCGACCAGGACCCCCGATGAGCTGATCGGCTCCGGCAGCGCGGCAACCCGGATTCGGTTTCGCCTGCCGCCGTCCGTGGAGGTGCCCGAACGATTCGGCGCGCATCGGGTGGCATCGGCCTGGGAGCTCGAGACCGATACCCCGACGCAGTCCCTGCATGCCCTGACTGGCTGGTCGCTGGAAACGGCGACCGACTTGGTGGATCTCGAGGTGACGCGGCCCTCGCTGGAGGACGTCTACCTCCAGCTGACCGCCGAAGAGGCCGCCGAATGAATGACCTCGCGCTGGCCGTGCGACAGATCGGCTATGAGAACCGCGCCTTCTGGCGCAATCCGCCCGCCGCATTCTTCACGTTCGTCTTCCCGCTGCTGTTCATGGTCATCTTCAACCTCCTGTTCGGGGCGGAGGCTGCGGCGTTCTTCACGCCGGCGATCATCGTCTTCGGAGTGGTGACCGCCACGTACACGAACCTGGCGATGACCGTGACCATCGCGCGCGACGACGGCATCCTCAAGCGCATCCGCGGCACGCCGCTGCCGGGATGGGCGTACCTGGCGGGTCGCATCGGTCATGCGGTGCTCATTGCGTTCCTGCTCACGGTGATCGTGGCCGCCTTCGGCGCGCTGGTTTACGAGATCGATGTCCCGTGGTCGGCGCTACCGGCCGTGCTCCTGGTGCTGGCCGTGTCGGCCGCGGCGTTCAGCGCCCTGGGCCTCGCCCTGTCAGGGTTCATCCCGAACTCGGACGCCGCGCCCGCTGTCGTGAATGCCACCGTGCTGCCGGTGCTCTTCATCAGCAACGTGTTCATTCAGATGGAGAACGCTCCCCCCTGGCTGGACACCGTGAGTCACCTGCTCCCGGTGCGCCATTTCGCCGATGCCATGATGGCTCTCTACGCCTCCGGATCCGATGCGTCCCTGCCCTGGACCGAGCTCGGCGTCATCGCGTTGTGGGGGGTGATCGGGGTCGTGGCCGCCCTCCGCTTCTTCAGCTGGGAGCCCCGCCGCTAGGGTCTTCCCCCCGTCCCATCTCCCCCGAGTGATCACCTGGTGCCGGCTGGTGGATAGCGGCGTTGGACGTAGGCGTCGAGGATGGCGAGGAAGCGTGGCACGATGTCGTCGCCGCGCAGGGTTTCGGTCTTCTCGCCATCCACGAAGACCGGCGCCACCGGCTCCTCGAAGGTGCCCGGCAACGAGATGCCGATATCCGCGTGCTTCGACTCACCGGGGCCGTTGACGACGCAGCCCATGACGGCGACGCGCATCTCCTCGACACCAGGATGCGCTTCGCGCCAGGCGGGCATGTGCTCGACGAGATAAGCCTGGATGTCGCGCGCCATCTCCTGGAAGAAGGTGCTGGTGGTTCGGCCACAGCCCGGGCAGGCGCTGACCTGGGGCATGAATGAGCGCAGGCCGATCGACTGGAGCACCTGCTGCGCGACCTGGACCTCCTGTGTCCGGTCGCCGCCGGGCTCCGGCGTGAGGGACACCCGGATGGTGTCGCCGATGCCGCGCTGGAGGAGAATGGCCAGACCGGCGGTCGAGGTGATGATGCCCTTGGCGCCCATGCCCGCCTCGGTCAGGCCGAGATGCAGCGGGTAGTCGCAGCGCTCCGCCAGGCGCGCGTAGACCTCGACCAGGTCCTGCACGCCCGATACCTTGGCCGACAGGATGATCTGATCGTGGCCGAGGCCCGTCTCCTCCGCCAGCCGCGCGGAGCGCAGGGCCGATTCGATCATGGCCTCGATCATCACCTCGCGCGAGTCCGCCGGATCGGGCAGAAGGGCGTTGGCGTCCATCATCACGGTCAGCAGTTGCTGGTCGAGCGATCCCCAGTTGACGCCGATGCGAACCGGCTTCGCATTCGCGATGGCGACCTCGATGATCTGCACGAACTGCTCGTCCCGACGCTTGGTGCCCACGTTGCCCGGGTTGATGCGGTACTTCGCCAGCGCCGCCGCGGCCGC
The DNA here is from genome assembly GCA_038255505.1 of Candidatus Limnocylindria bacterium. Lineage (GTDB taxonomy): Bacteria > Chloroflexota > Limnocylindria > QHBO01 > QHBO01 > JACDBZ01. Next base: position 5,793 of record JBBSLF010000102.1, read on the forward strand.
CGGGTACTTGGTGAGCAGCAGGTGCCCGTTGTAGTGGAAGTCGCCGATGAGCGGCACGTCGACGCCGAGGCGATCGAGCTTCTCGCGGATCTGTGGAACCGCCGCCGCCGCCGCGTCGTTATTGACCGTGATGCGAACAAGCTCCGATCCGGCATGCGCGAGCTGCGCAACCTGGATGGC
>JBBSLF010000103.1:0-5915 GCA_038255505.1 Candidatus Limnocylindria bacterium
GCCGACTCCGCTGGGCGTGACTACATACGATCTGGTCGAGGGCCGGCCGCGCCTGATCACCAGCGGATCGCTGGTGGACGCGCTCGAGGTGAGCATTGCGGTGCCGTTCTTTCTTCCACCACGGCGCGACCCTGACGGGGTCTGGTGCGACTCCGGCCCCTGGGAAGGAGTGCCGGTCACGCTGTCGCGCGCGTGGGATCGGAACCTGCCGGTCATCGGCGTCCTGGCCGACATTCCGAAGCCTTCCTTCCTGAGCAGCCGATGGGGCTCCGCCGTCCTGCGTGCCGCATCCGCCCGGCTGGGAGTTGGCATGCCGGCGGATCGGCTCAGCGCCCGTCGGTTCATGGCCCTGGTTGCCGCTCGCTGGGCCGATCCGGTCGTCAACGAGCCTCCCAACCTGCTCATCGTGCCGCGGCTGGGACGGATGAATGCCCTTCAGTTTGGGCGGATCGGTCCGGCCATCGCGATCGGCGAGCGCGACACACGGCTGGCGATCGCCGGCTACCGTCAGTCCGAACTCAGTGAGGTATCGGTCCATGCAGCCTGACGGTGGCGTCCTGTTCGTGCACGCCCATCCCGACGATGAGTCCATGGGCACCGGCGGCACCATGGCGCGCCTGGTGTCCGAGGGTGTGCGCGTTGACCTCGTGACCTGCACCGATGGCGCCGAGGGCGAGATCCATGACCCGACCCTTGACGCCGACGAAGCTCGACCGCGGCTGGCGCAGATCCGCGCGCAGGAACTGGCGTGCTCGGTCGCTGCCCTCGGGTCGGGCGCCATCCACCAGCACCTGCTGGGCTACCGTGACTCCGGAATGATCGGGACCGATGCGAACGCCCACCCTGACTGCTTCTGGCGGGCCGATGTTGTTGTGGCGACGGGGCGGCTGCTGGAGATCGTTCGTGAGGTGCGGCCGTCGGTCATCGTGAGCTATGACGAGAACGGCAACTACGGCCATCCCGACCACATCAACGCGGCCCGGATTGCCCGCGATGCGTACCTCGCGTCGGTCGGGGAGCCGTGGGCGGTGTCGCGCTTCTACGAGATCGCCTTCGTGCGCGAGCGCTGGTTCGAGCTCATGGGGGCCATGAAGGAGCGAGGGATCTCTCTGCCTTGGGACCTGGAAGACCGGGTTCCCGGGCCGGCCGCGGACGAGCTCAATCCCTCGAATGCCGCCGCAATGGCGCAGGTTGGGGAAGCGATCGAGGCGGGCGAAAGCGACGCGATCGAGTTTGGCCGGGCCGATGCGGAGGTCACGACCCGCGTGGACGTCTCGGGCTTCCTCGACGCCAAGCGTCGCAGCATGGCCTGTCATAAGACCCAGGCGCAGGATCTCGGCTGGCTATTGGATCTGCCTCCCGACCTGGCGGACCGTGCGATCGACAGTGAGTACTTCGTCCTGCGCTGGCTCGACGGCCAGGACGTTGCTTCGTCGCTGCGTGAGACGTCGCTGCTCGGAGAATAGTCGCGGGAAGCGTCAGGGGCGCTGCACCCGCGAACCGCGTACCATCGGGCGGCCATGTCGAACCGAACCCTGAACCTGACCGATGACCTCGTCGCCTACGTCCGCACCCTCGGCGTGCGCGAGCATCCCGTGCTGGCCGCGTTGCGCCAAGCCACGGCCAACATGCCCGAGCACAACATGCAGATCGCTCCCGAGCAGGGCGCCTTCATGGCTCTTCTCGTGCGCCTCATGTACGTCCGCGACATCCTGGAGATCGGCACCTTCACCGGCTACAGCTCGACCGCCATGGCGCTGGCCCTGCCCCCAGAGGGAAGGATCACGTGCTGCGACGTCAGCCGTGAATGGACCGATTTCGCGCGGCGCGCATGGACCGATGCCGGCGTCGCCGACCAGGTCGACCTGCGCCTTGGCCCTGCCACAGAGACACTGGCGACGCTGGAGAATGATAGCTTCGACCTCGCGTTCATCGATGCCGACAAGACCGGCTACGACGCCTATTACGAAGGCTGTCTGCGCGTGGTGCGCCGCGGGGGACTGATCCTGATCGACAATGTGCTCCAGGCTGGCCGCGTGACCGACGAGACCCAGGCCGATGACGACGTCGCCGCGATCCGCGCTCTCAACGCGAAGATTGCGGCGGACGAGCGGGTGGATCACGTGTTGCTGCCACTGGCCGACGGCCTGACCATGGCGCGCGTCCGCTAGGCCTGATGACCCTTCGGGCACCGATGCGCTGCTCCGCGCTCGCCGAGCAGCTGGATGAGCCGATGATCGGCTCGGTCGACCACCGGGTGCGCTGGCTGTTGGTCGAGGATCGCAGCGTCTGGGGTCACTCCGCCGTGGCCGACGTGCTGGGTCCGGACTTGGCCGCTGCGATCAAGGCGCGACGCATGCGTGCGCTGCTCATCCGCCGGCGCGAAGGCGACCCGGCATCGGACGCTACCCGGCGCGCGATCCTGGTTGATACCGACGTCGGTGTCATGGCCGTACGCTCGGTCACCGATCTCGCCGAGCTGTCGCCGCTATTGGATGCATCGGTCGCGGACTTCGGCGCCCCGCTCGCCGACCCCATCTTCCTGGCGTGCACCAACGGGAAGCGCGACGCGTGCTGCGCCCTGCGTGGACGTGCGTTGGTGGGTGCGCTGGTGGGTGCGCTGGGCGCGGATCACGCGGAGCGCGTGTGGGAGTGCACGCACCTTGGCGGCCATCGGTTCGCCGGCAACCTGGTGTGTCTGCCTCACGGGGTGATCTACGGTCGCGTTGGTGCTGCTGACGGCCCTCGCCTGGCTGACGCATATCTGGCCGGCCGCCTCGATCCGCTGCTGCTGCGCGGTCGTTCCGCGTGGCCTGCGCCGGCGCAGGTTGCGGAGGTTGCATTGCGCACGCGCCTGCGCCTGCACGGGCTCGCGGATCTGACGTTGGTGGCGGCGGAGGTCGGGGAATCAGGCGCGGTGGTCACCCTCGCCACCCGTGCAGGCGAGTCGCACCGGTTCGAACTCCGGGCGGAGCCCGCTTCGCCCGCGCGGGCCATCAGCTGTCGCACGGACAAGGTCGAACAGCCGATCCACTGGATGGTTGTGAGCAGCGGTTGACCCGGGGGACGGGTCAACCCGTCGCATCGTCGAGTTCCTGGAACAGCGTGATCTGGAGGCCGGCGGGGGTAGCCAGACGCGAGTTGAGCGATCGCCAGGGGGTCTCGACTGGCGGCGCGATCAGCTCGGCTCCGGCTTCCACGAGCGCATCGGTGAGTGCGGCGCTGTCGGCCACCTCGAAGGCGACCCGCAACCTCGGGGCGACCTGGCGCCCGGCTTCGACCTCATCGATCATGCGTTTCTGCGCCGGGTTGGCGATCTCGAGCGTCGCGCGACCGGCAGCCAAGATCGTGACGTGGGCGTCACCCTCTCCGGAGACCGCCAGCTCCTCAGTCAGCCCGAGGATGTCACGGTAGAAGCGGACAGCTTCGTCGTAGTCATCGGCCTCTACCACGAGGCGCATCTGAATGACTCGTGGCATGGCGAGACGATAGAGGATCAGCCGCGATCGACAAGGTCCAAGATCCGATTCATTGGCGCGCACCGTCACCCGGTGTCAGGTGTGGTTCCTGGCGCAGGTCGGCCCTGAGCGGCCCCTGGTTGCGCCTATTGCCCGTATGGACGGCATTAGCTCCCACGGCGACCCGCGCTGGGTCATACGCTGCGCCCGCGAGCATTAGCGGGGAGATGAGGTCCAGATCATGCTTACCCACGCTCAGAGTAGGCAGCTGCTGACGCGCTTTCGCGCCTAATGCTCACCACGACGGCATTTGTCCCAACGGGAGGGCGGGCCCGCCACCCGGCTCCACGTTTCCCACCATCCGGCAGGGGGTCAGCCGTGGGGCCGTCAAGCTCCCGAGATGAAGAATGCCGGATCGATCTAGCCGCGGCGGCCCAGGTTCAGGATCGCGTAGGCGATGGCGGTCGTCCAGCCGAAGACGAGGTGCCCGGCCATATGCATCACGTTGACTCCGGTGGGATTGCGTGACGGAGGTACCTGAAGCCCCAGGCGCGGCATGACCGTGTCGGCCACGATCCCGGCGAGGATTCCGAACGCGGTGCCATGGACGAGGTGCGGAAGCTTCAGCGTGGACTGCATGACGCCGAAGAATGCGCCCCAGGCGGCTCCATACGTCCAGTGCACCGCCTGACCACCGGTCTCCTTCGCCTGCTGATCGATCGGCTCCTTCGCGACACCTTCAGCCAACCGCTCCGCGACCGCCTCGGTCGGGCTATCGGGTGCGGTCGGCCCCGGCGGTCCCTCGGGCATCTGCACGCCAACCCGCTCGAGCCACTGCGGCGCGCGCTCCATGACCGCGCCCATAACGGCCGTTCCTGCGGCCCCGGCCAGGGCACCCTTCACGATTACCGTCAGCGGAGATTGATACGTTGCCATGCTGGACCCATAAGCAAGCCCGATGCCAGACCGCGCCCGCCCATCGTGAGTCACCGCCCGCCGTCCTTTCATCTGCCGACGTGGTTGGCACTAGCCGATTGCCATGGGGATTTCCCGCATGTGCCAATCACGTTGGCACGACGGGCGTCGCGCCCGGCCTTGCAAGCGTGAATCCGTGAGTGGTTTCCGACACCACCTGGGTAGTGCCGATGGCGTTGGCATATGAGAGGAACGCGGAAGTGAGTGATGTTACGCGTCACCCTCGTCGACCGAGGCGAAGCCGTGACCGCCCATGATTCGCCAGCGCAGGCCGTCATGGGTGAGCCGATACAACGCTGGCATGGGCATGGCCATGTGGAACGCGAAATCAACGGCGGGATCGAACGCCTGGAGCATCAGGCTGATGAGATTGCCGTGGCTACCGATCACGACCCGGCCGCCATCGGGATGTCGTGCGCGCAGCAGGTCCAGGATGCCGATGGCGCGGCGCTGCGCGTCGCGCCCGGACTCACCGCCGGGCAAGGCGAGCTCCGCATCGGTCCAGGCCGCCTCAAGGCTGACGCGCCAGTCCTGAAGTCGCTCCACGGACAGCCGTCGCTCGCGGAGGTCATCGAGGACCTGCACGCGCAGGTTGCGGCGTTCGGCCAGAACGATGATGGTCTCGAGGGCGCGCGCGTATGGCGAGGAGTAAATGGCGGTCAGCTCGTAGCCATCCAGCTCGGCTGCCAGATCGGCGGCCGCGGCGCGGCCGGCATCGGTCAGGGGGCGGTCGTCGTCAGCATGGTCGGTCGTGTAGGGCGCGACGGGCTCGGCGTGTCTGACCAGGAGCACATCCAGCGGCGCAAGGGTCACGCGCGAAGTTTATCGGTCCTTGGGAGGCAGGGGAATGAAGGCCGAGGTGGTTCGCATGTACTCGTCGTATCCGGCGCGCCGCTTCGCGATGGTGCGCTCGAGCAGGCCGATCCCGGACACGCGGACGAGCAGGAAGGTCATGATCGCCGGGGCGAAGACGCTCCACCAACCGCCCGCGGATGTGGCAATGAGCCAGAGCCCCCACCATTGCGCCGCGTCGCCGAAGTAGTTCGGGTGACGCGTGAAGCGCCACAGTCCGAACCGCATGGTCTTGCCCTTGTTGTCGGGATCGCGCGTGAACGCGGTGAGCTGATAGTCGCCGACCGCTTCGAAGATGAAGCCGATGACCCACAGCGCCAGGCCGATCACGTCCAGCACCCCCCAGCCCGCCGGCGAGCTCATGGCCGCCAGGATCGGCGCGCCGATGATCCACGCCAGCAACGCCTGGAGCATGAACACCTGGAACAGGCTGCGCACGGGCCAAGCGTCGCCGTGCTGCTCACGCCACTTCGCGTACCGGCTGTCCTCGCCCTTGCCGGCGTGACGCGCGCTGATGTGCGTTGCGAGCCGGATTGACCAGATGGAGACCAGCGCGAGGACCAGGAACTGCCGGCCCTCGAAACCGTCCGGGCGCAGGACCAGGTAGATCCCGGCCTGGAGGAGGAAGAA
>JBBSLF010000104.1:0-5857 GCA_038255505.1 Candidatus Limnocylindria bacterium
CTTATCGCGGGCGGTGTCTTCCTGGCGCTGCGGCCGGGCGGGCTGTTCAGCGGCCTGTGGCTGGCCCTGATTGGCTGGTTCCTGTCGAATGCGGCGGAGGCGAGCGCGGCCCAGGCCGGCGTCGAGCACAGCCTGCATGGCGTGCGGGTCCGTGATGCCATGGATCTCGAGCCACCATCGGTCTCACCCAACGAGCCGGTCGCGGAACTCGTCCAGGAGCGGTTTCTGCGAGGCGCGGACCGGGCGTTCCTGGTTCGCCACGATGACGGTGGGCTTGCCGGCCTGGTGACGCTTGGCGACGTCCAGCGTCTGCCGCGGGACAATTGGGATGGAGCGCGCGTGACCGATGTCATGACCCGCTATGCGGACCTCGCCACCATCGGGCCCGATGCGCCGCTGGCGGACGCCCTGCGCCTGATCCAGGAGCGCGAGATCGGCCAGTTGCCGGTCATCGAGGATGAGGCGCGTCTGCCGGTCGGCCTGGTCACGCGACGGGGAATCCTGCGCCTGATCGAGGCTCGCATGAAGCTGGGACTGTGATGGGCCGATGCTGAATGTGGAGGACGCCCTCGAACGACTCCTCGCACAAGTTCGTCCGATGGGTGCGGAGCGGGTGTCGCTGGCGGATGCACTGGGACGCGTGCCGGTGGATGCACCACTGATGGCGACCCACGACGTTCCGCCCTTCGCGAACTCGGCCATGGATGGCTATGCCGTCCTCTCTCGTGAGGCCGATGCCGAGCGCCGCGTGATCGGTGAGTCGCGCGCCGGAGGTCCCGTGCCTCCCGCGGTCGAGTCGGGCACGGCCGTTCGGATCATGACCGGCGCGCCGATGCCCGCCGGCGCCGACGCCGTGATACCGATCGAGGACGCTTCGGAAGCCGATGAACGCGTGCGATTTACGGCGGTGCCGGCGCCCGGCGCCCATGTGCGGGCAGCCGGGCACGACGTGGCGAGCGGGACCGGTGTGCGTCTCCTGCGTCAGCCGATCACGTCATCGACGATCGGTCTGCTCGCGGCACTCGGGATTGCCGACCTCGAGGTTCATCGACGTCCGCGCGTGGCCATCCTGTCCACCGGGGATGAGCTCCAGCCGGTCAGCGCTCTGCTCGAACCCGGCCGTATCCACGACGCCAATGGGCCAGCGCTGGCGGCGGCCGTCACCGAATCAGGCGGCGAGCCGGTCGTGCTCGAACCAGCACGCGACGATGCCGCGGTCATCGAGGAACGCATCGGAGGTGGCGTAGGGCGTGCCGATCTGCTGCTCGTTTCTGGCGGCGTCAGCGTTGGCGCGCGCGATCACGTGCGGGACGTGATCGAACGCCTGGGCACGCTCGACTTCTGGCGCATCGCGGTCCAGCCAGGCAAGCCGCTCGCCTTCGGTCGGGTCGGGGAGCGCCCGGTGATCGGCCTTCCCGGCAACCCGGTCAGTGCGCTCGTCACGTTCGAGCTCTTCGTGCGGCCGATGCTGCGCCGCATGCTCGACCTCACCGGCGACGGTCGGCTGCGGGTGCGCGCCCGCGTTGACGAGGCGATCGGCACGGACATCGGTCGTCGAACGTTCGTGCGCGTACGGGTCGAGGCCGATGGCGACGAGTACCGCGCCAGCTCTGCCGGCGGGCAACAGTCTTCGCAGCTTCTTCCGCTGGCATCGGCGAATGGGTTGCTCGTGGTGCCTGAGGGCGTGTCCGATACCGTGCCGGGCACCTTTTACGAGACGATCATGCTGGGAGCGGTCGAATGACGAAGCCGAGTCACCTTGATGCCGATGGTGCTCCGCGCATGGTCGACGTGGGCGACAAGCCGGTGACGTCGCGCCGGGCAGTGGCCTCGGCGATGGTTCGCATGCGGCCGGACGTGCTTGCCTCGCTTCTCGATGCCGGTGGGCCCAAGGGCGACGCGTTCGTGACCGCTCGGCTGGCCGGGATCGGCGCTGCGAAACGCACGAGCGATCTCATCCCGCTCTGCCACCCATTGCCGCTCGACCGGGTCGACGTGGAACTGACGCCCGACCGCTCGGCTGGAACCGTGGCCATTCGGGCCGAGGCGCGCGCCACCGCTCGCACCGGTGTCGAGATGGAGGCGCTGACCGCAGCCTCGGTGGCGGCTCTCACGCTGTATGACATGGCGAAGGCGCTCCAGCGCGATATCGTGATCGAGCGCATTGAGCTGCAGCAGAAGTCCGGAGGCCAATCCGGTGACTATGGGCATCCAGCGATCACACCGGCGACTCACGACGCTGCGGTCGTGACCTGCTCGAACCGATCCGCGACGGGGGAGCGCGAGGACACGTCCGGGCCGGCGCTGGTCGAGCGACTGCGCAATGCCGGGTTCGATGTCACTCCGGACCCCATCGTGGTCGCCGACGACGAGCCGCAGATCACGTCGTTGCTCGCGTCGCTGGCTGACGCCGGTCATCGGCTCATCATCACCACCGGGGGAACCGGGTTGACGCCATCCGATGTCACACCCGCCGCGACCCACCGCGTCATCGAGCGCGAGGCGCCCGGCCTCGCCGAGCTCATGCGCGCGGCCGGCATGGCGTCAACGCCGATGGCCGCGCTGTCACGCGGCGTGGTCGGAACGCGCGGACAGACACTGATCGCCAACCTGCCCGGCTCCCCGAAAGGCGCCATCGAATCGCTCGACGCGCTTCTTCCCGTTCTGCGCCACGCCCTGGATCAACTCGCCGGCGGCGATCACTGACATCCACCGTCCGTGGGGCTCGCGTCGACCGGATTGACGCTGGGCGTGCATTGCGCCGCATCGTCGGCCCTGAATGGTCCTCGCTTGTTTTTCAGCGGCTGAGAGCGAGTCGCCGTTCTTTCATGCGCCAACCGTATTGGTGCTAGCCAGGACCAGGTCACCGAGGGAAGCCTCAGACGCCGTTCAGCCTCGGATCGTCCCCGTAGCGCCAACGTGATCGGCGCATGAAGGGAACTCGGATTCGCGACCTGGATAGTGCCAACCACGCTGGCCCATGAGAGAAAGTCAGTCGATGGCCACCGGGGCGCGGCTACCATGGCGCCGATCCATGGAACCCAGCATTCCGTTCTACCCGCTCATCGCCGTGCCCATCGCGGCCGCGATCTTCTTCTTTTGGCGGCGCGCGCGCTGGCATCTCGCAGTGCTGCGCGAGGGGCGGCCGCTTGACCGATTCGACCGCATCCCGGATCGGATCAAGTCGCTGGGAGTCTTCGTCTTCGGACAGAAGCGCCTGCTCCAGGATATCGGTCCGGGCCTGACGCACGCGTTCGTGTTCTGGGGCTTCATCGTGCTGCTGGCAACGACCGGGAACTACCTGACCAACGGGCTGGTGGAGACGATCGTTGCCTGGCCGTTCGGCGGCTTCCTGTGGAGTGTCACCGTTTTCTTCGCGAACGTGTTCGTGGCGCTCGTGCTCGCATCGGTCATCTATTACGTGGTTCGGCGAACGGTCACCAGACCAGCACGCCTGGCGTTGACGCGGGATGCATTCGTCATCCTGGGCCTCATATTCTCGATCGTCCTGACCGAGTGGATCGGCGACGCGTTCGCCTATGTCATCGAGCCGGACAGCCATTCGCGCATGTGGGCGGTCATGGCCGGACCATTGAGCCTGGTGCTGGAGGGCATCGGTCAAGAAGCGGCGGCGGTCGGTTACGGCGCTTTCGGGTGGGCGCACATTCTTCTGGTGCTCGGGTTCGGCGCGTATCTGCCGTACAGCAAGCACCTGCATATCATCAGCAGCGAGCCGAACGTCTACTTCCGCAACCTCGAGCCGCGCGGGGCGCTGCGAAAGATGGACCTCGAGGCGGAGCCGGATGAAGGCGAGGAATTGCCAATCTTCGGCGCGAAGGGGCTCAAGGACCTCACCTGGCGCCACTTGGCCGATGGGCTGGCCTGCACCGAATGCGGCCGCTGCATGGAGTTCTGCCCGGCATCCATGACCGGCAAGACACTCAGCCCCAAGCACCTGATGGAGGGGCTACGCGACCAGATCGTGGCGGCCGAGACGGCGCTCGCGGCTGCTGCTTCGGCGCAGCGGGCGTGGAAAGGTGGGGCAGCGGGCGGCGCCGCGGCCTCGGAGGATGCGCTGGGACTGGCGCGTGGACGGGCGGAGGAGGCGCTGAGCCTGCCGCTCATGGACAACGTCATCCCGGAGGAGGCCGTCTGGCAATGCACCACCTGTGGCTGGTGTGTCGAGGGTTGTCCGGTGTTGATCGAGCACGTCGACACGATCGTCGAGATCCGCCGCAATGCGGTGCTTGAGGAGAGCAAGTTCCCCAAGGAGCTCAACGCGGCCTTCCGGAACATGGAGAATGCCGGCAACCCGTGGGGACAGCCCAAGTCGGCGCGCATGGACTGGGCCAAGGGCCTGGATGTCCCGGTGCTCGGACAGACCGATGCGCCCGCTCGCGCCGCGGCGGGCGACACGCCCTGGCGAACGATTCACGCATCGGCTCCGGCGGGCGATCCGCTCGATGGCCGGGTCCTGTTCTGGATCGGCTGCGCGGGCGCCTTCGATGATCGCAATCGCAAAGTCGTGCGCGCCATGGCCCAGCTGCTGCGCCAGGCGGAGGTGCCGTTTGCGGTGTTGGGGACTGGTGAGACCTGTACGGGCGATCCAGCGCGCCGGGCCGGGAACGAGTACCTGTATCAGATGCTTGCCGAGGAGAACGTCGCCGCATTGTCCGCGGCGCACACGGAACATGGGATCTCCACGGTGGTCGCGACCTGCCCGCATTGCTTCAACACCATCCGCAACGAGTACCCGCAGTTCGGACTGTCGGGCATCCAGGTCATTCATCACACGCAGCTGCTGGATCGGCTTGTGGCCGAAGGCCGGTTGGTGCCAACCGAGCATCACGAGGCAGTGGTGGCCTACCACGACGCCTGCTACCTGGGCCGATACAACGAGGTGTACGACGAGGGCCGCCGCGTCGTGGAGTCCGTACCAGGGCAGTCGGTGGTGGAGATGGACCTCCATCACCGCAAGGGCATGTGCTGCGGAGCGGGCGGTGCGCGCATGTGGATGGAGGAGCACGAGGGCACGCGGATCAATCACAAGCGGGTTGAGCAAGCGCTGGAGAAGTCACCGGATGAGATCGCGACCGCCTGCCCGTTCTGCCTGATCATGCTGCGCGACGGCACCACCGACCTTGACCGGACCGATGTCGCCGTCCGCGACGTTGCCGAGCTCCTGGCCGATGCCACCGGCGCATGGAACCGCGACGTCGCGGCTGCGCCCGACGCGTGAGCACGCCGCCGATTCTTCGCGAGTTTCCGGACCAGTTCGAGTCAGAGCGACTTCTCATCCGCGCGCCACGGCCCGGCGACGGTGCCGATGTGCATGCGGCCATCAGTGAGTCGCTCGCCGAGCTGCGTCCGTGGATGCCGTGGGCGCAGGCTCGGCGCGGAACGAGTGGAGATCTGGTGCGACGCGCGCAACGAGCGCAGCACTTCGGTTGCGACGCGCGCGGGATTTACACTGGAAGCTCGCTTGGACCGCAGTCGCCGTGACACCAGCGGAGAGCTTTCCGACTCGCTCTGCTTCGTCAGGCTGCGAGCGTCATGACAGAGGCACGAAGTTGCCAGATTCCGCTGCGGCGTGGTTGTTGAGACACGGTCCCGCGGCAGACAGGCGTGGGCACAGTCACCGTTGCCACCTGCCGACCACGACCGGCTTAGGCCAGATCCAGAGGCGCTGCGCAGACCTGGCGCCATCAGTCTGAGCGTGAGGCGGCCGAGTATGCCCCTCCGACAAGGGCCTGATCGTGCCTAAGCCGACGCTGATTCGTACCTGGCAATCCCAAACCTGTCGTGTTGCCAGACCCGGTCCCGATTGATCTATGGCGACACGCGGACAACGGAGGCA
>JBBSLF010000105.1:0-5833 GCA_038255505.1 Candidatus Limnocylindria bacterium
GATGACGACGACACCGAGGGTCATGCCGGTCGACTGCAGGCCACCGATGACGACGACACCGAGGGTCATGCCGGTCGACTGCAGGCCACCGATGACGACGACACCGAGGGTCACGCAGGTCGCCTCTCTTAGGTCTGCCAGGTAGATCCCGCCGCGATGGCGGATGAAGCCCTGGATGCCGCGCTGTCCGCACTCGTTGCGGCGGCGCGGCGTTCGTCGGTTGCCCGGCGCGTTCAGGGAGACGTGGAGACGAGGCTCCTCCAGAGCATCGTCGAAGCCACGGTCCGCCTTTTCGACGCGGAGGCAGCTTCGATCGCTCTCTTCGAGTCCGATCCGGATCGGCTCGAGTTCCGCGTAGCCGCCGGCGAGAAGGGAGCCGGCGCTGTCGGGCTGACGGTCCCTCCGACGCAGGGAATCGCCGGGTATGTCTATTCCACCGGCCAGGCGCTGGCGCTATCCGACGTGGCCACCGACCCGCGCTTTAATCGCGATGCCGCCGAGCAGACAGGCTACGTGCCGCGCTCCATCGCCGCGGCCCCACTGCTCGATGAGCACGGCACCGCGGGCGTTCTCCAGGTCCTCGACAAGCGCGGCTCACCGACCTTCTCGCTGCGCGACATGGAGCTGCTCGCCGTCTTCGCCGGCCAGGCGACCGTGGCGATCGCTGCGGCTCGCGTGCAACGCGATACGGCAAGGCTGCTCCGCTCCGTCCTCACCGGGCTGGACCCGGCTCTTGCGGAGTCTGGCGTCGAGGAGCTCGTGAGCAGGATGACCGCCGGGCTAGACGACGAGGAAGAAACGCCATTCTGGCGACTGGTCGACCAGGTTGCCCGCCTCCGAGGGCTCAGTGATTCCGAGACCACGCTGGTTGGCGACATCCTGGAGGTGGTGGCCGCGCACGCAGCACGCTCGCAGCGCCCGCGAGCGCGGAGGTGAGCGAGCCGTACCTCCCGGCCTGGTCCGAGGTGTTCGCCGATCCCCGTCGCGGCCTGCGGCGTAGCCTGCGCCTTCGCGGTGTCACGCGAGAATGGGCCTGGGGTGGCGCGACGGGTGCGGGTGTCCGCGTCGGGATCATCGACTCGGGCCTCGAGAACGATCATCCGCAGCTCCACGGCCGGGTCGTCGAGAACGTCACGGTTGAGATGACCGATGACGGTCCGCGCGTCGTCCCCGACGAGCCACGCGATCTGTACGGACATGGCACGGCTTGCGGCGCCATCATCCTGTCGCTCGCGCCCGAGGTCGAGATCGTGTCGATCCGCGTTCTCGGCGCCGACCTGCGCGGCAAGGGGACGGCCTTCGCCGCCGGCCTGGAGTGGGCGATCGAGCAGCGGCTCGAGGTCTGCAATCTGAGCCTGTCGTCGAAAAGCGAGTCGCTGTACCCGGTGTTTCACGACCTGGCGGACCGCGCCTACTTTCAGTCGACGGCGCTGATCAGTGCCGCGAACAACGTTGCCGCGCCGAGCTACCCGTCGCTGTTCTCATCGGTCTTTTCGGTGGCGGCTCACGGCGAACCCGACCCCTGGCGGCTCTACTACAACCCGACGCCACCGGTCGAGTTCGGCGCGTGGGGCGTTGATGTGCCGATCGCCTGGAAGGACGGGGGATCCACCGTGGCGACCGGCAACAGCTTCGCGGCGCCGCACATCGCCGGACTCGTTGCCTTGATCCTGTCGAAGCACCCTGGGCTCAGCCCGTTCGAGGTCAAGGCCATCCTGGCCAGCGTGGCCGATAATCCCGGCCGGCGTCATCCGTGGCGACGTCGCGCGGTGGCCGCGCAATGAGCCTGCTGCGTACCTACATCGAGCTGTTCCGGCGAAACAAGGCGCTCGCGCGCCTGCTCGCCGGCGAATTCATCAGCGGCATCGGCGATTGGCTGTATCTCGTGGCCATCCTGGTGGTCGTGTACGCCGACAGCGGCTCGGCGGTGCTCCTGGGCATCGTTGGTGCCGCACGGATCATCCCGTACGTGCTCCTCTCGGTTCCGGCCGGGATTGTCGCGGACCGATACGACCGGCGCATGGTGCTGCTCGTCACCGATGTCGCCCGCGGCGTCATCATGCTGTGCCTGGTGGCGGCGGTCCTCGTGGGCGCGCCGACGCTCGTAATCGTGGCGCTCTCGATCCTGGCCGCGTGCTTCTCCACGTTCTTCGGCCCGGCCATCGCATCGCTCCTGCCCACCCTCGTGGAGGAGGACGATCTCGGGCCGGCCAACAGCGCCTGGGCCACGTTGGACAACGTGGCGTTCATCATCGGCCCAGCGCTGGCCGGAATCATTCTCGCCACGGGAAACCTGGCCATCGCGTTCCTGATCAACGCCATGACATTCGCCGTGGTGGCGGTCGTGCTGTGGCGTCTGCCGGTGCCGCGGCGCGCTGCCCCCGCGCCCGCAGCCCGGACCGAAGGGGAGGAACCGAAGGTCGCAGTAGGGTGGCGCGACCTCATCCGTCCATTGGCGGGACCGTTCGTGCTGGACTCGGCCTCGAGCATCGTCGGCGGCGGGATCGGTGTCCTCACCGTGCTGCTGGCGTTGGACGTCCTCGGCGCCGGGGAGGCCGGCACCGGTTATCTCAATGCCGCGACCGGCGTGGGTGGCGTGGTGGCCGGGATCGCCGGAGGGGCATTGCTCGCACGCCGCCTGAGGGTGCCACTGCTGGTGGGTGGTCTCGCCGGAGGCATCGGTCTGGTCTGGCTTGCCCTGGCGGATAACCTCGTGATCGCGATGCTGGCCATCGGCCTTGCGGTTGGTGGTCTCCTGCTCCTCGACGTCGTCAACACGACCCTCATCCAGCGACTGGTGCCGGATGAGCTGCGTGGTCGGGCGATGGGCCTGCTCCAGACGTCATCGGCCATCCTCTACGCAGGCGGCTCCCTGTTCGTGCCGCTCCTGGCCGACACCGTCGGCGTCGGCCCGGTCCTCATCGGCTGCGCCGTGATCTGCGGCGCAGGTGTTACCGGTGCGCTGGTCCTGTCAACAGGCGGCCCGGTGACCGAGGCACCGGATCCGGTCCGGCTCCACCTGCTCGAGCACCCGGTCTTCGCCGGACTCCCAGCCGCGCGCCTCGAGACTGCGGCGCGCCAGATGAAGCCGCGACCGATGCAGGCTGGCGAAATGATCATTCGCGAGGGCGACGTCGCCGACCGCTTCTACCTGATCGCCGAAGGATCCGTGCACGTCACGAAGGCCGCGGAGGATGGGTTGGTTGCCGAGCTGGCACACGGCGACGTGTTCGGCGAGATCGGTCTCCTTCGCAACTCGCCACGCACGGCCACGGTCACCGCGCACTCCGACGGCACCCTCATGGTGCTGGAAGCCGATGAATTCATGGAGCTCGTGAGCGCCGGCCCGGGGTTGAGCACCCGCCTGCTGGACCTGTACCGGGGGGCGCTCAGCCAGTAGCGAGTGCGCGGAGTGCGTTGTTGGCATGCTCGCGCCAGGGCGGGTAGTGGGCCAGCGCAATGGTTTCGACGTCCAGCTCAGCCAGGCGGCTCAGCGTTGCTCGAGCCTGACCGATGTCGTGGCTGAAGAAGGCGTTCGCGTAGGTCAGACGTCCGCGAATGACCTGGAGCACGTCGCCGGTGAACAACAGCCGATGCTGCTCGGCGTACAGGCAGACGCTGCCCGGCGTGTGGCCGGGGGTGTGGATCACCCGCAGGCCGCCGAGCACCGGGAGGAGGTCGCCGTCCCGGATCGGCTCCAGGCTGGCGGGCGTCCGCGTGAAGTAGTCGAGCAGGCGGCTGCGCCGCGCGACGCCGTCATCGGTCCTGCGCAGCGCATGGCGCAGACCAACCGCCAGCCCGGCGATGTCCGTCGGATGCATCAGGATCGAAACGTCCGTTCGACCGCGAAGCAGCCGTGGGATGCCACCGATGTGATCCGGATGGCCATGCGTGCAGATGATTCGCTCGATCTCCTCAGGGCGACGCCCGATGGAGCGGATGCGTCGCCGGATCGGCCAGGGTGACCAGGGCATGCCGGCGTCGATGAGGGTCAGCGGCCGCCCGGGCTCGGCGATGATGAAGGTGTCGACTCCGAACCCCCGGACGTGGTGCAGCTCCGGAGGGATCGCCACCGTCAGCCCGCGAGATCGCCGGTCAGCAGGCGCCGGTACGAGTCATGCCGCTGGGCACTGACGACACCAGTCTCGACCGCGGCGCGCAGCCCGCAGCGCGGCTCATGGAGGTGCGAGCAATCGTTGAAGGCGCACGCGCCCAGGTGCTCGCGGAACTCGGGGAAGCACCAGGCCAGCTCGGTTGCCGGGATCTGCCACAGGCCCAACTCGCGGATGCCGGGCGTATCGGCCACGTAGCCTCCGGCGTCCCCGACGAGCGGGTGCAGCTCGGCATGGGTGGTGGTGTGCTTTCCCTTCCCGCTCTCCACCTCGGACACGTCGCCTGTGGCGAGCTGGAGGCCAGGCTGGAGCGCGTTCAGCAGCGTCGACTTCCCGACCCCGGACGGCCCCGTCACGATCGACAGCTTGCCGGCCAACCTTTCGCGCAGATCTTCCAGGCCGATGCCGCCCGTCGCCGCGGTGTAGACGACGTCGTAGCCGATCCGCTCATAGGGGCCGAACAGCTCCCGCGCCGCATCGGCGCCGATGAGGTCGACCTTGTTGGCGACGATGAGCGCAGGCACTTCGTTGTACTCGGTCACGACCAGGAAGCGGTCGATGAGCCGCGGATTCGGCGGCGGACGATCGCAGGCGAACACGATGGCCACGAGGTCCGCATTGGCGACCATGACGTCCTCGCGCCACGATCCGCGCGGTCCGGGCTGGCGGCGGCTGAAGCGACGCTCCCTCGGCTCGACCGATGCGATCGCCCCGGTCCCGTCCGGCAAGCGCTCGACCACCACGCGGTCACCGATGACGGCAAGGTCTGATGCCTGCCGCTCCTTCTTCATCTTGCCGCGCAGACGGGCCTCGATCAGGTCGCCTTCTTCGGTAGCGATGGTGTAGAACCCGGCCAGTGCACGCAGGACGAGGCCACGCGTCATCGTCACCCGAGTGCTCCAACGAGGTTGGCGTAGATGGTGTTATCGCGCCTGGGGATCTGTGGTCCGCGGGCCATGCGTCCTTCCCACTCCTCCAGCTCGATGCTGAGGCCACGCAGCCATCGCGCGCCCGCACCGTTGGCCGCGGGCAGATTGAGGCTCAGCTCATCGGCATCCGGAACGCGACGGAAGGCACCGGCCAGCAGCTGTCCGGCTACCGCCGGGGTATCGGCCACGAGCGGCCCGACACGGGGTCCATCGGCTCGCAGCCAGGTGCAGCCGACGATGGCGCCATGGCGCCGGGCGACCAGCATCGGGCGGTCGGGATCAGACAGCATCATCTCCAGGAGTGGCCGCCGATCACCACCGAATCGCTGGGCGTCGTACGCCGCCAGTTCACCGAGGTCGGCGTCCTCCTGCAGTGTCACCCCGGGCGCCTCGCGGAGGGTGGTTGAGCGTGTCACGCGAGCCGTGACGCTCGGATCGGTCAGCTCAAATCCGTGGCGCGCATACAGCGGACGGCCCTCGTCCGTCGCGAACAGCTCCAGACGCTGGCATCCCGCGTCTTCCAGGAACGTGGTCACCGTGTCGAGGATCATCGCCCCGATGCCCCGCCGCCGATGCCTCTCGCCGACGATCATGTTCCCGACGAAGCCCAGCCTGCCGTAGGCGATCCCTGAACCGACCGCCGCGACCGCGGCGTTGGCGTCCATGGCCACCCAACAACGGGCATGCGGAGCCTGAATCGCGGCCCGCAATGCCCATTCGTGCGCGGGCCAGCCGACAGCAGACCGGAGCATCGCGATGGCAGGGAAATCGTCGGGGCCGGCGACACGCAGC
>JBBSLF010000106.1:0-5776 GCA_038255505.1 Candidatus Limnocylindria bacterium
CCCATGCCAAGCCAGATGAGGTCGAATGCCGGCGGCTCGTCGCCGCGCGAGCCGAACGCGAGACGCAACTCGCTCTCGTGCGACAGGGCCGCCGCGTCGAGGTCAGGTGCCTCGGCCGGCATGCGATGGATGCGGTCCGGGCGCACGTTCGGCAGCTGTGAGATGAGCATCCCGTACGCGACGCCGAAATTCGACTCGGGATGGTCCGGCGGCACCGTGCGTTCGTCGCCCCAGAAGAACTCGACCTTACTCCAGTCCACGCGGTCGCGTCGCTCCGGCTCGAGCATCAACGGGTACACGGTCTTCGGCGTGCTGCCGCCGGAGAGCGCGACGCGGAAGATGCCGCGTTCCTCGATCGCGCCCTGCGCGATGTTCACGAAGCGGTCGGCAGTTGTCCGACACACCGATGCCGCATCGGGCATGACGGTGAAGCGGGTCATGCCGCAGCCTCGCGGGCCGAGGCGAGGAGGATGGCGGCCGCGCGCAGGCCGTCCTCGTAGATCGGGTCGACCAGGTCCATGGTCAGCTGCGACGCCAGCAGCTCCGACTCGGGCGGCGTCTCCATCGTCAAGCGACGGAGGAGAGCCGTCATGCCATCGGCATTCGTGGCGACCATGGCATCGTCACCGTCGCGGTCAATGATGAACTCGGCGGCGCCGGTCTCGCCCAACGACCGCAGACGCACCGAGAGGACGTCGCCGGGACGGACCGCATCGGTCTCCATCGGCTCGATCAACAGTTCGACCATCTCGTGGCGGCCTTCCAGTCGAAGCCGGAAGGCACCGTTGTCCATCGGCTCAAGGGTGCGATGGCGCTTCCAGCCCAGGCGGGTCGCGATCCAACCGGCGTAGAGCAGCGCCTGGACCATCGGCGCAGTGACGCCGGGCGCAACCTCGGTGTCCTCGTCGCGACGGCTCGAGGATGGCGGCGACACGGCGTACTTGATCTTCAAACGACTCAGGTTCGGCAGATAGCGTCGGAAGCGCGGCACGTCGAAAAACTGGGCCGTCAGCTCCTGCCACCACGCCAAGCGACCCCACGAGAGGTCGCCGACCCCACTGCGACGGCGCAGGTTCGCCATGCGGCGCAGGTCGCCACCAAGATCACCAAAGTCGGCCGAGTCGACGATGACCCGGTCCGCCATCTCGACAAGCTGGTCGAACACAGGGTCGTCGAACGGCGGGTCCCCCGGCCACCACACGTAGGTCGGCAGGTCGTGGATGAGCAGCGGAGCGACGACGCCCGACAGATGACCGGCCGCCTCGCCTCGAACGGTGAGCACGACCTCTTCGTAACAGACCTGGTCTCCGCCGCCGAGCGCATTGTGGCAATGCGTGGTGATTCGCGCATCGATCGGATCGCCGCTCGATCCCGGCTGCGGCACGAGCACGATCGCGCGCGACGGATGGCGCACGCCGAGCCCGACGAGCGTATTGACAACACGATCCGCCGCCGCCTCGTCGGTAACGGTGACGATCAGGTTGAGGACCGATGCGCGCGGGTGGGGCATGCCCTTCACGGTGAACACGGCGCCGTCGTCGCCGGATTCGGGGGCGACGTCCCACAACGAGGCGAGGTGCGCGGCGATGGCGCGCACGCTGGTGCCATCCTCCTTCCACAGCGGCGTTGCGAGGCTCGTCTCATCGCCGAAGCGCATGAGCCGCTGGTGAACCGCCTGCTCTCGCTCGGCGGCGTCGGAACGCGGGCCGGTCACGGCTTGCGCCAGCCGCGACCGTCGCGCGCGAGCAACTGCTCCGCGTCGGGCGGACCCCACGAGCCGGCACCGTAGAAGTGGAGAGGACCGCCCTCGCCGCTCTGCCAGGCGCTGAGGATCGGATCGAGGATCTCCCACGCGCGCTCCACCTCGTCGTCACGGGTGAAGAGGCTCGCGTCGCCCACCATGGCGTCCAGCAGGAGCGTCTCGTAGGCGTCGGGCGAGTCGACCGCGAAGCTCGACCCGTAACGGAAGTCCATGTTCACGGCGCGAATGTGGAGCCCCTGCCCGGGAACCTTGGCGCCGAAGCGCAGCAGGATGCCTTCGTCGGGCTGGACCCGGATGGCCAGGACGTTGGCGTCGATCTGCGGGACGCCGGCCCGCGCGAAGAGCGCCAGCGGCGCCTGCTTGAACTGCACCGCGATCTCGGTCACGCGGCTGGGCATGGCCTTCCCGGTGCGGATATAGAACGGCACGCCGGCCCAACGCCACGAGTCGATCGCCAGCTTCAACGCGACGAAGGTCTCAGTCTGCGAGTCGGGCGCCACCTCTGGCTCGTCGCGGTAGGACTGGACCTTCTCGCCCTCCACCCAGCCCGAGACATATTGGCCGCGCACCGTGTTGGCCGCCACCTCGACAGGAGACATCGGCCTTACTGCGCGCAGCACCTTGAGCTTCTCGTCGCGCAGATCCTCGGCGCGGAACTCGACCGGCGGCTCGATGGCGAACATGGCCATCAGCTGGAGCCCGTGATTCTGGACGATGTCCCGCAGTGCGCCGGTCTCGTCGTAGAACTCGCCGCGACCTTCGACGCCGACCGTCTCGGCCACAGTGATCTGCACGCTGTCGATGTAGCGGCGGTTCCAGATCGGCTCGAACAGGCCGTTGCCGAAGCGGAAGACGGCCAGGTTCTGGACCGTCTCCTTGCCGAGGTAGTGGTCGATCCGGTAGACCTGATCCTCGTCGAAGACCTCGGCGATCTCGTGATTCAGGCGCCTTGCCGATGCGAGGTCCGATCCGAACGGCTTCTCGACGATCACCCGCGTCCAGCCACGCTTACCACCGCTCTTTCGTCGATCTCCACGGACCGCCAGGCCCGCCTGGTCGAGCTGGCTCACGATCTCCGGATACAGGCTCGGCGGCACGGCAAGATAGAAGAGCCGATTGCCCGACGTGCCCCGATCCCGGTCGATCCGGTCCAGGCGCTTCGCCAGCTCCTTGTAGGCCGCGGGGTCGTCGAGGTCGCCCTGGTGGTACTCGATGCCCTGCGCGAATGACTCCCAGATGGCGGGCTTGGCCGGACGATTGCGACTGTGGTCGTTGATGCCTTCCAGGAGCTGCGCGCGGAATTGTTCGTCGGTGAGCTCGCGGCGCGCGAAGCCGACTACGGTGAATTCAGGCGGCAGGAAGCCGCCGAGAAGCGTGTTGTAGAGCGCCGGCGCCAGCTTCCGCTCCGCGAGGTCGCCGGTCGCGCCGCAGATGACCATGGTGCACGGTTCCGCCATCCGCTCGAGACGCAGACCCTCGCGCAACGGGTTGGTTTGTGCATTTGGGCCTGCGGCATCCGCGTTGACTCCACGCGTCGTCATAAGGCTCCACCCGCGGGCACCGCGACGCGTTTCATGACCCCAGCCACATCACCCACGATCCTTGATGGCGTGGCCGCCGAACTCGTTTCGCAGCGCGGCGAGGACGCGATCGGCATACGAATCAGGCTCGCGACGGCTGCGGAAGCGCTGGAGGAGGCTCAACGTGATCACGGGTGCAGGCACGTCGTGGTCGATCGCCTCGGCGACCGTCCAGCGGCCTTCTCCGGAATCGGCGACCCAGCCGTGGACCTTCTCCAGGTCATTGCCTTCCCTCGCGAAGGCATTCCCCGCCAGCTCGAGCAGCCACGACCGAATGACCGATCCGTTGTTCCACATCTTCGCGATGGCGGCGAGGTCGAGGTCGTAGTCGCTGGCGTGCAGGATGTCGAAGCCCTCGCCGTAGGCCTGCATCATTCCGTACTCGATCCCGTTGTGGATCATCTTGGTGTAATGGCCGGCCCCGGCCGCGCCGCAGTACAGGTAGCCGTTCTCCGGGGCCAGCGTCCGCACCACCGGCTCGAAACGGTCGAAGGTTGCGCGCTCACCGCCAAGCATGGCGCAGAACCCGACCTCGAGGCCCCACACGCCACCGGAGACTCCCATGTCGAGCCACTCGATGCTGTTTGCTGTGAGCTCCTCCGCGTGACGCTTCGAGTCATGGAAGCGGCTGTTGCCCGAGTCGATGATGACGTCGCCGGGTTGGAGGATGCCGGCCAGTTGCTCGATCATCGCGTCGGTGGCGGCGCCCGACGGCACGCTCACCACGACGTGGCGTGGCGTATCCATGAGCTCGACCAGTTGCTCGATCGATCCGACGACGGAGATGCGTCCCTCGTTCTCCGGCTCTGCTGCCACTTCCTGCGTGACCGATTCCGTTCGATTCCAGGCGAACACGTCGTGGCCACCACGTGCCGCGCGCCGCGCCATCCCGGCGCCCATTCGTCCAAGTCCACAGATTGCGACCTGCATTCCGTTGCCTACCTCCGCTCCGTGATCCCCCGCCGCGTTCTCATACTCACACGCCTACGACGCGCCCCAGCCACGACAGGCCAGCGTCCACGTCCGCAAGATGCAGCCGCAGGGCGCGTCGGCCGCGTCGCTGGAGCGATGTCAGGTCGCCCAGCGCCTGTGCCGCGATCAGGGTACCGAACGATTCGGTCCAGCCGGGGATCGGCAGGTCCTTGGATGGCTCGGCGGTGAGCTGGAGGAAGACGCCGCTGTCCGGCCCGCCTTTATGCAATTGCCCGGTTGAGTGCAGGAATCGCGGCCCGAAGCCAAGCGTCGTCGCGGCACCGGTCGTGTCGCGTACGCGGGCGCGGATGCGCTGGAGCCGCTCCTCCACGTCGCGGTCGGACGGCAGGTAGGCGAGGATGGCGAAATAGTCACGACCGCCCTCGAGCAGCGCGAGGAGCTCACGCACCGCCCCATCCACCGTGACGGGCGCGACACCGAACACCGCCGGGTCCGCGAAGGCGGCGATACCCGGCTCACTGACGAGCGGCGCGGCCTCGGGCAAGGTGCCGTTCGCGCGGAATGCGGCCAACAGCTCCTTTGTGGCGTCCTTGCTCTCCTGGACGTTGGGCTGGTCGAACGGATCAATGCCGAGAACGATTCCCGCGGTCGCCGTGGCGACCTCCCAGCGCACGAACTCGGCGCCGATGTCGAGCGGGCCATCCAGGATGATCTCCTCGCCCGGCAGGTCCTCGGTGGCCCACTCATCGGTGTCATCGGCGAAACGGAGACGGAGGAAGAACCGATCCTCGCCGTAGGCGTCGGGGTCACCAAGGGGCTCGCCGACAATCGGCACGATGCCCTTCCCCGCCTTGCCGGTGCTCTCGGCGATGAGCTGCTCGGCCCAATCGCCGAACGCGGCAAGGCGCGGCGAAGTCAGAATGGTGAGCTTGTCGCGCCCGGCCAGGGCTGCCTCGCCCAGCGTGGCACCAAGGCGCAGACCGGGATTCTGCGCCGCATCCGGGTTGCGGCACGCGTCCGCCATCCGAAGCGCGCGCGACAGCAGGCCGCCGACATCCACGCCGTTGAGCGCCGCCGGCACGAGTCCGAACACGGTCAGCGCCGAGTAGCGGCCACCGACGTCCGGGGGCGCCTCGATGATGGCGCGGAACTCCTGGGCACGGGCCAGCTCGGCCAGCTCGGTGCCGGGGTCGGTGATGGCCACGAAGTCGAGCGCCGGCGCGATATCCCCCATCGCCGCCTGGTACGCGTTCGGCTCCGTGGTCGTGCCTGACTTCGAGCTGACGATGAACAGCGTGCGCTGCTCCGAGGCCCACGATCGGAAGCCGCGCACGGCGTCGGGATGTGTCGAATCCAGGATGCGCAGCTCAAGGCCATCAGCGGAAGCCGCGCCGTTCCCGCCAACCCCGCCCGCCCAACCAAAGACGCGCGCGAACAGCTCGGGCGCCAGGCTCGAGCCGCCCATTCCCAGCACCGCCGCGCGCCGATAGCCATCCTCGCG
>JBBSLF010000107.1:0-5672 GCA_038255505.1 Candidatus Limnocylindria bacterium
GATCTCCTGTTCTGTTGATTGGGCGTCTGCGCCGCCATTGTAGCCCCGCAAGAAATGGGCCCACATCGGTGGCGCGCTGGTCCTCCCGACGTCAGCCGATGGTCATGCTGGAGTCCCACTCCTCGAGCGTCGTAAGGATATCGTACTGAAACAGCCGACCTGGGCGCCGTCCAGCACGCGGTGGTCGAACAAGTATGAGCTGCGCGTCGATCCGTCAGCGGACCCACACCCGAAGGTCGCCGACCGGCTTGAAGCCGCCCGCCATGGAAGCTTCGAGGTCGTCGCCGCGCTCGTACCCGACGAGCGGGCGTCCGGGGAACCGCAGGCCGACGGCCATGGCCAGCTCGGCCCAGTCCACCGAGTGGCCCGGCACGGCATAGACGTTTGACACGTCAACGACGCCGCTGCCCAGGCGCGCCACGGCGCCCGCGACGATGGCTCCTTCCTCGCGTCGCGCCAGGATGCTGAAGCGCGCCCGCGCCAGCAGGCCCGGCAGGAGGACTGCTTCGGTATCGTGGTGGCTCGTCCATTCGGCGAGCTCCTTGGACGTCCGGACCATCGACCACGCGCTCGCGGTCGAGCGATCGCGTGGCGCGTCGGGCTCCCGGTGGATCCAGGTTGCGGCGAACAGCAGCTCCATCCCCGCGTCGCCCGCGTCGATTGCGGCAAAGCTGTCCTTGAATCCACCGTGTGGCCGCCCATCGAGCCGCGCCATGATTCGATCGAGGGTCACGGCCGGTTCCACGACGACGGCGTCGGAGTGGAGAGGCGGGGGAGGGCCCATGGCGCTCCACACGCCGTCGTCGAGGGTCGCTCCAACGCCATGCAGCGCGAAGAGATCGTCGTACCAGCCGACACTCGCGTCGATTGCCCGCCGCAGCCGTGGGTCGACTGCGGCGCGGATCACCCGATCGACGTCCCGGTGTCCCACTCCTCGAGAGCCTTGCGGATGTCGGCCAGGAAGAAACCGACCTGGGCGCCGTCCAGCACGCGATGATCGAACGCGCATGTCATGTTCATCATGTGGCGGACGGCGATGACGTCCGCGCCGTCGACCTCCATGACCCGGGCGCGCTTGACGATCGCCTCCATCGACAGGATGGCGACCTCGGGCGCGTTGACGATCGGCATGGACGTGACCGATCCAAACCATCCAGTGTTATTGACGGTGAATGTTCCACCGGTCAGCTCGTCCAGGCGCAGCTTGCCGGCATGCGCGCGTGACGAGATGTCGCGGATGCGGCCGTTCACGCCGCTGATGCTCAGCTGATCCGCGTTGGCGATGACCGGCACGATCAGCCCGTTGTCAACCGCGACCGCGATCCCGATGTTCATGGCCTGCTTGAGGATGATCTTGTCATCGGCGAATTGGCTGTTGACGTTCGGGTGCTTGCGCAGGGTCTCGGTGACCGCCTTGACCACGACCGCAACGTAGCTCAGCGACGCGCCCTCGCGAGCCTTGAAGGCCGTGTTATTGGCCTCGCGCCACCGCACCACGCTGGTCATGTCGACCTCGATCACGGTGTAGGCGTGCGGGACCGTCTGCTTGACCTGCGTCATCTTCTTCGCGATGCCCTTGCGCATCTGCGACAGCGGAACTTCGGTGTCCCCACCGGCCGCGCTCGGGACCGATGCCGGCGCCGGGCTGGCCGCCGAAGTGGGCGCCGGAGTGGCGGCCTGCGGCTTCGCCTCCGGCTGTGACGGGGCCGATGGTTGCTGTGCGGCAGGTTCGGCGGCAGGGCCCTTCTCGATGAAGGCGAGGACGTCATCGCGGGTGACGCGACCGCCCGCACCGCTGCCCTTCAAGCCGGCAACGTCGATGTCATGCTCGCGGACGAGGCGTCGCACGGCTGGGGTCATGCGGGCCGTCCCATCGCCCCCGCTCTCTGCATCGGCATCGGCCTCGGCCACGGCCGGTTCGGCGGCGGCCTGGGCCACGGCCGGTTCGGCGGCGGCCTGCGGCGCCGGCGGCTCCTTCGCTTCGGGCGCCTCTTCCGGTGCCGGCTCCTCGGTGGCGGGTGCCTCTTCCTGCTGCACAACCGCCTGCTGGCCGGCATCGGCCGTTGTTTCGGCCTGAGCGGGCTCCTCCGCCGAAGGCTCCTCCGACGCCGCGCCGGCGCCATCGGCGTCAATCTCCGCGACGGGCGTACCGACCGCGACGGTTTCGCCATCGGGCACGAGGATCTTCGACACGGTGCCGGCGATCTCGGCGGGCACCTCGGCGTTGACCTTGTCGGTCACGACCTCGAACAGCGGGTCGTACTGCTCGACGGTGTCACCTTCCTTGACGAGCCAGCGCTCGATGGTGCCTTCGGTGACCGATTCGCCCAGCTGGGGCATCTTGATGGTGGTTGCCATGCGTTACGCCTTCCTTACGGTCGCGTCGCGACGGGTCTGTGTCCTGTGATGGTGATCGTGCCAGTTTGTCAGATACCAATGACCTTCGGCTTACGCGGCTTCGCAGGGCCATGCATGGGATGGTTGTGTTCCGGTTGAGCGTGGGGTCGCATCCCGCCACGCTCGCACGGCTGTTCGGCCGGCCTAAGCCGACGGTCATTGGTACGTGACGATATTGCGGCCGCGAGCTGTATGCCGCGAAATTGGCTCACTCGGTCAGTAGGCGGCCAGCGTTCGCGCCGCGTCCACGATGCGCGCGGGACCGATCATGTACCAATCCTCGAGGGAGTGATGGTAGGGCACGCCGGGTACCTCGGGTCCCGCCAGGCGGGTGACTGGGCCATCGAGATGCTCGAACGCCTTCTCGCTGATCTCGGCGGCGATCTCGGCGCCGAACCCGCCGAAGCGGTTGGCTTCATGGACCACCAGCGCCTTACCGGTCTTGGTGACGGAGCCAAGGATCGAGTCGATGTCGAGCGGACGCAGGGTGCGCAGGTCGACGACCTCGGCCTCGATGCCGTCCTCGCGGGCGAGTGTCTCAGCTGCCTCGAGGGCACAGGTGCGCATGAATCCGTAGCAGAAGATTGACAGGTGCTTGCCGGGACGTGCCACGATCGCCTTGCCAATGGGGACCACCGTATCGCCGTCCGGCACCTCCGCCTTGAACAGCCGATACGTCTTCTTGTGTTCGAAGAACATCACCGGATCTGGATCGCGGATGGCTGCCTTGAGCAGGCCCTTGGCGTCGGCTGGCGTACCGGGCGCCACGACCTTGAGCCCGACGGTATGGGTGAAGTACGCCTCGTTCGACTGCGAGTGATAGAGCGCGCCGTGGACGCCGCCGCCGTATGGCATGCGGATCACCATCGGGGCGCTGAACGTGCCGTTCGAGCGATAGTGGAGGCGGCTGATCTCGGACACGATCTGGTTGAAGGCGGGATACACGAAGTCGGCGAACTGCATCTCCGCCACCGGCCGCAGGCCGTAGACGGCAGCCCCCATGGCGGCACCGGCGATCATGCCCTCGGTCAGCGGCGTGTCGAGCACGCGCTTATCACCGTATTTGGCCCAGAGTCCTTCGGTGGCGCCAAAGACGCCGCCTTTCTTGCCAACGTCTTCGCCGAGGATCATGACGCGTCCGTCGCGCTCCATCTCCTCGTCCATGGCGATGCGGATGGCCTCGAGAATGTTGAGCTCGGGCATGTCAGTGACCCTCCGTGCCGCTCAGGGGTTCCATCGCGGTCGCAGTTCCGCCGCCGGGGATCGGATCGGCATAGACGCGCTCGTGGGCGTCAGCGGTCGTCGGCTCCGGGCGGGCCTCGGCCCGCTTGTTGGCATCGTTCACCTCGGCCTTGATCTCCGCCCTGATCTGCTCGTCAAGCTCGTCGGTGAGTACGCCGATGGCGCGCAGCTCGTTGGCGAACATCGGGATCGGGTCCCGCTCCTTGAGCTGATCGACCTCGGCGGGATCGCGGTAGCGGCGCTGGTCGTCATCGGATGAATGAGAGGTCAGACGAACGACGTTGGCCTCGATCAGGGTGGGGCCGTCGCCTCGCACCGCGCGGTCGTGCGCCTCTTTGGCGGCGGCGTAGCAGGCCAGCACATCCCCGCCGTCGACCGTCACGCCCGGCATGCCGTAGCCGGCCGCGCGTGCCGCCACGGAGCCGCCGGCCACCTGGCGGTCGAGCGGAACGCTGATCGCGTAGCCGTTGTTCTCGCACACGAAGATGACGGGCAGCTTGTGAACCCCGGCGAAGTTCATGGCCTCGTGGATCTCGCCCTGGTTGGCTGTGCCCTCGCCGAACTGGGTCATGGCGACGACGTCATCGCCCTTGACCCAGGCGCCCATGGCGATGCCGACCGCATGGAGCACCTGCGCGCCGACCGGACTGGACAGGGACACGATGTTATACGGCGCGCCCCCGTAATGGCCCGGCATCTGCCGTCCGCCGGAGCTGACGTCGTCGCCTTTGGCGAGGTGAGCGGAGATGATGTCCTCGGCCGTCATCCCGAACGTCATGGCGCTGGCAATCGACCGATAGAACGGCGCCATCCAGTCCTTTCCGGAGCGCATCGGCCACGAGGTTGCGACCTGCGCGCCTTCGTGCCCCTGGCCACTGATGATGAAGGCGATCTTGCCGGCGCGCTGCATGAGCCACATGCGCTCATCGACCGCGCGGGCCAGCAGCATGGCGCGGTACATGCCCAGGACGTCGTCGTCGCTGAGGCCCAGCTCGGCGTGCCGTGGCTTGGTATCGGTCTCGGCCATCGGTGCTTCCCTCCTCAGACGTGGATCGGCGCGCCGTCGACCGCCAGGGCGGCCTCGGGGAGCACCTCGGGCAGGGTCGGGTGGGCGTGGACGCTCATGGCGATCTCGGCCGCGGTGCCTTCCACCATCTGCGCGAACGTCGGTTCCGCGATGAGGTCCCCGGCGTGCGGCCCGATGATGTGCGTGCCGAGCAGGCGACCGGTCTTCGCATCCGCGACGAGCTTCGCGAACCCGTCGATCTCGCCGACGATGGTCGCCTTCCCGAGTGCACGGAAGGGGAAAGAACCCGTGTTTACCTCGTGACCGGCGGCCTTCGCCTCGTCCTCGCTCAGGCCGACCGATGCGATCTGCGGCCGGCAGAACGTTACGCGCGGCATCAGCTCCATATGAACCGGCTCAGGGTCGTGGCCGGCAAGGTGCTCGACCGCCACCACCGCCTCGTGGCTGGCGACGTGCGCCAGGGCAAAGCCGGGAACGATGTCGCCGATGGCGTACATCTTTGCGGCACCGGTGCGCATGAACTCGTCGACCTTGACGTAGCCGCGCTCGAGCTCGACGCCATCGAGGCTTTCAAGGCCGATGTCCTCGGTCAGCGGCCGCCGGCCGACCGCTACCAGGATGACGTCGGTGGTCACGTCCGTTCGCTTGTCACCTTCGCGCGCCGCGATCTGGAAGCTGATCTCGTGGTCATCCTTGCGGATGGTCTCGGTGTCGATGGTCGAGGCCGCGTGGATGGCGATGCCGCGCTTCTTGAAGACGCGGGCCAGCTCCTTGCCGATCTCGGGATCTTCGAGCGGCACGATTCGGTCGGCGAACTCGACGAGCGTGACCTCGGAGCCGAAGTCGCTGTACATGCTGGCCCACTCGACGCCGATGGCGCCGGCGCCCACGATCGTCACGCGTCCCGGGCCGTCTTTGCGCTCGAGCGCCGCGTCACTGGTGATGCTGAGACGACCGTCGGGCTCGAGGCCGGGCAGCGAACGCGGCGCGCTGCCGGGTGCCCGGC
>JBBSLF010000108.1:0-5543 GCA_038255505.1 Candidatus Limnocylindria bacterium
AGCACTGCCCCAGCGCCCGCCGGTGAAGCCGATGAAGATGGAGCGCACGTGCCCGATCACCGCGGCGACGCCAGCCATCGATCCCGCCCATGCATGCGGATCATCGAGTGACGCTCCTATGGCGTGCCCGATAAGGACGGCTCCGGCGCCCTTCGCCATATCGAGCACAAGCACGATCACCGCCGCCGCCGTCCCGAGGGTTCGCAGCGTATTCGTCGTCCCGGTGCGCCCGGACCCGCCGCCGCGTGGGTCGACACCGATGAGGCGGCCAACGATCACGCCCGAAGGAATCGCGCCTAGCAGGTAGCCGATGCCGACAGCGGCAGCCAGACCCATCACGGCCATCTCGGCGTCAGGAACGGGTCGCGGCGCGACGCTGGAGCAGCCTGAGGCCCACGAGCAGAAGCAGCACCACGCCGAAGACGATGAGGCCGATGTACAGGGCACGGGGCATCGCCGGCCATTGGAAGCTGAACACGAGAAACGCCATCGCGGCGGCGATCACGAGCGATCGCACCCAGAATCGGGTCGTGAATGACCCGGGCGGGGCGGTGACCGCGGCAGTCGCGCGCGCACGGGTACGCCGCGCGGCTGTGCGCTCGGCGCGAGCCTTCGCTGCCGGAGGCACGGCAGGACCGCGCTCCATGCTCTTCATCATGCGCTCGTAGTTGCGACGCTCTTCTCGTGACATCGTGCGCAGTCTAGCGACCGTCAGGCACGAGGGTCCACCGAGCGCGGCGGCGGGCGGCGCGTACCGGATGGCCCCATGCCGCCGGTGCCCGGATAATCCACCTTGAGCTGCACCGGGTCCGAGCCGAACAGCGAGTTGAGAAACCAGTCGAGCGCGACCCGCGCCTTGCCGCCGAGGCCGGGCACGCGGCTCCAGTAGTAGCCGCGCCACATGAACCAGGCCAGCCAACCCCTGACCTTGATGCCGAACACGATCCCGACCCCGGTGTGGCTGCCGATGCTCGCAAGCGTACCGATCACCTCGTACCGGAATGGCAGCACGCGGTCGGGCCGCCCGTCGATCGAGGCAACGATGTTCTTCGCCAGTCGCGTCGCCTCGCGCACCGCGTTCTGTGCCGTCGGCGCATGGAAGGCGCCCTCCTCGTCCGCCTTTGGAATCAGGGCGCAGTCGCCGATGGCCCAGACTCCCTCGCGGCTCGTCTGCATGGTCGGCTTGACCAGGGCGCGACCCGCGTGATCTGTCTCCATCCCCGACTCACGCACCACCGGTGACGGCTGGACGCCACCGGTCCAGACCACGGTGCGCGACGGGATGTAGGTCCCATCGCCGATAACGACCCTGTCCTCGCGGACCTCCTTCATCGGTGTGCCAAGGTGAATCTCGTAGCCGCGCCGCCGAAGCTTCTTCGCCGCGTAATCGCCCATGTCGTCCGGCATCTCGGGGAGCACACGCTCCTTGAGTTCCACGATATGAAAGCTCAGCTCCCCATGCGCGATCTTCGGGTAGAAGCGACGGCGGACGCGCCGCACGAAGTCCTCGATCTCGCCCGCCGTCTCGACGCCGCTGAACCCGGCGCCGCCGACCACGAAGGTGAGTTGCGCGGCGCGCTCGTCCGCATCGGCTTCGAGCTCCGCGCGCTCGAGCATCTCGATGATCCGGTTGCGCAGCGCGAACGCATCGGCCAGCGTCTTCATCCCGACCGCCCATTCGTGAATACCCTTGATACCGAAGGTGGCAGTCTCGCCGCCCAGCGCGATCGCCAGGCTGTCGTAGTTGAGCCGATGCGACTCGCCGTCGCCGCCCATCACGACCACCTGCTTCCCATCGAGGTCGATGCTCTCGACGTCAGCGGTCAGCGCCCAGCTCGACGGTCGTCGGAGCTGAGCGCGAAGGGCGGTCACGCAGTGGCGTGCCTCGAGATTCCCTGAGCAGACCTCCGGCAGCAGCGGGGTGAACAGGCTGAAGTTCTCGCGGCTGACGAGCCAGATCTCGACGTCATCGCGCTGGCGCGTCAGCTTCTCAAGATGGCGGGCGGTCTCGACACCGGCGAACCCGCCACCCAGGATGAGGACCCGGTGCGGCCATGGCGGCTCGGATCGGTAGATCGTGCGCATCGGTCACGATGATGCCACGCCCAGACCTGGGCACCTCAGCGCTGTTGCACCGGGCGACACTAAAACCGAACGAACCTGGGCTCTCACGTCCCCTGTGTCGTCGGGTGCAACAGGCGACGACAGAGCGACGGCTCCTTCGGCTTTAGTCGCACCGGGTGCAACTCGCGGCGGCTCGCGGCGGCCAGCCGCCCAGCGGCCCAGCGGCCCAGCGGCCCGAGGTTCCTCTGTCCATGATTCCGCATCGGCCGCTACGATAGACAGGACATGCAGCAGCCGATCCACGAGATCTTTGACCAATTCAAGCAGCAGCTGCCGGACATCGATCCGGCGGAAACCCAGGAGTGGATCGACTCCCTCGACGACGTGGTCGCGGCGGTCGGTCCGGATCGGGCGCGCTTCATCATCTTCAAGCTGCTCAAGCGCGCGCGCCAGCTCCAGGTCGGCCTGCCGACACTGACCCAGACGCGCTACATCAACACCATCAGTCCCGAGCAGGAGCCCTACTTCCCCGGGGACGAGGCGTTGGAACTCAAGATCCGCCGTCTCATCCGCTGGAACGCGCTCGCCATGGTGCTGCGGGCGAACACCAAGTTCGAGGGCATCGGCGGCCATCTCTCGACCTACGCGAGTGCGGCCAGCCTGTACGAGGTCGGCTTCAACCACTTCTTCCGCGGCTCGGATGAGGGGCCCGGCGACCAGATCTTCTTCCAGGGCCACGCGGCGCCGGGCATCTACGCCCGCGCCTTTCTTGAAGGCCGCCTGAGCGAGGAGAATCTCGACCATTTCCGCCGCGAGGCGCTCACGCCGAAGCTTGGCCTCTCGAGCTACCCCCACCCGCGGCTGATGCCGGACTTCTGGCAGTTCCCGACCGTGAGCATGGGCCTCGGGCCGATGGCTGCCGTGTACCAGGCTCGCTTCAACCGCTACCTGGCCGCGCGCGACATGGCCGATACGTCGGGCGCCCGGGTATGGGCCTTCCTCGGCGACGGCGAGATGGACGAGCCGGAGTCCACCGGTGCCCTCAGCCTGGCCGCCCGCGAGGGCCTCGACAACCTCACCTTCGTCGTCAACTGCAACCTCCAGCGCCTGGACGGACCGGTGCGCGGCAACGGCAAGATCATCCAGGAGCTCGAGGCCGTCTTCCGGGGTGCGGGCTGGAACGTGATCAAGGTCATCTGGGCGCGCGAATGGGATGAATTGCTGGCGCGCGACAAGGACGGCGTCCTGCTCAGCAAGATGAACGAGACCCTCGACGGCGACTACCAGCGCATGGCGGTCAGCGACGGCGCCACCATCCGCGAACAGTTCTTCGGTCCGGATCCCCGGCTGCGCGGCCTGGTCGAGCACCTCCCCGACGACGACCTGATGAAGCTGCGTCGAGGCGGCCATGACTACCGCAAGGTCTACGCCGCCTATGGCTCGGCGGTCGAGCACAAGGGCGCACCCACCGTCATCCTGGCCAAGACCGTCAAGGGCTGGACGCTCGGTCCCGGGATCGAGGGGCGCAACGTCACGCATCAGGCCAAGAAGCTCACCGCCGATGAGCTGAAGGTCTTCCGTGACCGGCTTGAGCTGCCGATCCCTGACGACAAACTCAAGGAAGCGCCGTACTACCACCCCGGAGCCGATGCGCCCGAGATCCAGTACATGATGGAGCGCCGCCGACAGCTGGGCGGATCGGTGCCGCGACGCGTGGTCGTTCCGAAGGCACTGGCGGCACCTGAGGACACCTCCTTCACCGATTTCTTTGCCGGCTCCGACCGACCGGCCAGCACGACCATGGCCTTCAGCCGCCTGATTCGCAACCTCGTGCGCGACAAGGAGATGGGCAGGCGCATCGTCCCGATCATCCCGGACGAGGCTCGGACCTTCGGCATGGATCCCCTCTTCAAGGAGGTCGGGATCTACAACCCGCTCGGCCAGCGCTACACGGCGGTCGACAAGGAGCTCCTGCTCAGCTACCTCGAGAAGAAGGACGGCCAGCTCCTGGAAGAGGGCATCACGGAGGCCGGGTCCATGGCCTCCTTCCAGGCCGCGGGCACCGCCTACGCCACCTGGGGTGAGCCGATGATCCCGTTTTACACGTTCTACTCCATGTTCGGCTTCCAGCGGACGGGTGATCAGATCTGGGCGTTCGGCGACGCGCGCGGCCGCGGATTCATGATGGGCGCCACCGCCGGGCGCACGACCCTGACCGGCGAAGGGCTCCAGCACGACGACGGCCACTCGCACGTCCTGGCCAGCACCGTCCCGAACATCCTGGCCTACGACCCGGCGTTCGCCTACGAGCTGGCGATCATCGTGCGCGAGGGCATCGACCGCATGTACGGCGAGCGCGCCGACGACGCCTTCTACTACATCACGCTGTACAACGAAAACTGGGCACAGCCGGCCAAGCCGGATGGAGCCGAGGATGGCGTGCTGCGTGGCCTGTATCGGTTCAAGTCAGCTGACGGCGGGACTCGCCGCGTCCAGTTGCTGGCATCCGGCTCCATCCTTCTGCAGGCGCTGCGCGCACAGCAGATCCTCGCCGAACGCTACGACGTGGCCGCCGACCTGTGGAGCGCGACGAGCTTCCAGCAGCTGCGCAACGACGCATTGGACGTCGAACGCTGGAACCGCCTCCATCCGGACTCTCAGCAGCGCGTCTCATACCTGCGCCAGTGCCTGGATCCATCCGAGGGACCGATCGTCGCCGCCACGGACTACATGAAGGCCGTGCCCGACATGGTGGCGCGCTGGATCGATCGGCCCTTCACCGTGCTCGGCACCGATGGCTTCGGTCGCTCCGACACGCGTGAAGCGCTGCGCGAGCACTTCGAGGTCAACGCCGAGCACATCGCCTACGCGGCGCTCCACGCGCTGTGCGTCGATGGCAAGTCCACGCCCGACGAGCTCAAGCGCGCCATCACCGACCTCGAGATCGATCCGGAGCGCGTCCACCCACTCTACGCCTAGCCTTCGGCGCGTCCGGATGCGCCAAATTTGGCCAGGATTCGGCGATATTTCGGCCGCGGATGCCGCGTGCCCATCAGCCGCCGGTGAGGAGCGGAGTTCCGCAGGCGGCGCAATAGGCGTCGTCGCGCTCGATCACGATGCGGCACCCCTGGCATCGCGTGGGTGCCAGCTCCACGAGCGTCGTCCGCAGCCCGATCATGACCGCGCGGGCATATCGCGAACCGGGCGACCGCGCATGGCGACTCACCTGTATCGGCGGCCACGATTCGCGCATCGGCCGAGTCGGGCGAGCCAGCTCAGCCTGGAATCGCGACCGCTCTCGGTCGTAGATGGCTCGCGCTTCCGGATCGGTCATGACGCGGCGAACGGCGTTGACGACCTGCATCTCGGCATTCGCGCGCTCGGAGCCATTCCGATCCGGATGGAACGTACGAGCCAGGCGCCGGCAGGCAGCGGTGATCTCATCGGTTGACGCACTTGCGCGGATGCCAAGCAGGCGA
>JBBSLF010000109.1:0-5509 GCA_038255505.1 Candidatus Limnocylindria bacterium
ATGGACGGCCACCCCGCACCCGTCCGCGACGGCCGGCGACACGCCCGCGGCGAGGAAGGCGACGATGACGCCGGCCAGCACGTCGCCGCTGCCGGCCGTTGCGAGCGCCGGCGACGCGATCTCGGACTGCAGCGGCTCGACGCCAGGCTCCGCAACAACGGTGTGCGCTCCCTTGAGCACGACGACCTGGCCCCATCGCAGCGCGGCTGCCGCCGCCGCAGAGGCACGGCCCGCGTCATCATCCCCCGACGGCGCCGCCTCTCCGGTCAGGCGCGCGAACTCGCCCGGATGCGGCGTCAGGACGAGCGGCGCTCGAAGCGCCTGCCACCAGCGAGAGCCATCGGCCAATGCGTTCAGGCCATCGGCATCCACCACCGTCGGCGGCGTGAGGCTGCCGATCAGCTGGCGTGTGCGGCGCAACGTCGCTGGCTGGCGGCCGAGGCCAGGGCCGATCAGCACGGCGTCATACCCGTCCGACTCGGTGGTGACCCGCCGCCAGCCGCCGGGGGCGATGAGGCCGGGTGCCTCCTCGTCGAGCGCCATCCAGGTCAGCTCCGGAATGGTTCCCGACACGCGGGCGACGACCGACTCGGCCGCGGCCACCCGCACGACCCCGGCGCCGGCGCGCATGGCGCCCAGTGCCGCCAGCAGGGCCGCGCCCGGATAGTCGATCGATCCGGCGATCACGAGCACCCGACCGAAGTCCCCCTTGTGGGCGCGCTCCGGGCGCGCGGGGAGATTACGCGCGACCCAGCGCTGGGTGATCGCCGATGCTCGGCTGGTCATGTGCTAGCCGTGCCGCCGATGCGCGACGGCGACCGCGACGGCCATCCGGCGCTCGTGCGAGATCGAAACGCTGACCTCGTCGAGATCCAGGTCGCGGGCACGCGCGGCCGCGCGAGCATGCAGCGTCACCTGTGGCGCACCGGCGCGATTGGGGAGGATCTCGATCTCTCGCCAGCCGACCCCGCGCACGCCGAGCCCGAGTACCTTGCTGATCGCCTCCTTCGCGGCCCATCGCCCCGCGATGCGCTCGACCCTCCGACCGCAGTACCGCTGCTCGTGCTCGGTGAGCACGCGTTCGCGGAATCGATCGGGAAAGCGCGCGAGGACGGCCACCACGCGATCGATGTCGCACAGGTCGATCCCGATCTCATGGCGGCTCATAACAGGACGCGCGAAAGCGCTATTCGACCGTGACCGACTTGGCCAGGTTCCGCGGCTGATCAACATCGGTGCCGCGTGCCACCGCCATCTCGTACGCCAGCAGCTGGAGGGGGAGCACGGCAATCACCGGGCTGATCGCCTCTGGCGTCTCCGGCACGTAGATCACGTCGTGCGCATAGCGATCGATCTGATCGTCGCCCACGGTGGCGATGGCAATGATCGGCGAGGACCTTGCGCGGGCCTCGGCCACGTTGCTGACCACCTTCTCGTAGATCGCCCCCTTTGTCGCGATCGCCACAAGCGGCGTCTCAGGGTCGAGCAGCGCGATCGGGCCATGCTTCAGCTCACCGGCGGCGTAACCTTCGGCATGGATGTAGCTGAGCTCCTTGAGCTTCAGGGCGCCCTCCATCGCAATCGGAAACCCGACACCGCGACCGATGAAGATGAAGTCGCGTACCTTTGAATATCGCTGCGCGAGCTTCTTGATCTGCGGCGCAAGCTTCAGCGTTTCAGCTGCGAGGCGCGGCAAACTGCGCAGCGACTGGCCATACGTGCGCAGTTGGGTTGCCGAAAGTGTGCCCCGCGCGCGCGCAAGGTGCAGCGCGATCATCTGGAGGACGAGCACCTGGGTCACGAAGGCCTTCGTGCTGGCCACCGCGACTTCCGGACCCGCCTGGAGATAGCAGACGGCATCGGCCTGGCGCGTGATGGCACTGCCGACGACGTTGGTGACGACGATGACGAGCGCGCCGCGCTCCTCGGCGATCTTGAGCGGGGCAAGGGTATCCGCCGTCTCGCCCGATTGGCTGACGCCGATGACCAGCGTGCGCTCGTCGATCGGAGGTGGGCTGTACCGCATCTCCGACCCGACCTGCATCGTGGCGGGCAGGCCTGCCCATTCCTGGATCAGGTACGCAGCCACGTGCGCTGCGTAGCTGGCCGTTCCACATCCGACCACGTACACGCGCTCGATGCTGGCGAGCCGATCGGCGATGGCATCCAGCTCGGTCAGCGTCACCTCCCCGCGGGAAGTCACTCGTCCCCGCAGGCTCTCCTGGATGGCGTGTGGCTGCTCGTAGATCTCCTTGAGCGTGAAGTGCGGGAATCCGCCCTTCTCGGCGGCCTCGATGGTCCAGTGGATCTCGGTCACATCGCGCTCGACCGCGCTTCCGTCGAGCGACAGGATTCGTGTCCCGTTCGCCGTCACGTCGGCGATGTCGCCCTCGTGCAGGATCACCACCCGCTTGGTGTGCTCCAGGATGGCCGGGACATCACTGGCCAGAAAGCCCTCACCGTCGCCAAGCCCGACGATGAGCGGCACGTTCATGCGAGCACCCACGATGCGGTCCGGATGATCGGTATGCATGACGCCGATGGCGTACGCCCCGCGCACCTCATTGAGTGCCTCGCGAACGGCCTCCACCAGGTCGCCCCGGTACTTTGTCTCGACCAGGTGGGCAAGGACCTCGGTATCGGTCTCCGAGCTGAACCGATGGCCTTCGGCCGCGAGGCGCGCCTTGATCTCGGCGTAGTTTTCGATGATGCCGTTGTGGATGAGCGCCAGCTTGCCGCTGCAATCGGCATGCGGATGGGCGTTCACGTCGTTCGGGCTGCCATGCGTCGCCCAGCGCGTATGACCGATGCCCGGTTGACCCGCCGGGGCATCGCCGTTGAGGTGCTCGGTCAAGTTGTTGAGCTTGCCGGCCTTCTTCTCGATGAAGACTTCCCCATCATCGGTGAGCACCGCGATTCCAGCAGAGTCATATCCCCGATACTCGAGGCGGCGCAGCCCCTCGATCAGGATGGGAGCCGCATCACGTGGCCCGACGTAGCCGACGATGCCGCACATAGGTCCTCCTCGCCGGCGTCCGGCGTCAGTTCAATCGTGACTCTGCGAGAGCCGCCAGCTCACGGGCAATTTCGTCGATCTCGCCTGCGTCGTCACCCTCGACCATGATCCTGATCTTCGGCTCCGTGCCGGACGGGCGAACCAGCACTCGTCCGCGCTTGCCCATCTTCGCCGTGGCCCGCGCAACTGCGCTGGCGAACTCCGGATCCGACTCCCAGACATCGCGATCGCGGGCGGCTGAGTTTATCATCACCTGCGGAAGCCTCGGAATGCGTGCGGCGAGCTCTGACAGTGGCGCCCGGGCCGTCCTCATGGCACGTACGAGCTCGATGCCGGTCAACAGCCCATCGCCGGTCAGGGCACGGTTGCGGAAGATGATGTGGCCAGACTGCTCACCACCCAAGGTGGCGTCCTCACGCTCCATGGCCTCGAACACATTCCGATCTCCTACCGCGGTGACGACCATCCTGCCTCCGGCCTCCGTGATGGCGCGCTGAAGCCCGCCGTTGCTCATGACGGTCGCCACCAAGACGTTGTTGCGCAGGGTGCCGGCGGTGAGCATCTCGAGAGCACAAATGCCCATCACCGCGTCGCCATCCACCAGGCTGCCGCGCTCGTCGACCGCAATGAGTCGATCCGCGTCGCCGTCGAAGGCGAGACCGATCTCCAGGCCGGCTGCCGCCACGGTCTCGGCCAGCCGCTCCGGGTGTGTCGACCCACAGCCATCGTTGATGTTCGAGCCATCCGGCGTGTCGAACAGGACCGTGACCTCGGCGCCGAGTGATCGAAACAGGTCGGGGGCGATGACGGCGGCCGAGCCGTTCGCGCAATCAATACCAAGGCGCAAGCCGACGAATGCCTCACCAGCAACGTCTTCCAACGTGCGCCGGTACGTCTCGATCGCGCCACGATCGGTTCGCAGGCGCCCGAGCTCGTGATTCGGTCGTGTCGGGATCGCGACGGGATCGTCGATCAGGCGCTCGAGGTCGGCCTCGACGTTGTCATCGACTTTGCGTCCGCCGGCGACGACCTTGAGCCCGTTGTCGCGGGCCGGATTGTGGGAGGCCGAGACCATGACGCCGGCGGCGAACGCCGGGTCCGCGCTGGCGTGCACGAGGCACGGCGTGGTGACGATGCCGAGATCGACGACATCGGTCCCGGTCGCGACGAGTCCGGCACCGAGCGCCGCGCCGAGCATCTCGCCGGAGCGACGCGGGTCACGGCCGAGCACGACGGAGCGCCCCGGTCCACCAAAGCGGTGGCCAACCGCACGTCCGAGCGCGAGAGCGAGATCAGCCGTGACGTCCACCCCGACCTCGCCACGAATACCATCGGTCCCAAAGCGGCGACGCCCCATCTAGGGCTCGGGCGTCGTGGTCGGCTCGGGCGTGGCAGGCTCCGGCGTGGCCGGTTCTTCGATCACGACCGAGATGCTGCCCGGGCTGATCATGAGCAGCTCAACGCCGTCCGGCAGTCCGACGATGGCAGGCGTCAGGGTGTGCGTCCCGGCGGCAAGGCCAGTGGCGTCGACGATCGGCGTCAGGTCACCGGCTGAGAGCTGCGCCAGCACCTCTCCGGGTCCCTCGATCGTCACCGACACCTGTTCCAGGCTGGGCAGACACGCGTTGTCACCGGCGTTCTGACACACCACGCCCACGACGAAGGTGCGGCTCGAGACCGATGGCACGATCGTGGCGATGACATCGGCCAGCGGCTCGTCACCGGACTCGAGCCGGGTGCCGTCGGGAAGGATGAGCTGCGCCTCGAATTCCTCGGTGCTCGACGACCCGTCGATGCTGATCCGCTCGGTCAGAACCTCGGTGATACCGGTGAGCGCATCGGGGAGGCCACGCAGCGTAACGAACGGCGGATCAATGCTCAACGAAGAGAGCGCGAACCCTGGAGCCGGGGTGCCAGTGATATCGGGCCGAATCGAGACGGTCTGGGTGGTTTCGGTGAACCGCACGTCGATCTGGACCGAGATCGTCTCGGGCTCAATGTCGATCAGGCCGGCGCCGACCTCCTGACCCGTCGCGTCGACGGCGACGAGGTTGACCGGATTATTGAAGTCGATGCCCGATCCATCGATCCGGATGCGTGCCACAGCGCGATCAACCAGGCCGACGACCGATGCCGCGCCGCGCACCTCGACCTCGTCCTGACTCATCACCGGATCGTCCATCTCGAGGCCATCGGGAACAATGCCAGCATCCAACTCGATCGGTACCGTCTTGGTTTCGAGCTCGTCGATGGCGACGCGCACGTCCGGTGGCTCGACCGACAGGATCTCGATCCCATCCGTCAGGGCAACGACTTCGATGTCGAGCACCTGCACCTCGGGGGCGAGCTCCATCTCGTACTCGGACAGGTCCACGGTCGCCACGAATGCCTGGGCCGCGATGGTTCCGGCCACGTCATTCGACGTGCGATACCTGACCGTGACGGTTCCCACTGCCCCGCTCAGCACCTGTGAGCGGTCCGGTTGATTCACCG
>JBBSLF010000110.1:0-5347 GCA_038255505.1 Candidatus Limnocylindria bacterium
AGATCCACAGCTCGTATCGGTCCGCACAAGGCGCCGTCGGCTCGGTGACAGTCCTGGAGCAGGCGGTGAAGCGATCACTGGATGTGCTTCCGCAGCTGGATCGCAAGGCAGATGCATCGTTGCTCGCCGTCGTCGGGAAGGTTGCTCCGGCAAAGACCCTACCCCTGGCTGTCTGGCTCGACGTCGACACCTCCGACACCGGGGCACCCGTTCAGCAGGCGCATCCGGAAGTCGAGTGGCTGGCAGGGCGTCCGATCGTCGGGACGCTCGAGCAGGCACGCACCATCCGCGGCGAGCTGTGGGAGGCACGCAGCGGCGCATACGCCGCGGCGGCCAAGACGTTCCGGGCGCAGATCGAACATCTGGGAGGCACGGTCGCCTACGCCAGCACGTCGGCGCCCCTGGTGTTCGTCGATCTGCCGGCGGGAAGTGTTGCCGCCGTGGCTGAACGCGCCGAGGTGCTCAGCCTGGGACTCGAGAGCACATGGCGCACGTCAATGACCTCCGCCGGCCCGGGCGTCGGGGCGAACTGGACCAGCGGAAGTGGTGACCAGGGCAACGGGGTTCGCGTCGCCGTGGTCGAGTATCACAACGTGGCGACCTCGGGCGACCTCGCCGGCCAGGTCGTCGCAAGCTACAGCACGACCGGGCAGAAGGTGACCGGCGTCCATCCGACCTGGGTGGCGGGCGCCATCGGCAGCCGGAACTCTACGTGGGCCGGCGTGGCGCCGGGTGCCGACATCGTCAGCGCCAGCACGGGCGGCTACGCTTCGCCCAGTGTATCGACCGATCGCGCCATCATCGCCGCCGCCGACTGGGCGGTCGCTCCGGGCGGCGGCGATTCCGATGTCATCAACGCCAGCATCGGCCAGGACACCGCGACCGGCGCGGATGAGGCCCGTCGCTACTTCGACTCCATCGGCTGGGAGGACGGGCGCCTGGTCGTCGCGGCTTCCGGCAACTACGGGACCTTCGGCAACTGGGACGTCGTCTCGCCGGGCACGGGCTACAACGTGCTGACGGTGGGCGGCGTCGACGACCGCAACACCGGCGGCGTGGGCGACGACCGGCTGTGGTATGTACCCGGCTCAAATGGCGCGAACTATCGCGACCGGACCGATGCGTCCTGGAACCAGCACGGTGACTACAACAAGCCCAACCTGTCGGCGCCGGCCGTCAACGTGCGAACCGCCAACGGCACCATTGGCGATGGGACCAGCGTGGCCAGCCCGATCGTGGCGGGAGTCGCAGCACAGCTGATCGCAAGGCAGCCCAGTTTGGTGACATGGCCGGAGGCAACGCGGGCCATCCTCATGGCCGGCGCGCTTCGGCGCAGCCCAATGCCTGGAGGTGGGTACAGCGCGGACCACGAGGGGGTCGGCAGCGCGTCCGCGCTCTGGTCGAACCGGGCGCTCGACAACGGGCCCTACGGAGGCTGGACGTTTGGGGCCATGCGCTCCGGTGACACAGTCACGCGCGACGTTCCCGTCATCGCGGGCCAGCAACTCCAGGTGTCGCTCGCCTGGAGCAGCCACACATCCGGCGGATCGAACACGGGCAAGGCGGACAACCTCATGGCCGACCTGGATCTCGTCGTGCGACAGCCGAACGGCACGACGGTCGGGTCCTATTCCTTCGACAACTCCTTCGAGACGGTGAAGGTGACCGCGACGAGCACCGGCACCATGCGCATCACGGTGCGCCACGACCGATTCGAT
This sequence comes from Candidatus Limnocylindria bacterium, assembly GCA_038255505.1. Classification (GTDB taxonomy): domain Bacteria; phylum Chloroflexota; class Limnocylindria; order QHBO01; family QHBO01; genus JACDBZ01. The sequence continues at coordinate 1,719 of JBBSLF010000110.1, forward strand.
GCGGCCGAGGAGCCTTACGGGCTGGCCTGGGCCCTGACGAGCCCCTATGGCGACACTGACGGCTCGAAGTTCTATTCCGACATCCTGTGGATCACGGGAGAGGGCATCACGGTCGGCTGCGGTGCGGGCCGATTCTGCCCGAGGGGCGAGGTCACTCGCGGGCAGATGGCCACGTTCCTGGTTCGGGCGCTGGATCTGCCCTCGACGAGCCGCGACTACTTCAGCGACGACAACACCAACAAGCATCACTCCAGCATCAATGCCCTGGCCGCGTCCGGCATCACGGTTGGCTGCGGCGGGACCCGATTCTGTCCGGATGGCACGGTCACCCGCGAGCAGATGGCCACCTTCCTGGTGCGTGCGCTCAACCTGCCACCCACCAGCCGCGACTACTACTCCGACGACAGTGACTCGATCCACGAAGCGCGGATCAACGCCCTCGCTGCCTCCGACATCACGCGTGGCTGCAGCGACACCACCTTCTGTCCCAGTAGCGCCGTGCTGCGCGAGCAGATGGCCGCCTTCCTGCGCCGTGCGCTCGCCAACTGACGTGCGGGCCATGGCCGCGGGGCTCGCCATCCTGGTGGTGGCCTGCGCGCCGGCCCCCGCGCCCTCGACCTCGCCATCTCCGTCGGGATCCGCGACGGCTAGTGAATCAGCCACTCCGACGCTGGCCGCGACCACCACCCCCGCGCCATCCGAAGCGGGCCTGGAACTTCCCGATCCCGGACAACCGTTCGACCCCGAAGCCCTCCTCGAGGAGATGCGCACTTCCACACGGCCGGACGGAGTTCCTGACGTCCTCCAGACCGATGCCATCGCGGCGCTTCTCGCCGATGCGATGTGGACCTTCGATGGCGGCGCATGGGACGCGACGTCCATCGGCGGCTCGTGCGGATCGAACACCTGCACACTCGAAGTCGCGGGATCGCGGAACGACGGGGTCGGCGAAGACCTGTGGATCTTCGAGGTCGACGGCTCGACGGGCGAAGTGAGGGTCGTCGGCGCCGAGCTGCGGGCACTGCCGGAGGACCTGGTCGAAGATCTGGATGCGCTGGCGCGTGCCGAGGACGACGGCGGTGCGCTGGATGACCTGATGCTGACCACGGCGCGATGGCTCCCTCCCCCGCAGGAGGATTCGTTCGCCCTCAGCTACCGATCCGGTGGCGAGGAGGGATCGTGCGCGGCTGAACTGACCGTCGACGCTCGGACTGGCACCATCGTGGACGAGGAATACACCAACTGCTGAGTCAGCCGATGTGCAGCGGCACGTCGCGACTCTCTCCATCGGTGATGCGCCAGGCGCGCAGCGCTTGGGCCGGCGTCGCATCGGGATCGGACAGGCTGGCGAGCAGGTAGAACGCGCCCGGGTAGCGAGCCTGCCGTCGATCGGTCGGCGATGGGACCGCGGGCGTATGGGTGTGCGAGTGGAAGATCGCGACCAGGTCCTCTCCGTCGTCATCGATGCGAAGCACGATGCGCAGGAGATCATCGGGATGGACCGTGTACACGTACGGGCTCTGATCGGCGTTGCGGGCGGGGTGATACGCCGTCGCTCGGCCGCTGGCCTCGTCGCCCGACAACAGCCCGCAGGCCTCGTTCGGCACCTCGGCTCGCGCATGGGCCAGCAGCTCGTCCGCAAGCCCCGGAGAAATCGTGAGGCCGGCGCTCACCACAGCAGTGAACCTTCCAGCTCGTCCTCGAGCTCATCGAGATCGCGCGTCCAGAGATCGGCCGAGAGGTACTTCCAGCCGCCATCAGCCAACAGCACGACGACCGACCCGGTTTCCATGTCGCGCGCCACACGCACCGCCACCGCCACGGCCGCCCCGCATGACAGGCCAGCGAAGATGCCCTCGTCGCGCAGCAACCGTCGAAGACCGATCACCGCGTCGTGATTGTTGACGAGGTACTTGTCATCGAGGACCGATTCGTCAAGCACCGGCGGGACGAACCCCTCGTCGAGCGAGCGAAGTCCCTGCACGCCCTCCCCGGGTAGGGGCTCGGCGGCGATGATGCGCACGCCGGGCCGCCGGAGCTTGAGAAACCGACCTACGCCCGTCAACGTGCCGCCCGTTCCGAGCCCGGCGACGAAGACATCGATCTCCGGCACCTGCTCCAGGATCTCGGGGCCGGTCGTCTCGAAGTGAACGCGGGGATTGGCCTCGTTGCCGTACTGGTACGGCATGAACAGGCGCGAGTCGGCATCGGCCAGGGATTGGGCCATGCGGATGGCGCCATTACTGCCCTCCGCACCCGGCGAGAGGACGATCTCGGCTCCATAGAGGCGCAACAGCTGCTCGCGCTCGGGAGTTGTGTTGTCGGGCATCACGATCCGGACCGGGTGACCCAGGCGCGACCCGATCATGGCCAGGCTGATACCGGTGTTGCCGCTCGAGGGCTCCAGGATGGTCTGCCCAGGTTGCAGGGAGCCGTCCGCGAGCGCGGACTCGATCATGGCGCGCGCCACGCGATCCTTGACGCTCCCTGTCGGGTTGTTGCCCTCGAGCTTGGCGAACAGGCGAACGCCGTCATGCGGCGCCAACCTGCGCAGTTCGACCATCGGCGTATTGCCGATGGCGGCGACGAGATCAGGTGCCGCGCCGACCGTTGCCGGCATCGGTCTAGCGCGAGCCTCCGGCCATGGCGGGCAACAGGATGATCGTGTCGTCCGCGCCAACCGTCGTGTCGAGGCCATCGCGGTAACGGACATCGCGATCGTTGACATACACATTGATGAACTCGGAGAGCTTCCCGTCGGTCGTGACGCGATCACGCAGCGCGGGGTGTTGGGCGAACAGCTCGTCAAGCGCCGCGCTGACGGTCGCGCCGGTCACGTTGACCGTGCGACTGCCATCGGTGTTCTCGCGTAGGACGGGTGGGATTCGGATCGTGCTCACGTGGGTTCCTCGTCGTAAGGCGAGCCTTCGCCGCAGGCAGGGCAGGCGGGATCACGCCAGATGCGGACCTCGTCGAACGACGTGCCCATGGCATCGAACATCAGCAGGCGCCCGGCGAGCGTGTCGCCCGCGCCCAGGATGAGCTTGAAGACCTCGTTCGACTGCAGCAGGCCGATGATCCCCGGCAGCACGCCCAGCACCCCCGCGACGGAACAGGCCGGCGCCAGCTCATCCGGGGGCTGGGTCGGGTACATGCAGCGGTAGCACGGGCCCTCGAATGGCACGAACGTCGTGATCTGGCCATCCCAGCGGTAGATCGAGCCGTGGACCACGGGCTTGCGCAGCTTCACGGCCGCATCGTTGAGGACGTAGCGCGTGTCGAAGTTATCGGTGCCGTCGACGATGACGTCATAGCCACCGATGAGCCGCTCCACGTTGCCGGCATCGAGCCGCTCGGCGTGCTTGACCACGACGGTCTCCGGGTTCAAGCCGCGGATGGTCAGCTCGCCCGAGTCGACCTTGCGCATGCCCAGCCGATCCGCCCCATGGAGCACCTGGCGCTGGAGGTTGGACTCCTCCACCAGGTCGTCATCGACCAGGCCGATGGTGCCCACGCCCGACGCCGACAGGTACAGCGCGGACGGCGAGCCGAGCGCCCCGGCGCCGATGAGCAGCACTTTCGCGTCCAGCAGCTTGCGCTGACCCTCCTGGCCGATCTCGGGGATCAAG
>JBBSLF010000111.1:0-5321 GCA_038255505.1 Candidatus Limnocylindria bacterium
ATCGCCCATGACGAAGTAGGAACCGTCCGGAACCACCCAGTGATCCGGACAGCTCGGCCGGGGGCAGAGGGTTGGCGCCGCCGAGCCATCTGGACCGCGGCTCACGTACGACTCTTCGATGCGGACTGGCAGTCCTCCTGACTGAGTCACAAAGACCCGTCCGTTCTCCAGTTGGATTGTATCCCCCGGCAGACCGACGACGCGCTTGATGAAGGGGAAGTCCTCGCCGCCGCCGGTTCCGTCTGGAGCCTCAAACACCACGACGTCGCCGTACTCGTAATCGTCGAACCGCGGCGTGATCTTATCGACGAGGATGCATTCGCCCTCCACAAACGTCGGCGACATCGAGGTCAGACGAACCTCAAAGGGCTGTGGTGGTGCGTCGAGTACACCCCACTTAGGCGCGTTACCCGCTCAATGAACCTCAGCGAGTGGACTCGAAGCTGGCCATGATCCGATCGAGCACGGCCTTGGCCAGCAGGTAGTCATCGGCGTCATCGGAGTTGGTTCCGGCCGCGAGTGTCGGTCCATTCTCGCCGAGCGGGATCACGTATACGTATCCGCGGTAGCCCGGATTCATCGATGTGTTCGGGTTGTACTCCACGCGCGATGCGGGTCGGCCGCCCACCTCGAGTTGCTCGCTGAGGTAGATCTGCGTCAGGCTCGTATAGCCGAAGCCTCCGTCGAAGACGGCGATAGAGATCCAGATCTCGTCGGGAGGCTCGCCTGGCGCGGTGACCTGGAAGAACTCCGGCGTGAACCAGGAGCACGCCGGGGTGTCGCCGATGGCGGTGTTGGTATACCAGGCGTCAGGAAGGGTCACCATGTACCCATCCTCGGGATTGGTGCAGGTGTCAGGATCCGCGAACAGCGCGTCGGCCCTGGCTCCAGCCGCTGCCTCGGCTTCGGGGTCTCTGAACACCAGGCTGGCCATGATGCGGTCGAGCACAGCGCGGTGAAGCAGATAGTCCGGCTGCCCGTCACTCGAGGTGTGGGCCGTGATCTTTCGACCGAGCGCGTCGTCGTCCAGCCACGCCGCGTAGTGGTAGACGAACTCGAATTCGCCATCCGCTCCTGGGATGGCGTCCTCCATGCGGCTGCCCTCGTAGCCACCGATCGAGACCGTCTCCAGGCTGACACGCGGCCACTCCGGGATCTGTCCGAGGCCGGTCTCGCTGACGCGAATCTCGATCACGATTTCGCCCGGGACGATGCCTGACTCCGCGACTTCGAACGACGTGGGCGAGAACCAGCTGCAGGCCGGTGTCGCTCCAACCGCCGTGTTGGTGTACCAACTCTCTGGGAATCTCAGCGTGTATCCGCCTTCCGCGCTGGTGCACTCATCGGACTCGGCAAAGAGCGCATCGGCCGCCGGGCTGTCGAGAACCGGGAAGGGGTAGCCTGGATCCTGTGCATAGATCGGCTCCGGCGATGCAGGGATTCCTGTGACCGCCTCGGGGGCTTGGCCCGGATCGCGGAGCAGGATGGACTCCACAGCCGATGCACGCCCGGCCGCGGTGTAGCGTAGGTTGAGGCTGCCATCCGACGCCTCGCGTGGAACGGCAAAGATCAGCCATCCGTCGTATTGGCCTGGCTCCGCCACGATCGCGCCTGGGTAGTCTGCGAGGGTCGGCTGCGGGCCTGCGGTCGAGGTGACCTGCCCATCCCACGGCCCCATTTCCAGTCCGCCGAGCGCGCCATCCGCAACTACCAGCGTCCAGTCGCCCCGGCCCCACTCGGCGGGATCGGGCACGCGCGTCAGGTCGTATGTGACCTGGACCTCGACGAAGAATGTGTCGCCGGTCGGATCGGGCGCCATCGGATAGCCGCCGGCATCCTGACCGCGGACGAGGGTGATGGTTCCCACCTCGCCGCTGGTATCCAGCGCTGGAAGCTCCACAACATCTCCCGGGTCGGCCAGCCCTCCGACAACAGGCGAGGAGGTCGGCGAGTTACTGCCGGTCGGCGATGCCGATGCGACGGGCGACGAGGTTGGCGCCGGACCGATGAACGGATTCTGGCCAATCATCAGCGCCAGCGCGACAGCGATGGCCGCGGCCCCGACGGCAGCGGCGGCAGGGAGGAACGGGGCGAACCACGAGGCGCGCCGCTGAGGCGCATCGGCCAGTGCGGCCTGCACGGAGGGGACGAAGTCCAGCGGCGGATCGATGCGGCCGCGGGCGCGCAGATACTCGGCGATCGGGTCGTCGTTCATGACGCAACCTCGGGCGCAACCGCCTTGGTATCCGAACCGATCGCTCGACGCAGTACCGCCAGCCCGGCATTGAGCCGCGACTTCGCCGTCCCGACCCGCACGTCGAGGGCGGCGGCCGTCTCGGAGATCGAGTAGCCCATCGAGTAGTGAAGGGCGAGCACCGCGCGCTGATCCGGCGAAAGCGCACCGAATGCCGGTTCGAGCAATGCCCGCGCCTCGACCGCGCCTCGGAAGTCCATGCGGCCATCGGGCAGGTCGTGGGCATCATCGGTCTGCAGGGAGGCCGGTCGGCCGCGACGGCTGACGGATCGGACCCAGTTCCGGGATCGGTTCACGCAGATACGGCGCAGCCAGGGGCTGAAGGCGTTGGCGTCCCTGAGGCGGGGGAGCTGCTGCCATGCCGCGACGAACGCCTCCTGTGCCACGTCCCGTGCGTCAATCGCGCCGACGATCGCTGCCGCCAGACGGTACGTCTCGGCCGCGTGTCGCTCAACCAGCATCTCGAATGCCTCCCGGTCGCCGGCCTGCGCGCGCCTGACGAGCTCCAACGAGTTCCCCTTCTTTGCCTTCACCGATCCAGACACCGATACGCGCCAGGGTGTTCAGTTGTCACGTCACGCCGCGGAGGCGAAGGTACGAGCGGCAATGGCGACGAGACGTACGATGGGCGTGCCTCCGTTGATGTGCCGATCAAGCGGCCTCGCGGCCACCGTCCTGAACCGAAGGCGAGCGTGGCTAGACGTTCTGGATGAGGCGCCGGCCAAAAGGGCGCCGACGATCAGGCGGTTCGGTAAGAGGACCATCAGTGATACATCCCTCCTGCCCGACGCGCGACTCCCGGGAGCGGGTGCACGTCATACACCCACGGTGTGATGCACAAGCCCAAGCAGGGCGCCGCGATAGGATTTGTGACAGTGAGGAGTCCGACGCGTCGTCATCGAAGCCCCACTCACCTGCTACGCTTTGACTCATGGCCGATCCTCGACGTCGGAGCCGCCCGGACAGAGTTGGCTTTCCGCACCGCCAGATCCTCGATCGGGCGCGTCATCCTAGCGGTTGGCGCTCCAGCTTGGAGACGAGGCCGCACCAATCCATCGGCTCATTCGCGCTCGAAGCGATCATCGCGGGTGCCGTCTTCTTCATCATCGTTGTCCTGGTAATTCAGCTCGGCTGAGGCGCTCGGGGGCGGGCCTGCCATCCATTTAAGACGGCCACGAAGCGCCAGCACCTAACACCCGCTGCGGAGCCGGGACCGCCACGGTTCGGATGATGTCGGCGGCGACCAGGATCTCCAGCCCGGACAGAATCGAGCGGCCAATCCATGCTGCATTGCCTTGCGGCCCGCGAGCCGCGCGCCCTGCGATGGCGCGCCGCGTGCACCCAGCACCTGACATGACGGCCATCCTGTCACTCCTCGTGGTGATCCTCATCTCGATAATGATTACCAGGGTCGCCACGGTCGCCCTCACGGCCACGGGCCTGTCCCGCGAGACTGCGAAGTTCCAGGCCCGATCTGCGCTGACCGGAGCGGGGTTCACGACCACCGAGTCAGAGTCCGTCGTACGCCATCCCGTGCGGCGGCGGATCGTGATGTGGCTCATGCTGGCCGGCAGCGCCGGAATCGCAGCCGTCATCGGGTCGCTGGTCCTGGCGTTCGTCGAGCCACAGGGTGACAGCGCGTGGTGGGCGCGCCTCGCCGTCCTCGGTATCGGGATCGGCGCGCTTTGGTTCCTCTCGACTTCCGCCTGGATCGATCGATTAATCACGCGCGCCACGATGTGGGCGCTCGGCCGCTACACCAGCATCGACGCACGCGACTATGCCCACTTGCTGCACCTTGGCCGAGACTACGTGATCACCGAGCTCCTGGTGGGCCAGGAGCACTGGCTGACTGATCGCCGCCTCGAAGAGCTGGCGCTGCGAAAGGAGGGCGTCATCGTCCTCGGCATCGCCCGTCCGGATGGGACGTATCTCGGCGTGCCGAGAGGTGACTCGGTGGTCCGGCACCGCGACACGCTCGTGCTCTACACACGGGCGGGGGTGATGGCCGATCTTGATCGGCGGCGGCGGGGCATCGCTGGCGACAGCGCGCATACCGATGCTGTCAGGGAGCAGAAGGCCCAGGCCGCGAAGGAACGCGACGAAATACAGGCACGCGATTAGCGGTCGGGTACTCCAGTCTCCGGCTGGAGCAAGTCCTGCCGCGGACCGCTTCTGACGCCGATCGACGGGCTGGGGTAAACCGCGCGGTCGCGAGCAGTCGAGGCAGCCTGCGGCTGTCGCGCGTGCCGAGCATCGCGGTCGATCCAGAGTTTCGCATCACCGAGCACTTCGCTGCTCCGCAGCGGCCGCAACCCGTTCCGCAACCTCCGCCGCGGGCGCGCGCAGTTCGGCCACTACCTGGGCAGGACGGTCGTCGACTCGCATTCATCGACGGCATGCACCTGTTCGAGTACGCGTTGCGCGAGTTCATCAACAAGCGCGCAGGATCGCGCGCCACTAGCCGTGCTCAGCGTCGGCCGTCGGGTCGCCGTGAGGTGCGTCAGCCCCGGCGCCCGCGCCGGTCCATCGGATGACGAGCTCGGTGGTGGTGCCCTGCACAAGGAGCGTGAACAGCACGACGCCAAACGTGATCTCGCGCAGCAGATTCCGCTGCGGGAAATCCGGTGGCAAAGATAGCGCCATCGCGACGGCTACCGCGCCGCGCAGCCCGGACCAGAACATCACGTGCAGCCAGGCGAACGGAACCGCCGCGTGATAGCGGTCGCTGATCATGCGGGAGGTTCCGCCCACCAGGCCGTACACCGCAACCGCCCGGCCCACGGTGATCGCGACGACCGTCCACAGAATGGCCGGAAGCGCATCGAGCAGTTGCGGAACGCTGATCGCGAAACCAACCAGTAGGAAGACCAGTGCGGTGAGAAGGAAGGCCAGGAATTCCCACACCGCGTCGAGTGCCTCGCGCGTGCGCTGGCTCATCCCGATCCGCCGTCCATAGGTGCCGAGCACCATGCCGGCGACGACCGTCGCAATGACGCCCGACTCGTGGAACAGGTCGGCGATGAGGTAGGAGCCGTACGCCGTGGCGAGTGAGACGGTCAGCTCA
>JBBSLF010000112.1:0-5292 GCA_038255505.1 Candidatus Limnocylindria bacterium
CCGGTTGTGGTTCGGGCTCCGGTTGTGGTTCGGGCTCCGGTTGTGGTTCGGGCTCCGGTTGTGGTTCGGGCTCCGGTTGTGGTTCGGGCTCCGGTTGTGGTTCGGGCTCCGGTTGTGGTCCGGGCTCCGGCGCGGGCTCGGCCATCCAATCGGGACGCTCTCCGCTCCGCGAGGGCACGAACGGCGGTTCCTTCCCGTCCCCGGCCGCGGCCGGATCTCCCCACGGATCACGATGCGGGATCCATGGCTCGGCGCGACTCCGCGGTTCATCGGCGATCGGCGCACGTTCCCATGACCGCGGTTGCGCTGGCACCTCGGGCGCGCGATCCCAGGAGCGGGCGGAGGGCAGCGCGGGCGAGGGATCGTCATCGGTCCACGACTCAGCCCATGGATCGCTCGATGGCATCGGCGGTTCTTCGACGACAACGTCATCGACGGGCGCAACAGGCGCCGGCCAATCGTCCCATGCCGGTGATGCCCAATCAGTGCGCTGGGTCGCGTCGGAGGAATCAGGGCCAGTGGTGCCTCGATCCTCGGAGGGCCATTCCTCTTCGGGATCCGAGGACGACGGCCGGTCCCAGGGTCCGCTCATTTGCGGGCCTCGGCGGGTGCACGGCTCACCCCGGAATCATAGCGAAGGCTGACGACCATGATCCCGACCAGCACGAGAGCGGTACCGATGGCGAGACGCACGTCCATCAGCTCGCCCAGCAACAGCACGCCGATGGCGACGCCAACGACCGGGAAGATGTACGTGACCATTGATGCCATGGTCGCACCCAGGTGCTCGATGAGGAAGAAGAACAGCAGATACGCGATGAACGATCCAAGGACGCCGAGCCACGCCACCGCGATGATCGTGTCGAGCTGAACGGGAACGATCACACCGCCATCGACCAGGAGCGCGAGGGCCCACATGTCGAGTGCGGCGAACAGGAGCGTGCCACCGGCGACCACATACCGATGCGTCCGCTGGATCCGGTGGCGGGCGAACGAAGCTCCGACCGCATACGAGATTGCAGCGAGGACAACCGCCAATGCACCGATGAGGCCGGAGGCATCGGCCCGAAGCTCGAACTCCCGGCTGGCAAGGAGTGCCGTTCCGCCGAATCCGAGGACGAGGCCGATGACGCGCAGGGCGGTCACCGGCTCGGTCTTCAGCGCGGCGCCAGCGATGACAAGGCTGAAGATCGGCACCAGCGAGTTGAGCACGGCAGCCGTGCCGGAGTCGATGAACTGCTCACCCCAGCTGATGAGGAAAATCGGAATCGCGGCGTTCACCGCGCCGAGCACGACGAGCGGCACCCACTCGCCCCAGCCGCGGGGCCATCGCACGCGCATCAAGGCCAGCATCCCGAGCATGGCGACGGCGCCGAGCGTCATCCGCCAGGCGACCAGCGTCGCGGGCGGAATCTCCTCGACAGCGATCTTGATCCAGGCGAACGATGAGCCCCAGATCAGACCGAGCAGCACAAAGGCCGCAGGCAGCAGCCAGCGGGAACGAGCGACCATGACGAGGAAGGCTACCCGACGCGTCTATCGAGCGCTCAAACCGGTCGTGGGGGGCAACGCCCACCCGACGCTCAGTCGGAGGCGGCCCACATGATCAGGCCAACCGTGAAGACGCCCGTCACCAGGCCGATGAATGCCGCCGTTCCCTCCGGGCCCTCGCCACCAATGGTGGGCAGGTTGGCATCGAGGAGAGGCAAGCCGATGGCCATGTACGCCAGCCACGCGACGGTCGCGATGGCGGCAATGAGGCTGCGTCGACTTCGATCTCGGACCATGCTGCGGCGAATCCTAACAGACCGATTCAGCGCGTCGCAGCCAGGCGGGCACGCTCCGGCACTCGATGGAACAGCGTCTGGTCGGCGCGCCCGGGGAGCATCCTCAGCTTGGCAGCGGCAACGAGACCCATGGTCAGCTCGTGCCCATCATCGGCTCCGCCGGCGACACGGCGCAACGTCATGGTGCCGATGTGCTCGGCCACGTCGATGACCTCGAAGACGTGTCCCGGGCGCACGCCATTCTCCTGCAGAAATGTGAGCAGGCGCGCGTCCTCCTCGGCCTCCTCGGTGACGCGCAGAATGGTGACGTCATCACCGGCTCGCGCTTCCGACAGCGCGAACCCGGCCGGTCGCTCCGGCGTGTGCCCATCACGCGGAATCGGGTTGCCGTGCGGGCAGGTCGGTGGCTGTCCGAGCAGCTCGTCGATCTTGTCGGTGACGCGGTCGCTGAACGCGTGCTGGAGATGATGGGCCTCTTCATCGGCCTCCGCCCAGCCAAGGCCGATCACCTCGGTGAGCAACCACTCGGACAACGCGTGTCGGCGGAACGTTCGCTCAGCTGCCGTGCGGCCGTGATCCGTCAGGTTGAGCTGGCGCGTATCGGCGTCCACGTCCAGCAGACCCTCGCGGACGAGGCGCGTGATCATCGCGCTCACGGTCGCCGCGCTGACGCCGAGTCGCTCCGCCAGGCGCGCGGCGATGACCGGCTGCCCCTCGCCATGCATGTAGCGGATGGTCATGAGGTATTCGGCGGCGGCCTCCGTAGGCTCGCTGCCGGTCGCGGTATGCGCCATGCCCCGATTCTAGAGCGATCACTGGCGTCGCGAGCCGCATCGACCCGATCCTCGGCGCGCAGGCCCGACGCCTGGCCGGCGCGGGCTGACCGCCGGCGGCCATGTGCGCTCAGCGCACGAATCCACGACTCACAGCGCTGAAACTTTCAGAACTTGCGCTCAGCGCTCCACAGCCGCTCCGCGATGCCCCGTTGGTGCAGCACGTGCATAAACCGGCCCACAATACGGGTAATCGGCGTCGCGCTCTCCAGATCCGTGCGGTGAGCGCAAGACCATGCATACTTCGCCAACATTCCGGGCAGTTCAGTAGGAGGCGGTGACCTCACCCGAGCATTTCGTCGTTCCGGCCTCGCACAGCTGGTAGACGTACGAGCCGCCGCCCTTCCCATTGATCGCATCCGTGTGCGCGCCATCGTTCGCGGTCGTCGCGACCAACACTCCGTTGCGGTAAAGATCGACGCTGGTCGAGCTCGCCCCGGACCAGGTGAGATCTGCCATTTGAGAGCCCTTCACCTTGTACGCATTCACGCTGAGACTGATCGTCGTCGTCCCCGAGGTCACGGTCACCGACTGGCTCGTGCTCCCGGGCGCGCCGTCGTCATCGGTCACCGTGAGGCTGACCGTGTAGGCGCCGCCGGCTGCGTAGGTGTGCGACGGGTTCGTGACCGTCGATGTGGCGCCATCGCCGAAGCTCCAGGATCGACTGGCGATCGTGCCGTCAACGTCGCTCGAGCCATCTGTGAAGCTGCAGGCCAGCCCCGAACAGGAGAACGTGAATGAGGCCGATGGCGGATTGTTCGTCGGCGTCGCGCTCACGGACACTTGTTTGCTCGTGTTGCCGGTCGCGCCGTCGTCATCGGTCACCGTGAGGTTGACGGTGTAGGTGCCGGCTGCGTAGGTGTGCGACGGGTTCGTGGCGGTTGAGCCGGTGCCATCGCCGAAGTTCCAGGCACGGCTGACAACCGTGCCGTCGCCATCCGTCGAGCCATCGGTGAAGGCGCAGGTCAAATCCGTGCACGCGAAGGTGAATGAGGCCGATGGCGCCACGTTGGCGGGTGGCGCGACGCTCCAGGAGTAACCGGCATTCCAGCTGACCCCGGACAGCTTGGCCTGTCCGGCGACCGATGGGTGGAAGTAATCGCCTGAGACGTCGCTCTTGGCGAGAGGCGTGTTGAACGCGGCACCGCCGTCGTACAGGCAGGTTCCTTCATAGGTGGCGCACACCTGTGCCATCTCAGCGTTGTACGCCATGTTGCGCGCGCGAACCTCCGCCCTGCGTACGACATCAGGCTGCTGATTCGAGGTGGGATTGGCGAGAAGCGACTGGCAAATCTGGGCGGATGACCAGATGAAGCGCGCCCAGAAGCTGCTCTTGAAGAGGCTCCATAGCTGGTGCGCGTCGGGGATGCTGACAACGTAGATGGCGGTTGCGGGTGACCCCGCGTACAGCACGTCCAGGGCGGCCTCAAATTGGTCGCCGAAGAGGGTGGCGTCCGTCATCTGACCGACCGTGTCGGTGCAGAGGTCGTTACCGCCGATCAGCACGGTGAGGTAATCCGGCTTGAGTGGAGTGGCCAACACCATCTGGGCTTCCAGGTCGACTACCTTTGCGCCGCTCACCGATAGGTTCGTCGCGGTGGGGTTCGCGCCTTCCGCGCGGAGGCGGAGTAGATGGCTATTGACGTTGCTGTTTCCGCCGGTCGACCACGAGTTGTTCGGATAGTCGGCGCCGAGTGATCCACCCGTGCTGGCGGCCTGGGTGATGGAGTCACCCACGGCGGCAATGGTGTCAGGCAGCGGAAGGGCGGTGTTGTCTGCCGCGACCGCAGCGGGAGCCAGACCGCTTATCAGCAGCGTGGCAAGGAGCACCAAGACCGAGACGCGCCGGCTCATGAGTCCCTCCGATGATCCGCAAAGCGGACAGCTGACTCAATGTACACCCGGGCACAAGCCCCGCACGCCGACGCGGCCGGATGTCATTTGCCTCCATTGGGTCATATGCCGTCGTGGCGGGCATTAGCCGTGAAAGCGCGCTGTGAGTGGCCGGTTCTGAGCGTGACCGAGCGTGATCTGGCCTCCATCTGCCGGCTAATGCTTGCCAGCGCAGCGGATGACCCAACGCGGGTCGCCGTGGGGACATATGCCGTCCATACGGGCATTAGGCACAACTGCACAACCACATGACCCGAAGGGCACGACCTGCGCGCCACGACTCAGTCGCTCCAGGAGACAGCTCAGTCTTCGCCGCTTCCCGACTGGTCGCGGATCGCATTCACCACGCCCGAATCGGCGAGCGTGGTGACGTCGCCGAGGTCACGCTGCTCGGCGATGTCCCGCAAAAGCCGCCGCATGATCTTGCCGGAGCGCGTCTTCGGCAGGTCCGGCGTGAACAGGATCTGCTTGGGCCGCGCGAACTTGCCGATCATGTCCGCCACGTGCCCGCGCAGCTCGGCTCCCAGGGCATCGGACGCGTCAAAGCCGGAGCGCAGGATGACGTAGCAGAAGATGGCCTGGCCGGTGATCGGATCGGAGCGACCGACGACCGCGGCTTCCGCCACAGAGGGATGCGACACGAGCGCTGATTCCACCTCAGTCGTCGAGATCCGGTGGCCGGACACGTTCATCACGTCATCCACGCGCCCCAGAAGCCAGTAGTAGCCCTCGTCGTCGCGCTTGCAGCCGTCGCCGGGGAAATAGCGCCCGGGATAGCG
>JBBSLF010000113.1:0-5219 GCA_038255505.1 Candidatus Limnocylindria bacterium
GCCGGACTCCTCGAGCTGCGCCACCACCTGCGCCACCGTCGACTGCTTCTGGCCGATGGCGACGTAGATGCAGATGAGGTTCTGCCCCTTCTGGTTGATGATCGTGTCGATGGCGATGGCCGTCTTGCCGGTCTGCCGGTCGCCGATGATCAGCTCACGCTGGCCGCGGCCGATCGGGATCATGCTGTCGATGGCCTTGATGCCGGTCTGCACCGGCGTGTCCACCGGCTGGCGCACGATGACGCCCGGCGCGATGCGCTCGATGGGATTGGTCTTCGTCGTCTCGATGGGTCCCTTGCCGTCCAGCGGTACGCCGAGCGGGTTCACCACGCGACCGATGAGCGCCTCGCCGACCGGCACCTCCACGATGCGGCCGGTCGTCTTGACCTGGTCGCCCTCCGACAGGCTGGTGTAGTCGCCCAGGATCAGGACGCCGACCGTCTCCTCCTCGAGGTTGAAGGCCATGCCCATGATCCCATTCGGGAACTCGAGCAGCTCCTGCGCCAGCGCGCCGGACAACCCGTACACCTGGGCGATGCCGTCGCCCACCTCGACGATGGTCCCGACGCCACTGACGTCAGCGCCCTCGTCGAATCCCTTGATCTCGCTGCGGATGATCGAGGTGATCTCGTCCGATCGAATCGCCATGAATTTCCTTTCGAGTTAGACGGCGGTCAGCCGGGCGCGCAATCGCTCGAGGCGGCTGCGCACGCTTGCGTCGTAGAGCCGATCGCCGATGCGGACGCTGATCCCACCGATCAGCGCGTCGTCGACCACTTCGTTCATCTCAATCTTGTCGCCCGTGAGCTCGCGCAGTCGCTGGGTGATCGCGGTGCGCTGCGCGTCGTCGAGCGGTCGTGCGGTGCGGACCTCGGCCAGGGAGATGCCGCGCTCTCGTCGAACCAGCTCGGCGAATCGGTCGACCATCGCGTCGATCGCTCCGGGCCGGCCGCGTCGCACCATGAGCAGCGCCAGGCTGAGCGGCTCCGCGGTCACGTTCTTCGCCACCTGTCGCAGGACCTTCTCCTTCTCGGCGAAGGGGACGGCCGGATGCTCGACCAAGCGGCGCAACTGCTCGTCGCCGAGCGCCGCGCGCAGGGTGGCGAGATCGCGCTCCCACACTTCGAGCGTGCCGTCGGCGCGGCCGATCTCGAAGGCCGCATCGGCATAGCGTCGGGCGGCCGTCTCGCGTCGTGCCATCTGGGTCAGCTGCTCGGCTTCGTGCTTGGCTTGACCTCGGCGAGGAACTCCTCGACGAGGCGGCGCTGGGTCGGATCGTCCATCTCACGCCGGACAAGCTTGCCGGCCGCAGCGAGCGCCAGCTCGGCGACCTGGCCGCGGATCTCGGCCATGGCCTTGTCCTTCTCCGCCACGATTTCCTCGCGGGCACGCGTCGAGACCTTCTCGGCCTCCGCGCGTGCCTCGGTCAGGATCTCGTTGCGCGTGTCGGTGGCGATCTTGTTGGCGCGCGCGATCATCTCGTTCGCCTCCTTGCGCGCCTCGGCCACGGCTGCCTCGCGCTCGGCGCGGGCAAGCTCACGGTCGCGTGCGGCCGTTTCGGCGTCCTCCAGCCCCTTGCTGATCTTCGTGCTGCGCTCGTCCAGACGGCCGAGGACCGGCTTGAACAGGAATCGGTTCAGCAGGAAGAGGAGCAGCAGGAAGTTGATGACCTGGAAACCGAGCTTCCAGACATCGACGCTGAAGGCCTCGAAGAATTCGCCCATGCGCTATCTCCTTTGTCGTCCGTCCTAGGCGACGAAGATGAGCAGCAGGCTGATCACGAGGGCATAGATGCCGATGGCCTCTGTGAGCGCAATGCCGAGGATGTAGGGCACGAAGATCGCGCCCGATGCCTCGGGGTTGCGGCCGAGCGCCTCCATGGCCTTGCTGACCGCGATGCCCAGACCGATGCCGGGGCCGATGGCCCCGAGGCCCATGGCAAGCCCGACGGCTAGATTGGAATCCACTTGTTTCGTTCCTCCTGTGATTGGCGCCTGCTCGATTGTTCGCAGGCGATGATCATGCCCTATGCATGCGCGGCCTCGGCCGCGGGGGCGTGGTCGGCGTGAGCCGCATCGGCCTCGCCATGGTCGTCATGTCCGGATGAATGGTGTTCCGCAATGGCAGTTGCGATGTACGTCATGGCCAGCAGGGCGAAGACGAGGGCCTGCACGAAGCCGAAGAGCAGCTCGAGGCCCAAAAAGGCCGCCGGAATGAACAGCGGCACGAGCGCGAGCATGGTGGCCAGCAGCACCTCGCCGGCGAAAACGTTGCCGAAGAGTCGCATGGAGAGGCTGATGAGACGGCTGAACTCGCTGATCAGGTTGATCGGGAACATGAGCGGGGCCATGTACAACGGCTCGCCCATCAGCTCCTTGAGGTACCCGCCGCCGCCGTTGGCCTTGATTCCCCAGTACACGAACATCACGAATGCCACGATCGCGAGTCCCAGCGTGAAGTTCAGGTCGGCTGAGGCAGGACGGATGATGGGAATCACGGCCTCGTGGCCGGATGCGTCGAGGTGCGTGATGCCGATGGTGCCGACGCCCGGCAGCAGCCCGACCCAGTTCGAGATGAGAATCACCAGGAAGAAGGCGAGGATGAGCGCCAGGTAGCTGCGCCATCGGGTGCTCGACGCGCTGACGATGCCGCTCATGAGCTCGACCGGCAGCTCCAGCACGCTCTGCATCCGTCCGGGCACCAGCGAGGAACGCCGGGTCATGTACGCCGCGGCAAGCAGCAGCACCGCTGTGGTGATCAGCGCTCCGACCATGGAGTTCGTGAACGCCAGCGGACCGATATCGAACAGCGGCTCGGCCTCGATCGCGACGTGAATCAGGCTCTCGCCTTCTTCTTCGGGCATCTATCTCCTCATGGCATCGCGCGCGACGGACCAGATTGTCGCCATAGCCGCGCCGATGCCCAGCACCATCCCGATCAGCGTGAAGATCGGGCTCGTTTGTAGCCAGTTGTCCAGCAGCAATCCGCCTCCCAGGCCGATGACCACCGAAAGTCCGAGTCGAATGCCGAGGTCCATCCCCAGCGCCCAGTTCGGCGGACGCGACGAGGGTGAACGTTGCGGATCATGAGCCATGCCGGTTGCTCGTATCGGTGTAGCCCTTGCGCACGCCGGTGCGGATGAGGATCCAGATTCCGATAACGGAGACCAGCGTTCCGACCCCCAACCCGATCAGCACGGCCAACGGCGAGGTGCCGAGGCTCGCGTCGATCACGATGCCGGCGACCGTACCTCCCACCACGGGAATCACCATGATGGCGGTCACCTGGGCCAGGATCTTGATCAGCCCCAGCGGCGTCAGTTGTGTCATGTTTTTCGGGTTCGACTCACAGCGGCCGGACGCCGCGAGTATACCGGAGGGCATGGGTTCGTGCCCGCGCGTGCCCGGGGGCGGTCGAAATGCGTGCGCCGATGGGTCATACGCCCGTAACGACGGCAATAGCCGGCAGATGCGACCCGGAGGGGCCGGTCGTGAACGTGACTTGAGCCCTCGACGGTCCGAGCTCCCGCTTAATGCCCGCCAGGACGGCAACAATCCCAACCGCGTGCACCATTGGGTCATACGCCCGCCACGACGGCAATAGCCGGCAGATGCGACCCGGAGGGGCCGGTCCTGAGCGTGAGCGGCGCTCGTCCAGGGCTACTTTCGCGGCTAATGCCCGCCACGACGGCATATGTCCAAACGGCGCAGCTCCCCCGAGTAGACGAGGCCGAATGGGGTTGCGGCCCACTCGGATGGTCCAACTTGCGCCCCGGCGCAAATAACTGGCAGGAAGGTGCCGGATCGGGCTGATACGTACCCAATTCTTGCGTCTGGGAGCAAATTGAGCGGCAGAACAGGCGCTGCAGCCGCTGAATCGGGCCCAACCTGCCAGTTGTTTGCACCCCGGTGCAAACGGCGCGAGGTCAGGCGGGGATGTCGGCCGAGACGCGCGTGCCAGGCAAGCCCGGAACTGGGAAGCGGTCGGTGATCGAGGCGACGCGGCGGCGGATATCCGCCTGGGCGTCGGCATCATCGCGGGCGGCGATGCCATCCACGATCAGCTGGGCGGTGTCGCGCATCTCGGCATCGCGCATGCCGCGGGAAGTCACGGCCGGCGTGCCCACGCGAACGCCGCTCCCCACCATCGGCTTCTCGGGGTCATACGGAATGGTGTTCTTGTTCACGGTGATGTTGACCGCGCCGAGAGCCGCATCGGCCTGTTTGCCGTTCACGCCGAGGGGACGGACGTCGACCAGCATGAGGTGGTTGTCGGTGCCGCCGGAAACGATGGCGGCGCCCGCATCGGCCAATGCAGCTGCGAGGGTGCGAGCATTGGAGACCGTCGCCTCCTGATCGGCGCGGAACTCGGGAGTCATGGCCTCGCGGAATGACACCGCCTTGGCCGCGATGATGTGCATCAGCGGGCCGCCCTGGATGCCGGGGAACACGCTCTTGTCGATCGCCTTGGCATGCTCGGCAATCGACAGGATCATGCCGCCACGCGGTCCGCGCAGCGTCTTGTGGGTCGTGGTCGTGACGACATCGGCGTACGGGACGGGCGACGGGTGGACGCCCGCGGCGACGAGGCCGGCGAAGTGCGCCATATCGGTCATGTGGAGCGCACCGACCTCGTCCGCGATCTCACGAAAGGCGGGGAAGTCCCACAGGCGCGGGTACGCCGTGGCGCCGGTCAGGATCATCTTTGGCCGATGCTCCCGGGACAAAGCGCGGACCTCGTCCATGTCGATCAGGCTGGTCTCGCGGTCGACGTGATACGGGATGAAGTTGTAGTACTGCCCGGAGAAGTTCACCGGGGAGCCGTGGGTGAGATGCCCGCCCTGGTCCAGGGACAGGCCCAGCACGGTGTCGCCCGGTTGCAGCAGCGCGTGGAAGACGGCCATGTTTGCCTGCGCTCCGGCGTGCGGCTGGACGTTCACATGCTCGGCGCCAAACAGCTCCTTTGCACGGTCCCTGGCGAGGTTCTCGGCCACGTCGACCACCTCGCAACCACCGTAGTAGCGTCTGCCCGGATACCCTTCGGCGTACTTGCCGGTGAGGATGGTGCCCATGGCCTGGAGCACGGCGAGGCTCGGATAGTTCTCGGACGCGATCAGCTCGAGGTGCGCGCGCGTTCGCGCCTCCTCGTCACGCACGACCTGCGCGATCTCGGGGTCAGCAGTCTCGAGCGGCGCCCACAAGTCCATGGGTCTCAGTGTA
>JBBSLF010000114.1:0-5212 GCA_038255505.1 Candidatus Limnocylindria bacterium
GAGCCCGATACCGCGCCGATGATGGCTGGTTGGATGTCAAGCGCCTCACCGCCGGCTATGCAACCGCCGCTACCCACGCCGATCGCATTCCGGATGGCGTCGCCGGGGGAGGTGCCACGTTCGTGACGCGCGCCGGCGTGACGGCCATCCGAACCGACGGTGACCGGATCGTCAGCGTGAACACGACGCGGGGATCGATCACCACGCCGCAGGTCGTGATCGCGGCCGGACCGTTCCTGGCGCACGTGGCAGCCATGGCCGGGGTGGCGATCGAGTTGCGCCCGACCCGGCGCCAGAAGCTCATCGTCCCGGAGATGCCCACCATTCCTGCTGATGCGCCGATGACGATCGATGAGGAGACGGCTGCGCACTGGCGGCCGGCCATGCACGGCTGCCTGGCCCTCTTCACCGATCCCGTTGCGCCACCGTCCGAGCCGCACGATCCGGTTCCGGTCGATCATGACTGGGCGTTCGGCCTGCTCGACCCGCGCTCGGACCACGCCCTGGTCCGCGTGGCGCCGTTCTGGCGTGAGGCCTGGGATGGAGGCGCATCATCGATGCACTGGTTCCTCCAGGCCGGGCAATACGAATACACGCCGGACCGTCGGCCATATCTGGGCCGCATCGGTCCGGAGGGGCTCTATCTCAACGGCGGATACTCGGGCCACGGGATCATGGCCGGGGCTGGCGGGAGCCGCCTGGTGGCGGATCTGTTGACCGGCGCAGCAGACGCCTCGTCCAATCCGTTCCGCCCCGACCGCGCATTCGACGCCCGCGAGCACGACATCCTGTAGCGATTCAGGAGCGAGCTTCGGGATCCGCCTGGGACTCGCGCTGACCGTAGGCGGCATCCGGACTCTCACCAAAGTGGTCAGACGCCTGATCCGAGTCGACCGGCTGGTTCATCGGTCCATCCGGTCGGGGATCGCGGACGGCGGGGTCCGCGTCGCCGACCTGGGTCGGTTCCTGATCGGGACCTTCGGTCTCTCCCTGGGTCATGTTCGCGTTGCGCTCGCTGCTCATCGGTCCGTGCCGTGCTCGGGCCGCATGGTAGTGCCGCAGGCGCATGTGTAGACGCCGTCAGTTGGCATCTTTGCCTCGTCGCCTCGGTGCTTGACCATGATCTCGCAGCCGCAGTTGTCGCAGACGTAATCGGTCCCGTCGTAGTGGTCGTTCAAGTGGATCACCTCCTCACCGAACCGATCAGGGCACGCCGCGTGCCACCAATTCATTGGAGGGAGGGAAGCACCAAAGTTTGAGGACGGGACCATCGATGGATTGCGTTCCGGTGCTCGATAGCCAGTATCGAGCGAATGCTGTCTCCGTCCTGGCCGAGTCCGACAAGCTCGCGCCGCCTCTCCATTCCGCCGCAGGTCCGTCGCAGGGTCAAGGCGGCGGAACGTCGCGCGTTGCGGCGTGCCGTTCTGGCCGGCGCCGCGGTGATGGCCGTCCTCATCGTCGGAGACCTCGCGGTCAACCTGTTGATTCGCACCCCTGGATCCATGGCGCTGGCACCGTTCGAGCTGGGCGTGGCGGGCCTCAGCGTGGCGATCGGGCTGTCCGCCCGACGCACCGGGGCACGCTCGGAGGCCCTGGCCATGTCAATTCTCCTGTCCGCGTTCGCGGTTGCCCTGCTTGGACTGAGCCTCATGCCGGCGGGCCGGACGCTGAGCGTTGCGCAACTCGCAATCATTCTCGTGGGTGCCGGTTTGTTCCTGCCGTGGTCGCAAGCGTGGCACCTCGGTGGGATCGGTACCGCGGTCGCACTGGCGATCGCGTACGTCATCAGTCCGCTGGGGAGTGCCCTGCCAGACGGCGATCGCGCCAACCTGCTAGCCGCGGTTCTCATGGCGGCGGCGACGAGCGTCATCGGTCATGGGCTGTGGCAGGCTCGCCTGCGGGCCATGCTCGAGCAGCAATTCGCGTTGCGACATCTCAGCCGATATGCCCAGCGCCAGGAGGCGCATGTCAATGAGCTGAACCGCGAGCTCAACCACGTTGCCCGTCGCGACTCGCTCACCGGGATCGGCAACCGACTGGCGCTTGACGAGGCGATCGCGCGACTGCTTCATCAGGGCGACCGTGTGAGGCCGATGCGGTTCGCACTGGTCCTGTTCGACATCGACCACTTCAAGAGCTACAACGATGAGCACGGGCATCTCGCCGGCGATGCGGCGCTGGGAAGGCTCGGCGAGATCCTGCGCCGGGCCACGCGACACCATGATCTTGCCTTCCGCTACGGCGGCGAGGAGTTTCTGCTCCTCCTGCCCGAGGTGGATCTCAGCGAGGCGATCACCGTGGCTGAGCGCGTTCGCGTCGAGGCGACCGAGGACCGCGCCGACGGATTACCGCCGATCACCATCTCCGGCGGGGTTGCGTTGTGCGATCCGGGCGATGGCCGGAATCCGGAGCCCCTGCTGCGCCGGGCCGATGCCGCCCTATACCTGGCCAAGCGGGCCGGCCGTAACCGCATCGTGGCCGATGAGCTGTCGGTGGCCATGCAGCGCGAGGAGATCGCCTCGGCCGGCTGAAGGATTCTCAGTAGGTCGGCTCGTCGAACAGCCAGTGGAAGCAGGGTTCATACCAACCGTGGCACGATGCCTTCGTGAAGTTCGGCCTCCAGATCAACCAGTTCACCTGGCCCGGTGGCGCGACCCAGATCGGTCCGACGCTGGCGCGAGTCGCGCGCTCCGCCGATGACGCCGGATTCGACTCGATCTGGGTGATGGATCATTTCTTCCAGATCCGGACCCTCGGTCCGCCCTATGCGCCGATGCTCGAGGGGCAGACCGCCCTGGGTTTTGTCGCGGCTCATACATCGCGTGCCAGCATCGGGCTCATGGTCGGCGGCGTCCACTACCGCGCGCCCGGCCTGTGGATCAAGGCCACCACCACGCTCGATGTGCTCAGCGGCGGCCGCGCCTGGTTTGGGATCGGTGCCGCGTGGAATGAGCACTAATCGAAGGCGCTCGGCTTCGCGTTCCCGCCCTTGCGTGAGCGTTTCGAGTCGCTGGAGGAAACGCTGCGCATGGCGCATGAGATGTGGTCCGGTGGAAGCGGTAGCGGCGAACGGTTCGACGGCCAGCGCGTTGTTGCGACGCATCTCATCAACTCGCCGCAGTCGATCAGCCGTCCGCGAGTGCCGATCCTGGTAGGCGGGGCAGGCGAGCGCAAGACGCTGCGGCTGGTCGCGCAGTACGCGGATGCCTGCAACATCTTCGGCCGCTCGCCGGACTTCGTCCGCTCCAAGCTGGCGGTGTTGCGCGATCATTGCGAGCGTCTTGGCCGTCCCTACGCTGAGATTGAGAAGACCGTGCTGACCAGCATCGATCTCGACGCCGAGTCTCCGGACCAGATCGTCGAGCGTTTCGGCGGTCTCGCCGAAGCCGGTGCGCAGCACGTCATCTTCAGCGTCCGCGGCGTTGCTGATGCGTCGCGGCTGGAACGCATCGCGTCCGAGGTGTTCCCCCAGCTGCGGGCGGTTCCGGGCTGATCGTCAGGTTGCCGCGATGACGGCGGGATCGGCTCGGCCGACCAGGTGCTCCGAGGCACGCAGCCAGCGGAGCGGAACCATCGCCAGCACCAGCAGTCCGACCGATGCCAGCAGCAGACCATCAACGCCCATCCATTCGGCCGCGCCGCCGCCAAGGATGGAGCCCACGATCTGGCCAATCGCGAGAAAGACGGAGTACAGGCCCATGATCGCGCCGCGGTCGTTGGGGTGCAGCTCACTGATATCGGCCAGCATGCCGAGCGCGGCCGGCGTTGCCCCGGCGAGGACGAACAGGCCACCTGCTGCGACCAACAGCAAGGGAGCCTGGATCAGCAGTCCGCCATTCCCGGCATGGTTCAGACCAAACGTCGCGGCCATCATGGCGACGCCGCCCACGATCCCGATGGCCATGATCGTCGTGCGCCGATAGCGCTTGAACCGGTTGCCCCAGTAGAACAGTCCGGCGAAGAAGACGAGCAACGTGATGCCCAGACCGATGCTGACCTGGGCCGGCTCGAAGCCTCCCATCAGCGATTGGTCCTCGAAGCCCGGACGCGGCTCGCTCACCAGCTGGAAGAGCGACTGGCTGGTCCATGCGCCGATGAAGCCGTTCACGGCAATCCAGGTCGGCGCCAAGAGCCAGACCGATGGGCTTGCCAGCACGCGCCGGTAGCGCGCGAAATTGAAGCCACGAGAGACCCCGGCCACGCCGCCGGCGCCGAGCTCTTCGGCCTCGGCATGAGCGGTCTCGACGGAGACCTCGCTCATCGGGCTGACGCCATATCGGTAGATGAGGTAGCTGACGCCGTAGAGGACGGCATTGAGGTAGAAGGCATTGCGGCCCAGCACTGCCCACAGGGCGCCGGCCGCAACAAGTCCCAGGCCGATGCCAGCCAGCGTGGCCGCCTCGAAGCGGGCAACGGTACGACCGCGCAGGCCCTCATCGCGGGAAGTGGCGAGCGCGATGAAACCGAGGATCGACGGAATGCTGGCCGCCGCCGCCGCTCCTTCCAACCAGCGTGTGACACCGAGCAGGAAGAGATCGGTGGTCAGCGCCGTCATGACCACCGCCACGGCGCCGAAGATCGGGCCGTACTGCATGACCCGTCGTGAGCCGATGCGGTCAGACAGCATCCCGAACAGTGGCGATAGCACCAGTTCCGCCACGTAAAAGGCGGCAGTCAGCATGCCGACCTGGAGCGCTGTCACGCGCGGTGCGCCGAACCCTTCGAGATCGGCGAGGTAGTACACGAGCAGCCCCCCGGTCAGACCTGTGCTGAACCGGAGGGTGAAGGTGCCGAACAGGACCGCGAGGAGGGAGCGATGCATCGGTCCGCGCAGTATGCCGTGTCAGCGGCTCGCTCGATTGGTCAGGCGGGGGCTTCGGTTCCTCCGGCCATGCTCGTGAGGCCGAACGCATCCTCGAGCGCCTCGAGCGGACGGAATCCGACCGCGGCCTTGGGCGGCTGACCCGGTGCGAACATGGCGACGGTGGGGATGCTCATGATCCCGTACTTCATGGCGGTCTGTGGATTCGCATCGACGTCGAGCTTGCGGACCTCGACGCTGCCGGCGTACTTCGTGGCCAGCTTCTCGATCTCGGGGGCGACCATGCGGCACGGGCCGCACCACTCGGCCCAGAAATCGACGACGACCGGCTTCTCGCTCTGGAGCACATCGGCCTCAAAGGTTGCATCGGTCACTTCGCGTACGTTGGAC
>JBBSLF010000115.1:0-5145 GCA_038255505.1 Candidatus Limnocylindria bacterium
AGCCAGCACTTCCCTGACCGCAGCGCGCAAGGGCAGGCGCCAGTCGGGGTCAGGATTCTGCGAGCGCCGCAGCCTGTGGATCCTTCGTGACCGGCTCGTCCGGCTCCCCGGGGGGCAGCGCGTATGCCTGCTCCGGACTCAGGGCGCAGGCCACTTCCTCTCCGGCCTCGTGCAGGCCGTGGCCCATCCAGTCCGGATCCACGGCCAGCACCACGCTTCCGCCCAGGTCCAGCTCATACTCGACCAGCGGCCCCAGAAAGATGCTCCGCCGCACCTTGGCCCGCAGGTCGCCGGAGCCCAGACGGATTGACTCCGGACGCACGACCACTGTCGCGCGCGATCCCGCCTGGAGACCCGCGGCGGCCGGTATCCGCATGCGTTGCCCGAGGACCGATACGTCGGCGGCGCCATCGCCCGGCGCGATCACCTCGGCATCAATGAAGTTCGCCCGACCGATAAAATCGGCGACGAAGCGGGTCGTCGGCCTGCGGTACACCTCGTCGGGCGCGCCGGCCTGCTCGACGCGGCCGTCCTTCATGACCACCACCACGTCCGAGAGTGCCATGGCCTCCGACTGGTCGTGGGTGACGTAGACCGATGTGATTCCCAGCTGCTGCTGGATGCGCCGTATCTCGGCGCGCAGCGAGACGCGGAGCTTGGCGTCGAGGTTTGACAAGGGCTCGTCGAAGAGGAGCACTCGTGGCTCGATCGCCATGGCGCGGGCCAGCGCCACTCGCTGCTGCTGGCCGCCCGACAGCTCGGAGGGCCGGCGCTGACCCAGCCCGACGAGGTTGACCAGTTCGAGCGTCCGCTCGACGGCCTTGCGCAGGTCGGAACCGGATCGGCGTCGCAGGCGGAGCCCGTACGCGACATTCTCGAACACGGTCAGGTGCGGGAAGAGCGCGTAAGACTGAAAGACCATGCCCATCTGGCGCTTGTCGGGCGTTCGGCGCGAGACATCGGCTCCGTCCACCAGGATGCGCCCGGTCGTCGGCGTCTCGAAGCCGGCGATCATGCGCAGGGTCGTCGTCTTCCCGCAGCCAGACGGCCCGAGCAGGGTCACGAATGATCCCCCGGCCAGCTCCAGCGACACATCGTCGACCGCAAGCACCCCTCCTCCTTCCGGCGATTGGAACCGCTTTGTCAGCCGCTCGAGCTGGACGACCGCGGGCTCGGTCACGAGGAGGGCACCGAGACGGCCGGCTCGGTCGGATCTGCCGCTCGGCCGGTCCGCGTGGACGAGCCGATGACCAAGTAGAGCAATCCGATGGCAGCACACACGATGACGATCAGGATGACGCAATACGCCAGGGCATTGCCAAACCTGGCCGCATTCGTCTCGTTCAGGATCTGCTGCGTCATGATCCGGGTCTGCGGCGTGGTGAGGAAGATGATTGCGCTGATCGCCGTCATGGAGCGCGCGAACGAGTAGATCAGTCCGGTGAGGAACGCCGGCCGGATGAGCGGCAGCACCACGCGTCTGAACGTGGTCGCTTGGTCGGCACCGAGTGAGACCGATGCCTCCTCGATAGTAGGATCAATCTGCTGCAACGCGGAGGCGCCGGACCGCAGCCCGCCCGGCACCGAGCGCACGATGAACACGAGCACGATCGCGACCGCTCCTCCCAGAAGTCCCGCCCCGCCGGTCAGCTTCGGGAAGATCGTGAAGCCGCCGATCTCCGTCGGCGTGTTGAACGTCAGCAGGTAGCCGATCCCGAACACCGTTCCCGGCACCGCGACGCCGAGCATCGCACCGAAGTCGAGCGCCCCTCGCCCCAAGAAGCGTCCGCGGATCACCAGGAACGCGATCGCCACGCCCAGCAGCCCGGCCAGCGGGGTCGCGACTCCGGCCAGCAGCACTGTGTCAGACACCGCTTCAAGGCCGTAGCCGAAGAGCACGAACTCGAAGTTCTTCAGCGTAAGCGTGTTGTCGACGCCGACGAGGTTCGTGAACGCGCCGAACACGATCGTGCCGTACATGAGCAGCACGAGCAGCGAGATCGCCATGGCCATGCAGGTGAGGACGATCGCCATCGGCCGATGCGTGAGTTCCGCTGGACGCCCGGATGGCTTCCCGGTGACCGATACCACCGAGGCGCGCTCCGCGTAATAGCGATGCACGAAGTACACGATCAGGCTCGGCACGAGCAGAAGGATGCCCAGCACGGCGCCGGCGAGGACGTCGTACTGGCCAATGATCGCCAGGTACAGCCGGCTCGCGAGAACCTGGAAGTTGCCGCCCAGCACGATTGGGTTTCCAAGGTCTGCCAGCGCCTCCACGAACAGCAGCAGGAAGCCCGATGCGATGCCCGGCAACAGCAGCGGCAGCGTCACGGTCCGGAACGT
The DNA here is from genome assembly GCA_038255505.1 of Candidatus Limnocylindria bacterium. Classification (GTDB taxonomy): domain Bacteria; phylum Chloroflexota; class Limnocylindria; order QHBO01; family QHBO01; genus JACDBZ01. The sequence continues at coordinate 2,347 of JBBSLF010000115.1, forward strand.
GCGCCAGCGCGACGCCCCGAGGTTGGTGGCCGCCTCGTCGAGTGCTGGATCCAAGGCGCGCATGAGCCCGGACAGGCTGATGTAGGCGACCGGGAAGAAGCTGAGCGACATGACCAAGACGAGTCCCTGGAGCCCGTAGATGTTGAAATCCATGCCGAGCAGGTCGCGGGTGATGAAGCCGGATCGGCCGAACAGGATGATCGCGGCCAGGGCAAGCGCGAACGGCGGGCTCACGATCGGGAGCAGGGCCATCAGGTGCATGAAGCGTTTGAGCATCCGCGGGAGCGGGATGCGGACCTGTACGTAGGCGAAGAGGAAGCCGATTGCCGACCCGACCGTGGCGACCGAGACACCCATGATCACCGTGTTGATCAGGATCTGGCCCTGCGGCGGTGTCAGGTAGCGCTGAAAGATCGGGAAGGCTTCGGGGGTCAGGCTGGTGCCGACCATCGAGACGATCGGCCACACGATGGCGATCAGCACGAAGGCGACGCTCAGCGCGAGCGCCACCATCAGCGCCGGGTCGGTCGCCTTGCGCCGCCGGCGGGCAGCCGCAACCTGTTCGACCGGCTCCACGGTCACGGGTCAGGGGTGTGGGGCCGGCATCGTGCCGGCCCCACGTGCATGTTCCAACGACGCGCGCCTAGTCGACCGGAGCCGTCGCCACCTCGTCCTCGAAGCGAGCGGTCAGGGCGTCCCGCGCCTCGCCCGCCGCCTGGAAGTCGTACTCGATGAGCTCGACCTCCTCGAGGTTGACCGATCGCTCGTCGACCGCCGCGTCCGGATGGGTCGACAGCTGGAATGATGCCGCTTCGGCCGCACCCAGCTCCTGGACCTCGGCCGTCAGCGACCAGTCGATCCACGCCTTCGCCGCGTTGGGCTCCGGGGCGTTGGCGATCAGGGCCACGCCTCCGATCTCGTAGCCGGTGCCCTCATCGGGGAAGCTGACCTCGAGATCGCTGAAACCGGCGTCGATGTTGCGGACGCAGTCATGGCTGAAGACGACCGACACGGCGACTTCGCCACGACCCGCCATCTCGGCCGGGGCCGCGCCCGAGCTCGTGTACTGGAGGATATTCGGGTGCAGCTCCTGCATGTACTCCATTGCCTCGTCCTCGCCGCCCAGGCGCATGACCTGCGTGTAGAAGGCGGTGTAGGCGGTGCCGGAGCTGGCCGGGTGAGCCATGGCCACTTCGCCCTGGAGGGCCGGATCGGTCAGGGCCTCCCACGAGGTGGGAACGTCCACGCCGAGATCCTCGAGCCGGGCGGTGTTCGAGCAGAACCCGAGCGCCCCGACGTACACGCCGGTCCACACGCCAGCCTCGTCGCTCTTCTGCTCGGCAGCGATGGCCTCTGCGTTGGGTGAGTCGTAGGCCTCGATCAGCTCCTCCTCGTTGGCGGCCACGAAGCCATCGGCCGGTCCGCCCCACCAGACGCTGAACTCGGGCGCATCGGCCGAGGCGCGCAGGCGTGCCAGCGCCTCACCCGATGACAGGCGGATGTAGCTCGTCTCGATACCGGTCTCCTCTTGGAAGGCGGCGACCATCACCTGGCACCAGTCCTCCTGCGGCGTGCACAGGACGGTGAGCGTGTCTTCGAGATCGCCGCCGGTCGAACCCTCGCTGGCATCGGCACTTCCGTCCGGGGCTTCTGATGCCCCAGGCGAGTCGCCAGCGTTTTCGCCACAGGCGGCAAGGATGAAGATGAGCGAGAGGACGATTCCCACCGCACCGAAACGTCGGACCATATCGGAGCCTCCTCATGATGTCGGTGGGCTACGTTTATCGTGCCCTTAACATTTGGGTTCGCACGCTATCACACGTCCGTCCGTTCGCGATACCGTCGTCGCCGGTCCCGCCCCACGGCCTCAACTCCTCTGCCGCCATCGTTTGTGTTGCACCCGACGCGACTAAAGCCGAACGAGCCTCCGCTCCACCGTCCCGTGTGTCATCGGGTGCAACCCACGATGTGTGAGCTCGCGCTCCTTCGACTTTAGTCTCATCGGGTGCAACCGCTCGTCCGTGCCAAGCGGCCGCATCGGAGTTGCGTTCCCTCGCTACGCTTCCCCCATGACCGTGCCCGAGCACCAGGTCGAGGCTGCCCCGGTCGAACGACGAATCGTCAGCGTGCTGTTTGCCGACCTCGTCGGCTTCACGCCATTGTCGGAGCGGCTTGACGCCGAGGACGTGGCCACGGTGCAGGACGCCTATTTCGCTGCGACTCGCGAGACGGTGCAGCGCTACGGCGGGGTGCTCGAGAAGTTCATCGGCGATGCAGCCATGGCGGTCTTTGGCGCGCCTCGGGCACGCGATGACGACGCGGAGCGCGCGGTGCGTGCGGGGCTGGCGTTGATCGGCGCGTTAGAGCAGCTCGAGGCTCGATTGGGGATGGCCCCGCAGACGCTCCAGTTGCGGGTCGGCGTCAATACCGGCGAAGTCGTGCATGCCACCGAAGGTCCGGATGCCGGACGCGTGACCGGCGACACCGTCAATACCGCGGCCCGCCTCCAGGCCGCTGCACGACCGGGGGCCGTGCTGATGGGAGAGCTGACGGCGCTGACGGTGGCCGAAGCCATCGAGACCGAGCCGATCGGGACGGTCGAGCTCAAGGGCAAGGCCAAGCCCGCTCGCGCGTGGGAGGCGCGAGGTGCTCGCTCGCAGCCTTCGCGCGAGGAAGCGCTGGGGGCATTGAAGGCGCCGATGCTCGGCCGCGATGTCGAGCTTCAGATGCTGCACGAGGCCGTGGGCCGATCCGATGCTGATCGCATCGTGATCATCGCGCCCCCCGGCGTCGGCAAGA
>JBBSLF010000116.1:0-5137 GCA_038255505.1 Candidatus Limnocylindria bacterium
CGAGGCGGCATCGAAGATGCTCATCCGCTCACCCGTCGGCAGGTGCTCGGTGACATTGCCCTCGGCGTCAGGCGTGAGCAGGTTATGCAGCCGGATATTGGCGAAGGTGCCACGCATCATCACCTCGTGATGGCCGCGCCGCGATCCGTAGGAGTTGAAATCGCGCGGCTGAACGCCATGCGCAACAAGCCACTCCCCCGCCGGCGACGTGCGGGCGATCGAGCCTGCAGGCGAGATGTGGTCCGTCGTCACGCTGTCACCAAGTACGGCCAGCGCCCTGGCACCGACGATGTCGGTCGGATCGGCCGGCGCCGCGCCGAGGTCCTCGAAGAACGGCGGCTTGGCCACATAGGTCGACTCCACATCCCACGCATAGCGATCACCGGCCGGGACGGGCAGCGAGCGCCATCGGTCATCACCGTCAAAGACCGATGCATAGCTGCGCTTGAACACGTCCCCGCTGACCGCCTCGAGCACCACGCTGGCAATCTCATCGGATGACGGCCAGATATCGGCGAGCATGACCGGGTTGCCATCGGTATCGGAGCCGATGGGCTCGGTGGTCAGGTCGATATCCACCCTCCCCGCGAGGGCGAATGCCACCACGAGTGGCGGCGAGGCGAGATAGCTGGCGCGTGCCAACGGATGGATGCGGCCCTCAAAATTACGATTGCCCGATAGCACCGCCACAGCGGCAATGTCGTTGGCCTCGATCGCCTCCGCCACGGGCTCGACCAACGGGCCGGAGTTCCCGATGCAGGTTGTGCAGCCGTAGCCGACAAGGTGGAAGCGCAGTGCCTCCAGCGAATCCATGAGGCCGGCGGCCTCGAGATAGTCCGTGACGGCCCGCGACCCCGGTGCGAGCGAGGTCTTCACCCACGGCTTCGTCGTCAGCCCCCGCGCGACCGCGTTGCGGGCCAGCAAGCCGGCGGCGACCATGACGGTCGGGTTGCTGGTGTTCGTGCACGACGTGATGGCGGCAATCACGACTGACCCGGTCCGGATCTTGTGGAGTTGCCCGTCGAGACGGACCTCGGCCGCCTTGTAGTGCGCACCCGCCGGCACCGGCTCGGGATCGTGGCGAGGCGGTGCGGACTCGGCGTTCTCCGATGCTTCGGGGTCACGCGTGTACGACGGTGGATCGGAGGCCGGGAAGGACTCGTCGCTGGCCTCGTCGACTGTGCCCCGCGTCTCATCGGCGCCGGAAGCCGAATGCTCATGCACCGTGCCGTCTTTATGGGTATGCAGCCCATTCGGAAAGGCGGCCTGGAAGCTGGTGCGCATGTCGGATAGCGCGACGCGGTCCTGCGGTCGCTTTGGCCCCGCCAGCGACGGAACCACCGTCGACAGGTCCAGGCTCAGTGACTCGCTGAAGCTCGGCTCTGGCGAGGCATCGGTCCGGAACAGGCCCTGGGCCTTCGCGTAGGCCTCGACCCGCTCGATCACCTCGTCCGGACGACCCGTCATGCGCAGATAGCGAAGCGTCTCGTCATCGACCGGGAACAGCGTGGCTGTCGCGCCGAATTCTGGCGACATATTGGAGATCGTCGCCCGATCCGCGAGGCCCAGCCGCGAGAGGCCGGGGCCGTAGAACTCGACGAACTTCCCGACCACGCCATGGGCACGCAGCATCTCGGTCACGTACAGGACGAGGTCCGTGGCGGTGGCGCCCGACGGCATCTCACCGTCGAGGCGGAAGCCGACCACGATCGGCATCGGCTGATAGAGAGGCTGGCCCAGCAGCGCGGCCTCGGCCTCGATGCCGCCGACGCCCCATCCGACGACGCCGAGGCCGTTGATCATGGTGGTGTGCGAATCGGTGCCGACCAGCGTGTCGGGCATGAGCACGCCGTCGCGCTCGGCAACGACATCGGCGAGGAATTCGAGGTTGACCTGGTGCACGATCCCCGTCCCGGGCGGCACGACGCGGAAGTCGGCAAATGCCTGCTGTGCCCATCGCAGAAGCGCGTAGCGCTCGCCGTTGCGCTCATACTCGCGGTCGACATTGATGAGGAAAGCCGCATCGGTCCCGAACTGGTCAACCTGCACACTGTGGTCGATCACCAGGTCGGCGGGCACCAGCGGATTGATCTTCGAAGGATCTCCGCCCATCTCGGCAACGGCGTCGCGCATGGCAGCCAGGTCCACGACGCATGGCACCCCGGTGAAGTCCTGGAGGATGACGCGCGCCGGCATGAACGGCAGCTCGGCCTCGGCGGGTTGCGTCGGGTCCCAGGTGGCGAGCGCGCGAACGTCGTTCGCCGTCACGAGGTCCGGCTGGGTGGCCGCGCCGCGCAGCATGTTCTCGAGCAGCACCTTCACCGTGTACGGCAGGTGTTCGAGGTCAGACGCGCCGGCCGCGTCAAGCCGGTAATAGGCGTAGGAACGGTCACCGACAAGCAGCGTGTCTCGTGCGGTCGTGGGATCAATGTGGGACGTCACGGTCGCCTCCTTTCGTCGCCGCGCTCGGTCACGCGACTGCGGTCGAAGATCGGCGCCGGACGGGTGCGCCCGTTCCGGGTCGAAGGGTTGCACCCAGTATACGTCGCGAGCTCATTGCGCCATCCACGGTGTGGAGCCGGGTTGGTGCAGTCGGTTCGCGTTGGGTTATATGCCGTCGTGGCAGGCAATAGACGCGAAAGCGTGCCACGAACTGCCGGCTCTGAGCGCGACCGAGCACGATCTGACCTCCACCTGCCGGACAATGCCCACCGGCACGGCGTATGACCCAACGCGGGTCGCCGTGGCGCCACATCCGTCCAGAAACCACCCTAGGCCGGCGAAGAGCTCAACGTCGGGGTGAGGGCCGCCAGAGCTCGCAGCGCAACGTCGATCGGATCTCGGCCAGGTGCGACCGCGATGCGGACCTGGTTCGAGCCGCTGTCCGGCCGGAATCCGGCGACCTGGAGCGCGAGCGTCACCTCGCGTCGATCCGGCAGCCGTGTCCACTTCAGGGTCACCTGGCGCTCCTCGGCTCGCACATCGGGCACGCCGGCGGCTTCGGCGACCAGCCGCACGCGCACCGCGGTGAAGAGGCCCTCAACCGGCTCGGGAATGGGACCGAACCGGTCGCGCAGGTCGCCGCGCAGCGCGTCGGCATCGGCTTCTGTGCGAATGCGCGCGAAACGACGGTACGCCTCCAGCTTGGCGCCGGAGTCCTCGATGTAGTCATCCGGCAGGTAGGCGGACCCCGGGAGATCGAGCCGCACCGGCGCCGGCTCGGGCAACGGGTGCCGGCCCCGCAGCAGATCGACCGCCTCCGCCAATAGGCGGGTGTACATCTCGAACCCCACGGCCGCCATGAATCCATGCTGCTCGCCACCCAGAATGTTTCCCGCGCCGCGAATCTCGAGATCCGACAGCGCAATCTGGTAGCCGGCCCCAAGGTCTGAGGCGCTGAAGATGGCGTGGAGGCGCTTGCGAGCGATCGGCGTGAGCGGCATCCCGCGCCGATGCAGCAGGTAGGCGTGCGCGCGACGGTCGGATCGGCCCACCCGTCCGCGCAGCTGGTAGAGCTGCGCCAGGCCGAACGTGTCCGCGCGCACGATGATGATCGTGTTCGCGTTCGGAATGTCCAGGCCAGACTCGATGATGGTGGTGCATACGAGCACGTCAAAACGCCCGTCACTGAAGTCGAGCATGACTCGCTCGAGCATGCCCTCCGCCATCTGGCCATGGCCGATGGCGACGCGCGCCGCCGGGACGAGCCGCCGGACCCGCTCCGACGCCGACTCGATTGTCTCGACCCGGTTGTGGACATAGAAGACCTGGCCGCCACGATCCAGCTCGCGACTGATCGCGTCGCGCACCAGGCCGTCGTCGTCCTCCGCGATCCGTGTCTGGATCGGCAGCCTGGCCTCGGGTGGCGTTTCGATCACACTCAGGTCACGGATACCCACCAGGGATAGATGCAGCGTGCGCGGGATGGGTGTGGCCGAAAGGGTGAGCACGTCCACCTCCCGCCGCATGCCCTTGATGCGCTCTTTGTGCCCCACCCCGAAACGCTGCTCCTCGTCCACCACCAGCAGGCCCAGATCGGCGAACCGGATGTCGTTGCTGAGAATCCGATGCGTCCCGATGAGAATGTCGACGGCGCCATCGGCGACATCGTCCACGATGCGGTCCTGCTCCTTCTTCGAGACGAAGCGGCTCAACATGGCAACCCGAATCGGGAAGGCGCCCAACCGGCGCTCGAACGTGAGGAGATGCTGCTGCGCCAGCACCGTCGTGGGTACCAGCACCGCAACCTGTTTACCGTCCTGGATCGCCTTGAAGGCGGCGCGCAGCGCGACCTCGGTCTTGCCATATCCAACGTCGCCAACGACGAGCCGGTCCATCGGCCGCCGCTTCAGCATGTCGGCCTTGACCTCCTCGATGCTGCGCGCCTGGTCCGGAGTCTCCGTGTACGGGAAGCTCTCCTCGAGCTCACGCTGCCAGGTCGTATCGGCGCTGAACGCGAAACCGGGGGCGGATTCGCGCGCGGCATAGATCTCGATCAGCTCGCGGGCGAGATCGCCCACGGCTCGCTTAACGCGAGCCTTCGTGCGCTCCCATTCGGTTCCCCCGAGCTTCGAGAGCGTCGGTGCGGGGCCACCGGAGTAGCGGGTGACGCGCCCGATCTGATCGGCTGGGAGAAAGATCTTGTCCGTGCCGGCGAAATCCAGCTGGAGGTATTCCTTGACGTCAGTCCCGAACGTGCGCTGCGTCATGCCGACGTAGCGGGCGATGCCGTGGTCGACATGCACGATGTGATCACCCGGCTGGAGCTTGCTGATCAGGTCGCGTGTCACGACGCGCTTGGCGCTCGTCAACCTGCGGACGCGAGTCGCGCCGAACAGCTCACGATCGGTCAGCACCAGCAGGCCACTCGGCCCATGAACAAAGCCCGCGGAGAGCGATCCATGCACGAGACCGATGCCACCCGGTTGCGGCAGCTGGCGGAGCTCGGAGAGCGGCGCCGTCGGCCGGCCGGCCTCCTCGAGCAGCTCGCCGACGCGGCTGGCCTGGTCGGTGGCCACCACGACCGACCGCCCTCCCTCGGCCAGATCGCGCAACCAGCTCCCGGCGCGATCCGCCCGACCCGGAAGCGGCGGCGCGGCGCCGTAGCCGGCATCGGCGCCTGTTTGCTCTTCGAGCC
>JBBSLF010000117.1:0-5120 GCA_038255505.1 Candidatus Limnocylindria bacterium
AAGGATCGGAAACCAGTTCATGCTCGCCCGATCCTAACCCACGCAGACTCAGCGACATCGGTGCAGTCAGATGTCACGTTCGCGGTGTCATCTGGGCGGTGATTGCGCCCCCGAGCGTGCCGTATCCGCCCGCAGACTCCGCGCGAAGATGGCTTACGGCACCACCAGTGCCAGGTGACAGAAAGCCAAGGAAAAGTCCAAGGGATGGCGACCCATCGCCGGTCAGCGGCCCTTGGTAAAGCTCGTGTGGAGTCCGAGCCGGCGCAGGACGGTCGGGATGTTGACTGACCAGCCGACGCCGAGGGGCTTGTCGGTGAACAGCTTGGGGGACGCCGGGTTCCAGTAGGCGGAGCGCAGTTGCTCGATGGACGGCACGCGGAAGTCGTACGGGACGAATCCGAGCAGTTTGCCGTGCCAGGTCCGATTCTCCGGAGACTTCCGCAGCTCGGTATAGACGGCACCCGCCACGGCACCAAACACGGCGGCACGGATGAGCCACAGCAGGTCGCCGAACTCGCTGCGGGCCGTATCGGCCCGTTCGGCCAGGTCGTCGCGAACGTTGTCGATCATGAGTCCTCCTTGCGCCCTTCATCCGCAAGCGGTGTGCCGAGTCCGACGTGCACCGCATGGCATCATGCATGCGCCGATGCGCTGCTCCCCCTACGTTAGCCTGCTCCGATGGTCCTCGCCGGTCTCGCAAGAGCCGCCTTCTCGCGACCGGTCCTCACCGGCCGTCAGAAGTAGGATCAGACTGGACCGATGACGAGCCCGATTCCCTTCCTCGACGCCGATGCGATCCGCGCCGCAACGCCGATCGGCGAATTGCTGGACGCAATTGATACTGCGTACCGCGACGTTGCGGCCGGACGCGATCGGTCGCCATTGCGATCTCATGTCGGGCTCGGGGACGGCAGCCTGCTGCTCATGCCGGGCGTTCGAGCGGGCGGGGAGGGGGCCAGCGTGAAGCTCGTGACGATCATGCCCGGCAACGCTGATCGAGGTCTGCCGACGATCCACGCCCTCGTCGCCTGGTTCGACGCGGTCACGGGTCAGCCGCTGGCGCTGCTCGACGGCGCCATGGTGACCGCCATGCGCACCGGTGCTGCTTCCGGGGTCGCCACGCGACTGCTTGCTCGGACCGATGCGTCGACGCTGGGCGTCATCGGTGCTGGCGGCCAGGCGGAGTGGCAGATTCGCGCCGTCCTGGCGGCCAGGAGTATTCGCCGCGTGTTCGTCTATTCGCCCGATTCTCAGCGGCGAGAGCGATTCGCCGGGCGGATGGAGGACGCCACGGGGGTCGAGACGATCGCCGTCGAGAGCGCGGAGGCCGGCGTGCGCGAAGCGGACGTGCTGTGCTGCGCGACAACCTCGGTCGAACCGGTGTTCGATGCCGATTGGATTCGGCCCGGGACGCACGTCAACGGGATCGGCGCATTTCGGCTCGGCATGGTGGAGCTTCCGCCGGAGCTGTTCGAGCGCGCCTCGATTGTGGCGGTCGATGCGCGGGAAGCCGCGATGGCGGAGGCGGGCGATGTCGTCGCGGCCGTCGAACGCGGCCTAGTGTCGGAATCCGACCTGCTCGAGATCGGGACGTTCGACGCCGGTTGGGCCGAGACGCGCGATCCGCGGGCGATCACCGTCTTCAAGTCGGTCGGCCTCGCGATCCAGGACGTCGCCGCTGCCGAGCTGATCGTCCGAATCACCGGCGTCACCCAGGAGTCGGTCGCCGAGGCTCGCGAGTAGGCGCTTCAGCATGATGCTGAAGGTGATCCAGCGGGGTGAGGGACCAGGGGTGGCATCGACGGTGCGCTCGAGCGGCCAAGAGAACTGAGCCGCATCGCCTTCGAATGCGAGCAGGCGCGCGAGGTCTGCGCGAATGACGCTCGGCGTTGTCCGGTCAGGAACGTCTGCGGCGATTGCGACGATTTCGTCTGCTTCGGCGACGGTGAAGACGATCGGCTCGGGATCTGGCGCCGGCGGTGGCGGCGGAGCGGCAAGCCCGACCTGCCCGCCACCGGGCAACTCGGATGAGGGGGAAGCCGCCGGCATCGGCATCGGCATCGGCGTCGGCGTCGCGGCCGGCGTGGGCGTCGGAGGCGTCGGTGTCGGCGCGGCCGTGGGCGTCGGGTTGGTCGAGGCGCCGGGCACGCTCGGCGTTGGGGTTGGAGCCGGAGTGGGCACCGGGGTCGGTCTCGGCGTCGGGGTGGGAGTCGGCGGCGGCGTGCTGGCCGGCGGTGCTGCGCTGACCGTCACGCCGGGGTAGTAGATGCCCATGATCTGGGCAGCGCTCTTGCCGTCCAGCCCGCAGGCCTGCGTGCCCCATTGGAACATCTGCCAGCCGTTGGCTCGGGCGCCGCAGGACTCGTTTGCCTGGCCGGCGTTGTAGTACGTCGCGAAGATGCGTCCGTTCTTGTGGGCCAGCGTGTTCCAGGTTGCGTCCACGGCAGCGGCCATGCTCGCGTACGTCGGGCGGCTCGGATCGTAGTGCTGGTCGCGCGTGGAGTCGAAGACGTCGAAGCAGGCGCCGGCGGCGTTCTCGTATCCGCGCCAATGGATGACCTGGTACCACGCGTAGTTTTTCACCGCCAGAGCCCCGGAGCGCAGCGACTCGGTCGTCCACGAACTGATCCATTCACGCGACAGGACGTTCTTCACGTACGCACGGAAGTCCACCACCTCGACGGCGCCGGTGGCCGTGCGGTAGACCCGGATCGTCGTCGGGGCGACGGTTTCGGACGCATACGACCCGCACTCCCCAGCGGCCGATACGGGCGACGCCAAGGTCATCGGTGACAGGGCGGCGGCGGTAAGAATCGCGGCGAGCACGCTCGCCACGCTGCGTCGGTGGTGCATGGAGGCGACACCGTATCCACTCGCTGACCGCACCGCACCCCACCGAAAGTACCAGTTCCGTGCCGGTTCGCGTCGCTTCCGCTGGCCGCTAGGTTTCGTCAGATGGCATTTTTGGTGCTGTTAGCCACGTTCAAAACCCTGCAAGGGCCGAAAACGGCGGACCCCGCGCCCGGATGGCACCATACAGTTGTCATCCGACGGAATCTCAGGGGCCGAATCCGCCGAACGGCACTGGTGGTGCCATATGACAAGAGTCGATCCGTTCAGGCTGCCCAGCGATGGACGCGCTCGCGGACGGTGTCGAAGCCGAGCTCGTCGCAGAGGGCCGTGAATCGAGTGCGCGGCACGCCATGCCATTCGAGGTCGTCCAGGGACAAGGTGACGTCCTCGATCCGGGCGTCGCGGTTCAGTACGGCCAGGCGGCGGAACAGGACGGCATCGGCCCGTTGCTGGTCCAGCGTTGCTGCCAGCCTCGAGGCATTGCGCAGCGGGACTTCCCAGTCCAGGGCTGACGCCGGGATGTCCTCGAGGTGCTTCCAGCGCGCGAGTACCGTGGCGGCACTCTTGGCTCCCCAGCCGGGCAGCCCCGGGAATCCATCGCTGCTGTCGCCGACGAGTGCCAGGTAATCCGGAATGCTCTCTGGGCCGATGCCGAACTTGGCCTCGATGCCGGCCTCGTCGTAGGTCACGCGCCGCATTCGATCGCGCAGCACGATTCGGTCCCCGTCGACCAGCTGGCCGAGATCCTTGTCGACCGAACAGATCACGATCTGTTCGATGCGGTCATCGGCGCCAAAACGAGCAACGGCGGCGGCGATGGCGTCATCCGCCTCGTCCTCGACCATGCGCCAGACCGGCATCCCAAGCGCCTCGAGCCCGCGCTCGGCATCGGCGAATTGGGCCAAGAGGTCGGGATCCACGCCGGCGCTCGATTTGTAACCGGGATACAGGTCGTTGCGCCAGGACTCGATGACGTGGTCGGTCGCGGCGCCGATGTGCGTGACGTCGCCCTCCCGGAGCAGGGAGAGCATCGAGTCGATGAGTCCCTGGACGGCGTTCACCGGGCGGCCGTCCGGGGCATGGCGTGCCGGGCGCGAATAGAACGCGCGGAACAGCTCGAAGGTGGCATCAACGAGGTGGAGCTTCATCGGTCTGTCGAGGATAGCGCGCGTGGCTTGACAGGGATGGATCTCACCTTGTACAGTACCGTAAGGTTATATAACTGGATGGTACTCATGCTTCAGCCCGATCACCTCAGCGCGACATTCGCTGCCCTTGCCGATCCGACGCGGCGGGCGATTCTGTCCCGCCTCGCCTCGGGGGAGGCATCGGTCAAGGACCTGTCCGAGCCGTTTGCCATCAGCCAGCCCGCCATCTCCAAGCATCTCCGGGTGCTCGAGCGGGCAGGGCTGATCGAGCGGGGCCGCCGGGCGCAGTGGCGTCCGCGGCGGCTGCGGGCAATGCCATTACGGGAGGTTGCCGAATGGGTTGGCCAGTACCGCCCGCATTGGGAGGAGCGCCTTGAACGGCTCGACGCCTTCCTCCGCGACTATCAGGACACGACGAAACCGAAAGGACCGAACGATGACCGCGACGAGGATTGACCGAGGCAGCACCGAGAGCACGACGATCTTCTCGGAGGCTGGCGACCTCATCTACGAGCGCACCTTCGACGCACCGCGCGATCTGGTGTGGAAGGCGCATACCGATCCGGATCTCATTCCGCGCTGGTGGGGCCCGTTTGGCTCCACGACTACCGTCGCCGAGATGGACCTCCGGCCGGGCGGGAAGTGGCGCTATGTCAGCAGCACGCCCGACCGCGACGACGTCGCCTTCTATGGCGAGTATCTCGAGATCGTGCCACCCGAGCGCATCAAGTGGACGTTCATGTTCGACGTTGAAGGCGTTGGCCCGCAGGGAGGGCCGGAGACGTTGACGCTCGAGGATCTCGGCGGGCAGACGCTGATGCGGGCCGTGTCGCACCTGGGATCGGCTGAGATCATCGAAGCCGCGTTGGCCACGGGCATGACCAAGGGTGCGATCGAGACCTGGGACCGCCTCGAAGAGCTGCTCGCCGAAGGCTGACCGAGCGGGCAATTCTCCAGTAAGCGGCTGGTAATCGGTGATGTGCAAGATGGTGCATGTGAGGAACGCGGCGTGGGAAGCGTGCCCTGCTCCGCCGGCCCGGGTTCCCAGCCGGAGTCGGCGGGCCACGCCGCGTTCCTCCTCCGGACTCGCGCGTATCGCGCGGAGCGTCCGGCACACGG
>JBBSLF010000118.1:0-5048 GCA_038255505.1 Candidatus Limnocylindria bacterium
ATAGGTCGTCGCCGGGATATTTCATTTCCGGGACATTTCATTTCTACGTATGTGCGTAGCGTCAGCCCCGTCGGTCGAACCGGCGGGGCTGTTGGTATCCTCGACGACGTGGATCGCGCCTGCCCCCTCATCGCCCTGGCCGGGGATCGTCATGCGACGATTGACGGCCCCGATGGAGCGCATCGATGCCACGCCGTCGAGCCGCCAGGTCCTCTTGCGCGCTCCCAACAGGTGCAACTGTGCCTGACGCCCGCGCATCAGCGCTGCGAGCTGTTCACCGCGTATGTCGCGCGGCGCGGCGGGGGTACACCCGGTCGAGCGCCTCTGACCGACGGCCTCGTATCGACTCGACTCCTCCTGGCCCCGGAGCCGGCTTGGCGTGGGGTGGCCGGCCGGGCGCGGCGGGCGCGGCGCGGTCCGCTGTTCGCACTCGCGGGCGCCGCGCTCGTCGCAGGAGTCGGAGTCGGTGGCATCTCTCTGGTTTCCGCTCTATTCGACGGAGAGGTCGATCCTGCGCTGGTTGCGAGCCCATCGGTTGCGGCCTCCCCAATCGCATTGGATACGGCGACGCCGAGCCCGATCCCGATCCCGACCGCGACTTCGGCACCGCCGCTGGATACCCCGACCGTGGAGCCGACGCCAGCGGCAACGCCTACACCGACTCTCGCACCCACGCCCGTACCGACGCCCGTACCGCAGCAGACGTATGTCGTGGCCGAGGGCGACACCCTGGCCCTGATCGCGCAGCAGTTCGGCACGACGGTCGAAGAGCTTCAGTCAGTCAATGGGATCGACGACCCGGACCAGATCAACCTCGGGCAGGTTCTCGTCATCCCCTGAGGCGGCTCACATCGGAGGCTGGCATGTACGACAAAAGGTCGTCGCCTCACGTCCGCCGATCTGACGAAGCTCTCGTCCGCAGCGCGGACAGGGCTCCCCGCCGCGCAGATGAACCTGGAGTATCTCGCGGTGCTGGGTCTGAATATCCGGAGGGACGAGGACGTGAAGCTGCTCGGACGCATCGGCCAGAACATTGCGCATGGCGTGGTAGAGACGATCGATGTCGTCGCTGTTGAGTGTGCTCCGCCGTCGAAACGGCGCAAGCCCTGCGGTCCACAGGATCTCGTCGCTGTACGCATTGCCGATGCCGGCCACGAATTTGCTGTTTCGAAGCAGCGGCTTCAGCTCGCCCGGATGCCGTCGGATGCGCTGACGGAAGACGTCGAGCGTCAGGTCGTGCGCGTCGGCATCGGGCCCCATCTCGCTCCAACCGGGGATGTCATCCAGGCGGTCCGGGTCAAGCAGGTACAGCTTGCCGAGCATCTCGCGATCGACATAGCGTAGGTCCTCGTCGCCCTCGAGCTGAAGGCGCAGGCCCGTCCGCGCGCGGACGCGTTCCGCGCTGCCGGTGATCCAGAAACGACCGGCGAGCATCGGGTTCACGGCAAGCATCCGTTCGCGCTTCCCGGCACGTTCCAGGGGCAGCAGGAGAAACTTGCCGCGCCGTTCCGCGCCGGCAATGCTGATGCCGTGCAGGGCACCAAGGTCATCGGGCGTCGCCCGAACCAGAATCGGTGTCGGCGCTGTGGCCGCAATGACCCTCCGGCCACCGACACGTCGCGTCAGCTCGGCAGCAACCGCCGCCAGGTCGGGCAGCTCAGGCATGGGGATGAACCTTGGTGATCACTTGACCGTATGGTATGCTGCCGCGGCCGTGTGACAGACAACCCCATATTCGCGCGCGAGCGCGTCGATTTCCGTCGGTTGGCAAGAAGGAGCACCGAGTCGTCCGTTTTCGAGACAGCAGGCAGCACCTGACAGCGACGATCGGTAGTGGACGCCCTCTGCGTGGAGGGCGTTATTTGTTGCCGCGGACTTTATCGACAGGAGCGTATTGAACACTTGACCGACGACACCAATCAGGCGACGCCGAGCGCCATCAGGGATCCGGAGCCAGAGACCGCGGTGGCTGAAGAGCCCGCTGCGGCCGAAACGCCGGAGGCCGTGACTTCAGAAGCACAGCCGGAGGGCTCGATCACTCAGGGAGCAGACGCATCGTCTGACGAGCCGACTGAGGCGAACGCCGCTGAGACCGATCCGACTGAGGCATCCGACGCATCCGAAGGCCCAACGGCCGAGGCTGTGCCGGATGACATCGCCAGCGAGCTCGCAGCTCGCGACTCGGCCGATACGGATGATGCCGTCGAGGCGGTCGCCGACCAGCCGGTCCCCGTTGTCGCCGAGGAGAGCGCGCCGGCACCTGAGGCTGCTGCGCCCGAGGCTGAGGCTGCACCTGAGGATGATGTCCGCGCTGAGCCGATGACCATGGCGGAGCTGCTCGATCACCCCGACAACGAGGTGAAGAGCCTGAAGCATGGTGATGTGGTCGAGGGAATCGTGGTCCGGATCGACCCGGACGAGATCCTTGTCGACTTCGGTGGCAAGAGTGAGGGTGTCGTCAGCAACCGCGAGCTCATGAACCGCCGCGGCCCGCGCGACGACGATGAGAGCCGGCCGGACGTCGAGGTCGGACACGAGGTGCTCGTGTACGTGCTTCAGCCGGAGTCACCGGAGGGCCATGCCGTTCTCTCCCTGCGACGAGCCGGTCTGGAGCGCAAGTGGCGCTCGATGCAGGAGCGCTTTGACGCCGGCGAGATCGTCGAAGCCCGCGTCATTGATCACAATAAGGGCGGTCTCATCGTCGATCTCGGTGTCCGCGGCTTCGTGCCGATCAGCCAGATCGTCGACTTCCCCCGACGTCCGCGCGACGAGCAGCCACGCGACGCCGCGCAGGAGATCGCGGAGAAGCTACAGCCGTTCGTCGGGCGCACGCTGCGCTTGAAGATCCTCGAGGTCAACCGCAAGGCGAACCGCCTCATCCTGTCGGAGAAGGTGGCCCTGTACGAGGAGCGACGCGAGAAGCGCGACGAGCTCTTCAGCAGCCTCGAGACGGGTCAGAAGGTCACCGGCGTCGTGCGCAGCATCGCGCCCTTCGGCATCTTCGTCGACCTGGGCGGTATCGACGGCCTCGTCCACAAGAGCGAGCTGTCGTGGAACAAGGTCAACAACCCGGAAGCCGCGCACGATATCGGTGACGAAGTCGAAGCCGAGGTCATCGACATCAATCACGAGCGTGGCCGGATCAGCCTGTCGATCCGGCGCCTCCAGGCCGATCCCTGGCAGGAGTCCGTGGCCAAGTACAAGATCGGCGACGTCATCGACGGAACCGTGACAAAGCTGGTCAACTTCGGCGCATTCGTTCGCGTCGAGGAAGGCCTCGAGGGCCTGATCCACATCAGCGAGCTGTCCCACCAGCGCGTCGCCCACCCTGGCGATGTCGTTCAGGAAGGACAGGAGATCAAGCTGCGGATCATCAGCCTTGACTCGGAGCGCCATCGCCTGGGCCTCAGCCTGAAGCAGGCCGAGGATCGCCCGGCTCCAGCCCCGCGCGAGGAGCGACCGCGTCGCGAGCGCGGACCGCGTCAGAACCGGTCCGAGTATCGTCCCGAGGACGCGACGGCTGAGCCCGAAGGTGGAATCGACAGCACCATGGCTGCCGCGTTTGCGTCGTCAGGCCTGCTGGAGCAGTTCCGCAACCAGGATGAGGCAGATGCGGCACCCGCCGCCGACGAGCCGGAAGCCGACGACGAGTCCGCGACCGCCACGGAGGCTGAGCCAGAGGTGGCTGAGCCGGAGGCCGCCGCGGAGCCCTCGACCGCCACGGACGCGGAGCCGGAGGTGGCTGAGCCGGAAGCCGCCGCGGAGGCGGACGAGCCGTCAGCCCCGACTGACGATACCGCGCCCGCCGCGGAATCGGAGCCGGAGGCCACTGAGCCACCGGCGGAGGAAGATGTCGAGGTCAAGTCCCAAGGTTAATGGGGCAGGGGTGCGGGTCGGCTCCCGTCGGGTCGAAAGCTGTCGTGGCGGGCATTAGGCGCGAGAGCGCGTTGTCAGCCGCCGCTTCTGAGCGTGACCGAGCCATGAGCTGGTCTCCATCTGCCGCCTAATGCTCGCCGGCGCGGCGCATGACCCAACGCGGGTCGCCGTGGCGCCATATGCCGTCCACACGGGCATTAGGCACAATCAGCGAGCTGATCGGGGTCGACGCAGGATTCCCGCGCTTCGATCGGGTCTTTCTGGGCGAGAAGTGAGCGAAATGGTGCCATTCACCGTATCTCCTGTACACGGCCGATACAGTGCGTGCGCAGACGCGGCGCACGGCATCGGTGCCGTACACTCGTAATCAGTCGCACACGGAAGCCGAGCATGGATCGATTCGACAAGTTCACAGACCGAGCTCGCAAGGTCCTGACCCTTGCCCAGGATGAGGCGCAGCGCTTCAACCACAACTACATCGGGACGGAGCATCTGCTCCTCGGCCTCGTCCGCGAGGGCGAGGGCGTCGCCGCGCGCGTGCTCGAGAACAAGAACGTCGAGTTGTCCAAGGTCCGCACGGCCGTCGAATTCATCATTGGCCGCGGAGATCGGCCGGTCGTCGGCGAGGTCGGTCTCACCCCCCGTGCCAAGCGCGTGATCGAGCTGGACATCGACTTGGCTCGACGGCTGTTGCAGAACTACATCGGAACCGAGCATCTGCTGCTGGGCCTCGTGCGCGAGGGCGAGGGGATCGCGGCGGGCGTGCTCGAGAGCCTTGGCGTGAATCTCGACAAGGTTCGGCACCAGGTGATCCACGTTCTGAGCCAGTCGAGCAGCACGGCACCGACGCAGGAGACGAAGCGGCCGAGCAAGACGCCGACGCTCGATCAGCTGGGCATCAACCTGACGGAGGCCGCACGCTCCGGCGCGCTTGACCCGGTCATCGGCCGTGAGAAGGAGATCGAGCGCGTCATCCAGATCCTGTCGCGGCGACGGAAGAATAATCCGGCGCTGATCGGTGAGCCCGGTGTCGGCAAGACGGCGATTGCGGAGGGCCTCGCGCATCGGATTGTCTCAGGTGACGTGCCCGAAACGCTCACCGACAAGCGGGTGCTGACGCTCGACATCGGCTCATTGGTGGCCGGGACGAAGTACCGCGGTGAGTTCGAGGA
>JBBSLF010000119.1:0-5016 GCA_038255505.1 Candidatus Limnocylindria bacterium
ACACCGGTGGCGTGATGGCCAAGTACGCGGCACTGGTGTCATCGGCGTCTGAAGGTGCGGTCACGACCGGCGCGCGGCTGAGAGCGAACCTCGACCGTTCTGGCACCTGGTGACCTGCGGTCCGGGGGGCCGCCGATACTGTCAACGAATATATCGCTAATGATATATCCACTGACAGCAGCGCAACGTGCGGGTCGAAGCGGGTCTCGAGCAGGGGAGGAGCAGCCGACGGCGTCGCGACTGCGTGTTCTTGCACTCAACGCACCGATTTGCGACGAACGTGGAGTTCGCGCCGTCCTCCCCGCCAGTTCTTGCATCTCATGCACGGGATGATCTGGGCAGATGCGCCGGACGCACTATACGGCGGTTCTGACGCGCCGAGGCGCACATCCGTGCGCTGAATGCAAGACTGGACGTGGGCGGCGGTGGGAGCGGCCGAGGCCGGCCCCCAACACCGAGCGACCTGCAAGGGGTTGACAACCCTGTTAGGGTCCACCCATGGCAATCGAGCGCGGCGTGATCGCCGCTGAGCACACGGTGCGCCGGGATTCGACCGGCGCGCTGCGCATGCTCGTACTGGGCGTGCTCGTACTTATCAGCATTCTTCGGCTCGTCATCCTTCTTGGATGGCGGGATGGAGGACGCTCGACCGAGTAGCCGGACAGGCACCCGAACAGCGCAACCCCACATCCCGCCAGGCCAAGAGCCTCGGCGGGATTCTTGTTTGATGACGAGGAATCCGCACCGATGACCGCACTCCAGATCCCGACCAGCGCCCCAGGCTCCGACCGGCAGGTGGCGCCGCGCATTGGCGCGCGTGCCGTGTGCGAGGGCCTCGTGCGCGAGGGCGTGACCACGATCTTCGGCTACCCCGGCGGCACGGTCCTGCCCATCTACGACGTGCTGCGTGAATTCCCGCTCCGACACATCCTCGTCAGACACGAGCAGGGCGGCGCGCATGCGGCCGATGGATTCAGTCGCGCCACCGGCGGCGTCGGCGTCGCCATCGCCACAAGCGGGCCAGGAGCCATCAACCTCGTCACCGGCCTGGCGACCGCCATGATGGACAGCGTCCCGATGGTCGCCATCACCGGCAATGTCCCACGCGCACTGCTCGGCAAGGACGCCTTCCAGGAGACCGATATCGTCGGCATCGCGCTGCCGGTCACGAAGTACGCGACCGTGGTCATGGACCCCGACGAGGTTCCGTACGCCATCGCCGAGGCCTTCGAGATCGCACGAAGTGGGCGGCCCGGACCGGTCCTGCTCGACTTCCCCAAAGACGTGCTCCAGGCCGAGACATCGGTCCCGCATCCGCAAGCCCATGAGCTGCGCCTTCCCGGCCTGCTGCGACCGGTCCGGGGTGACATCCCCGCGGCCGCTGACCTCGCCGAAATGATCGCGCAAGCCGAACGGCCCCTCATCCTGTCTGGCCACGGCGTGCAGATCGCCGGCGCCGTTGAGCTGCTGCTGGAGGTCGCACAGCGCGCCGAGATTCCGGTGGCCCACACCCTGCTCGGCATCGGCAACATCGACGAGACGCATCGGCTCAGCGCCGGCTATGCCGGGATGCACGGCTGGATGCACGCCAACAAGGCGCTGCAGCAGTGCGACCTGCTCATCGGCATCGGCTGCCGCTACGACGACCGCATCACGGGCAAGACCAGCACCTTCGCACCAAACGCGAAGATCGTGCACGTCGACGTCGACCGCTCCGAGATCGGCAAGAACGTGCGCACCGACCTTGGCATCGTGGCCGATGCGGGCGACCTCCTGGCGGCCCTGCTGCGCCGCCTCCCACAATCGGAGCCGCGCACCGAGTGGATGGAGCAGCTGGCCGCCTGGCGAGCGCTGAGCGCGACTCGCTCGTGGCACGGGTCCGGCTCGTGGCGCGAAGGCCGGCTATCAGCGGATTACGTCGTGGACCAGATCGGCGAGGCCACCGACCACGAGGCCACGCTGGTCAGCGACGTTGGTCAGAACCAGATGTGGGCGGCGCGCTACTTCGGGTTCCGCCATCCGTATCGGCATCTGTCCAGCGGTGGGCTGGGAACCATGGGCTACGCCGTCCCGGCCGCCATGGGCGCGGCGCTCGGCGCGCCGGAGCGCGAGACGTGGGCGATCTGCGGCGACGGCGGCTTCCAGATGACGATGCAGGAGCTCGCTACGCTGGTGCAGGACCAGATCCCGGTGCGCATCGCGGTCCTCAACAACCATCGGCTCGGGATGATCCGCCAGTGGCAGGAGATCATCTACGACGAGAATTACCACTCCGCCGAGCTGCTCGGGCCCGATCTCGTGCGCCTGTGCGAGGCATACGGCATCCCGGCCTGGCGCGCAACGCGGCCGGAGGAAGTCGCCGGCGTGATCGCCGAGGCTCGGAAGGCGCCGGGTCCCGCGTTGATCGATTTCCAGCTCGACGAGGCGCAGAACGTGTATCCCATGATGCTGCCCGGCAAGGGGCTGTCCGACATGGTCGAGGGCGCACCCGAATGACCGCGACCAGTCCGGCGAAACGTCAGACCCTTCCCGCTGGCGAGGCCGATGCGGTCCAGCGCCGGCACATCGTGAGTGCCCTGGTGGTGGACCGACCCGGGACGCTGAATCGCGTGTCCGGCCTGCTCCGCGCGCGGAGCTTCAATATCGAGTCGCTCACCGTCGGCACGACCCACGAACCGGGCAAATCGCGCATGACGATCGCCATCCGCGGCGACGACGGGCATCTGCGCCAGGTCCTCGCCCAGCTCGAGCGGCTGCTCGAGGTGCTCGAGGTCACCGACCTGACCGGCGTCCCCCGCATCGAGCTCGAGCTCGTCCTCGTCGAGATCGCACCGCCACGCACGTCCGTCGAGAAGCACGCCCTTGACGCCATCCTGGCCGCCGCCGGCGGAGAGACCCTCGCAACACACCCCGATGTGTGGCGTGCGCGCCTCACCGCATCCCCTGATCGAATCAACGACGCCCTCGAAGCGCTGCGAGGCCTCGGCCTGCGCAGCCTCGTCCGCGCCGGTGCCGTGGCGATGGCCACCCATCCGGCGGACCCCAGCGAAACCAGAAGCAGCGAGAACGGAGCGACCACGGCATGACCAAGCTCATCTACGACGCCGATATCGACGGGGCGGCACTTAAAGGCCAGACCGTGGCCGTCATCGGCTACGGCAGCCAGGGCGAGGCGCACGCGCGCAACCTGTCCGAATCCGGCGCCACCGTCATCGTCGGCCTGCGGCCGGACTCGACCTCGGCGGAACGAGCCCGCGAAGCAGGCCTGAACGTGACCGATGCGGCATCGGCCACGAAAGAGGCGAACGTGGTCATGGTGCTCGTGCCGGACACGGCGGCGCCATCGGTCTATCACAACGAGATCGAGCCGAACCTGCAGGACGGCGCGCTGCTGATGTTCGCCCACGGCTTCAACATCCATTTCGGCACGATCGACCCGCCGGGCGGGATCGACGTCGGCATGGTGGCACCGAAGGGGCCGGGGCACCTCGTCAGGAGACTGTACGAGGGCGGCGGGGGTGTCCCCGCGCTGTTCGCCGTGCACCGCGACGCGACCGGCACCGCCCGCGCGCGGACGCTTGCCTATGCGGCGGCCATCGGCGCCGGGAAGGCGGGCATCCTCGAGACGACCTTCGCCGAGGAGACGGAGACCGACCTGTTCGGTGAGCAGGCGGTCCTGTGCGGCGGGGTGACCTCACTGGTCACCGCGGGCTTCGAGACGCTGGTCGACGCCGGCTATCAGCCGGAACTGGCCTACTTCGAGACGATGCACGAGCTCAAGCTCATCGTCGACCTGATGTACCAGGGCGGCCTGGCCTACATGCGCTACAGCATCAGCGACACCGCCGAGTACGGCGACTACGTGTCGGGCCCGCGCATCGTGGACGAGCGCGTTCGCGCCGAGATGAAGCGCATCCTGACCGAGATCCAGGATGGGTCGTTCGCCAAGCGCTGGATCGCGGAAGGCGCCGATGGCGCGCCCGAGTTCCGAAGAATGCGTGGCGAGAACGCTCGATCGCGCATCGAGGAGGTCGGGGCCGAGCTGCGCAGCCACATGGCCTTCCTGAATCCGCGCAGCGCGCCGGATGGCTGGACCGATGACGGCCGTGCCGGCTCGACCCCCGAAGCGGCCGCCGCAGCCGCGGCTGGCGCGCAGGGCAGCGCCGAATGACCCGGACCATTCGCGTCTTCGACACGACCTTGCGCGACGGGGAGCAGACGCCCGGCGCCGCCCTGACGGTGGACGAGAAGGTCACGGTCGCGAAGCAGCTGGCGCGGCTGCGCGTCGACGTCATCGAGGCCGGCTTCCCGGCCGCCTCCCCCGGCGAGGCGGAGGCCGTGCGACGTATCGCGGCCGAAGTCGGAGCGGCGAAGGGCAGCCCGGCCATCGCCGCACTGGCCCGCTGCGTCCCCGCCGACGTGACCGTGGCCGCCGCGGCGCTCGACCCGGCGCGCAAGAAGCAGCTCCACGTCTTCATCGCCACCAGCGACATCCACATCACCCACAAGCTGCGCTCTACCCGCGAGGAAGTGCTCCAGCGCATCCGCAGCTGCGTCGCGCAGGCGCGCGAGATGGTCGGGCCCGGCCACCAGGTCGAGTTCAGCGCGGAGGATGCCTCGCGCACCGAGCTGCCCTTCCTGCTGGAGGCATACGAGGCCGCGGTCAGCGCGGGCGCATCGGTCATCAATGTGCCGGACACCGTGGGCTACACCGAGCCGAAGGAATACGCCTCGGTCATCAGGCAGGTGGTCAAGCTGGTCGGCCGGCGGGCGATCGTGAGCACGCACTGCCACAACGACCTCGGTCTTGCCACTGCGAACACGTTGGCCGCCATCCAAGCCGGCGCGCGCCAGGTCGAGGTCACCGTCAACGGACTCGGCGAGCGGGCGGGCAACGCGGCGCTGGAGGAGGTGGTGATGGCCCTGCGCACCCGCCCCGGCGAGTTTCGCAATGCCACCACCAACGTCGCGACCGAGCAGCTCACCGCCACCAGCCGCCTCGTCAGCTTCCTGACC
>JBBSLF010000120.1:0-5012 GCA_038255505.1 Candidatus Limnocylindria bacterium
CGATGTATCTCTATGAAGAGACCTCGGGCGTCAAGCGGCTGGTGGTGGACGTGGAAGGTGTGGTTCGCGAGCGGCGCTCATCTCTCTATCGCCTCATCGATGTGAGGATCAGGTCGGGTGGGAGGCTCGTTCCGGCGGCCCATTTCGGCGAGGGTCGTCTAGGCGACCAGATACATCGTGGGGCCTGCCGGAGGAGCGAACGGCTCTTGCTTGGTCAGCATGTGCCAGATGGCGGTGGCCAGTTGGCGTGCCACCTCGATGCGCGCCACGCGCGGTCCGCGCTGCTTGCCGAGCCGGCGTCGGGTGCGCTCATAGCGGTCGCGATAGGCCGGGTGCCGCGCGGCGTGGATGGTGGCCTCGATCAGCGCCCAGCGCAGATACCTCGGACCGTGCTTGGTCAGCGGGCCACGCCGGTCGCGCTCACCGGACTGCATCACGAACGGCACCAAACCGGTATAGCCGACCAGCGCCTTGGCGCGGTTGAAGCGGCCGATATCGCCGATCTCGGCCGCGATGGTCGAGGCCAGCACCCAGCTGATGCCGGGCAGCGTGCACAGCAGCGGCACATAGCGATGCTCCGCTCCGAGTTGGCGCAGCTCGGCCTCAGCCGCCGCGATCTGGCGGTCGAGATCGTCGATCAGGGCGATGCTGGTGGTCACGCTGGCAGCCCACGCTGCAGGCAGGGCCATGCGCTCGAGTCGCTCGCGTCCGGCGCGTCCGAACAGGTCGCTGACCGGCACCGGATGGCCGAAGCTCATCAACGTGGCGTGGATCCGGTTCTTGAGCGCGGTGCGGTGGTGGACCAGGTGCAGCCGGAAGCGGGCCCGCTCGCGCTCGGCGCGGACGCCCGGATCGGGCAGCCAGATGGCCGGCACCAGTTCGCGTCGCGCCAGCTCGGCCAGGACCCAGGCGTCGATGCGATCGGTCTTGGCCACCAGTGGTGCCAGGCCTTTGGCGCGCTGGGCGTCGGCGATGTCGACCTCCCAACCCAAGCGCTCGAGGCTGTCGTGCACGAAGCGCGCGCCGGTCATCGATTCGATGGCGGCGCTCACCGGCTCAGGTCGCAGGTGTGCCACGCGCGCGATCAGTGTGCGCAGCGCATCGGCATCGGGGCTGACCCCGATCTCGAGCACGCGATCACCTTCCTCGTCAAGGATGCAGACATCGAGCCTGCGGCGTGACAAATCCAATCCGGCATATAGCATTGGTCTGGGCCTCCTGTGGTGCTGGTTCCTGTGAGAACCCACTTTCCACCCGGGAGGCCCTCTTCATGGCATTCGGTGATTCGCGGCCTGAACCGCCCTCGATATGTCAAATCTCCGATACATCGGCGGGGGTGGGGCGTCAAGCGCCCGCGAATCCATGCTGCATGTCACTCCCGAGCCGATACATCGGCGGAATCACGCGCAGGATGCCGTCGACGCGCCGAATGAGCGATGTATCGGCAGAATCGCGCCCGGAAGTCCATCCGCGTGCTGCATCACCGATGCATCGGTTCCGGTGCGACGTGAGAAACACCTCCGCGCGCGGCCCACACCTGCGAGGCGCCGATACATCGGCGGTTCGTCACTGAACGGGCTCGGCATAACGCGAATCGTCGACGTATCGGCGACCGGACGCGACGAAGTCGAGCGTCAGCCGAGGCGGGTGAGGATCGCCTCGCGGTCGAAGATCCAGTTGCCGATCACCAGCGCGACCCCGATCAACAGCGCCACGACGAGATTGCCGATCATCACCTGCTGCATGTTGAAGCTCGCCTGCCCGCTGAAAAAGCCGGCGACAGCCACGCCGATGACCGGGATCACGATGAACCCGCCGATCTGTTGGGCCGTGCGAGCGTCGTTGACGCGCGAGGACACGATGATCCCGAGCAGCACGCTGAGCAGGCAGATGAGTGGGACCAGGCTGAGCATGGCCACGCGCCACACGTCACTGAAAATGAGCGAGGTCAGCGCCGGATCCGCGATGGCACCGTTGACGAAGCCATACAACAGGAAGACGCCCCAGGTCGCCAGCACGGCAGGTGTCGCAGACGCAATCGCTTTGCCGATGAGCAACTCGCTCACCTCCATGGGCGTCGCCAACTGCGGCTCCAGCGAGCGTGCCGTTTTCTCGCCGATGACCGATTGCGTCGCGATCGCCATCGGCACCATGGCCGGGATGAGGAGAAAATAAGCCATGAAGTTGAGGACGATGAAGCCCTGCGCCGCCAGCTTCGGCGAGAGGTCGGGAAACTGGCTGAGGTACTGCTCGATCTGGCCCAGCTGAGCCGGATCCAGCTCGTTGATCTCGATGAACGCCACGATTCCGGTCGGAATGGCGGCAAAGATGAGCGCGGGAAAGACGACCGCGCCAAGCAGAAGCCGGTTCGAGAGGAGATCACGTGCCTCCTTCACGATGACTGCCCAGATGAACCCCGGTCGCATCAGGCCACCTCGCCGATCGATCGCGCGTCGCGCTCCCCGACCTCGCCGACCATGTCGAGATACACCTGCTCGAGCGTGACGGCCTCCTCGCGCACGGCGACGATCCGCGCGCCGGCCTCGACCAGGGCCCGCACGAGTTCCGGGTTGTCGCCGCGCGGGTCGGTGACCTCCACGAACAGCGTGCCGTCGACGACACGCGCACCTTCGACGAATGGCAGGTCGCCGAGCAGGTCGAGGAACGAGGCGGGCTGGCGCGCTCCGACCAGCTCGACGCGGACCGATGCGGTGCCGTTGCGCCGTCGCAGCCGCGCCGGCGTGTCGACCTCGAGCAGGGTGCCGCGCATGATGCCGATCCGGTCGCACAAACGCTCGGCCTCGTCCAGGTTGTGAGTGCACACCACGATCGATCGACCGGCATCGCGCAGTGTGGCCACGAAGTCGCGGATGGTCTTCGCCGCCGACGGATCGAGCGCGGACGTCGGCTCGTCGAGGTAGAGCACCTCCGGCTCGTGAAGCAACGCTCGGGCGATCGCGATCTTTTGGCGCATGCCCTTGCTGAATCCACCGACGCGACGGTCCGCTGCGTCCGACATGCCGACCACGCCGAGGTATCGGTCCACCGCGCGACGCAGGTTCGCGCCGCGCAATCCATAGAGGCGGCCGTAGTACCCCAGGTTATGGCGAGCGGTGAGCTTGTCATGCAATCCCGGCGATTCGGTCAGGATGCCGGTGATGGCCCTGATCGCCTGCGACTGGGCACCCAGCTCCATGCCGTTGATGCGCGCGGTCCCTTCCGACGGCGCGATGAGCCCCGACAGCATGCGCACTGAAGTCGTCTTGCCCGCCCCGTTCGGGCCGAGGATCCCGAAGATCTCGCCGTCGCCGACGTCGAAGCTCAGGTCGTGCACGGCGGTCAATGAACGGAAGCGCTTGCCCAGGCCGACGGCGCTGATCATCGGATCATCTGCCGCGTGCTCGGTCGAGCAGGCCGCCCAGCCGAGCCCAGACGCGCCCAGGTCCGTGGCCGTTCGAACCGGGATCTCCGGCCAGCGCGTGACGGAATCCTCGGCCGTCACTGCGCTCATCGGCAATCACGCGACCGTCATGGAGCCGGACCACCCGGTCTGTCGTTGCCGCCACGGCGGCGTCGTGGGTGACGATCATGACGGTGACGCCGCGACTCTCATTGAGGTCGCGCAGCGTCTTGAGCAGCTGACCCGAGGTGGTCGAGTCGAGCTCGCCGGTCGGCTCATCGGCCAGGATGACGGCCGGCTCGTTGACGAGGGCACGCGCGATCGCCACGCGCTGCTGTTCGCCGCCGGACAGCTCATTCGGCCGGTGGCCTGCTCGGCTGCCCAGCCCAACCAGCTCCAGCAGCTCGGTGGCCCGCTCCCTTCCGTCGCGGCGGCGCGGCCCGTAGCGCAGCGGCAGCATGACGTTCTCCATGGCCGTCAGGGTCGCGATCAGGTTGAACTCCTGGAACACGAAGCCGATGCGCTCGCGGCGAATCGTCGCCAGCTCCCCGTCCGTGGCGCCGATCACGCTGCGGCCGTCGATGCTCAGCTCGCCCGAGGTCGGTCGCAACAGGCACCCCAGCAGGTCGAGCAACGTCGTCTTGCCGGAGCCGGATCGACCCATGATCGACATGAACTCGCCGGCTTCGACGCTCAGGCCAATCCCGTCGACGGCACGCACCTCGCTCGCACCGCGCCGATACACCTTCGCCAGTCCCGTGGCCTCGAGGATCGGCATCACGTGCTGCGCAATGCCGTGACCGGGTCCAGCCGGGCGGCTCGCAGCGCGGGATAAATGCCGGCCAGCGCCCCGAGGATGGTCGCGAAGAGGAACGACCGCAGGAGCAGCATCGGCGTCAGGAGGAAGACGGTCGTGCCGGAGCCGGCCGTCTGGGCGTTGAGGATGACGACCAGCAACGCTCCCGCCGACAGACCGATCAACCCGCCGATCGCACCGAGCAGCGTTGCCTCGATGACGAACTCGCGGAGGATGGCGCCCGTCGGCGCGCCGACCGCCTTCTTGATGCCGATCTCGCGCACGCGCTCGGAGACAGTCATGACCATGGTGTTGATGACGGACAGGCCTCCGACGATGACGGCGATGACGCTGGCCCCGACGATGATCAGGTTGAACACGATGCTGGCCTGGCCGATCTGATCCGCCACCTGCTCCGGGGTAACGGCGCGCACGCCGCTGAGCTCACGCTCGATCGCCGCGGCGATCGCATCGGCCTCCGAAAGGTCGTCGGGGAAGACCTCGATCTGGGTAGCCAGCTCATCGGTCCGTTCTTCGAATGCGTCGGGCACGAGCTCGACGTAGATTGCCTGGGCGTCAGTCAGGGCGACATAGGCGATCTTGTCCGGGAAGGTCAGCGTTCGCTCGAGCACGCCGATGACCTCGAAATCACGCTCGCGCATGGTGAACACGTCTCCGGTGCGCAGGTCATAACGCTCCGCAAGGTCGGCACCGATGACGGTCACGCCATCCTCGTCTGCTTCAAGCAGGCGGCCAGCATCCACGCGCAGCTCGATGGCGTCGTCGTACCAGGTGTCGGGCTCGATGCCGGTCAGC
>JBBSLF010000121.1:0-4946 GCA_038255505.1 Candidatus Limnocylindria bacterium
ATGGTCGATCATCGGCACCAGCGTGGTGGCTCGCCTGGATGAGGAGCAGAGCGCCCGCGTACCGCTCGATGTCGCGGCCGACGGTTTCGGGCTCATCGCCTGGAATGACGGTGAGCGTGAGCGCGTCCTGATCGCCACCACCGGAGGTGTCGCCGATGACGGACGCGGCTGCTGCCTGACCATCTCCTCCGTCAGCATGGCCGGCGGGCTGCTGCGCACTTTCCCGCTGAGCGGCACCTTCGGCGACGCGGAGACGGTCTCCGTGCTCGACCTCGATGACGACGGCATCGACGAGCTCCTCGTGGTTGGTCCGTATCGGCAGGCTAAGAACGCGCAGGTGCGCGTCCTGCGCTGGAACGGGGCGAACGGGTTCGCTTCCGAGACGGTCGACTTTTCGATCGAAGCAGCGTTTGGCATCTACCTGGCGCTGATTGGCGAGACCGATGGTATTCCGGGCGACGAAGTCGTGTTCGGGCCAACCGAGGACGGCCGTCTCATCCGGCTGGGGGCCGCGATGGACGGACAGCTCGTGGTTGACGCGACCGATGGCTCGCTCTCCGGCGCGCTTGCGGC
Organism: Candidatus Limnocylindria bacterium; assembly: GCA_038255505.1. Taxonomy (GTDB): domain Bacteria; phylum Chloroflexota; class Limnocylindria; order QHBO01; family QHBO01; genus JACDBZ01. The sequence continues at coordinate 574 of JBBSLF010000121.1, forward strand.
TTCGAACGTTGGCACCGCGACGGCGGGACGCATGCTGGGGGCGACGCGTTCCGGGATCCAGCTGATGCGCTGGCCACGTGGCGGATCGATGGAGGTCGTCGCCGAGCGGGCGCATACCGCGTTGTTCGGGCTGAGCATGCTGGGAGATGGCGACGAAGCGGTGATCATCGACTCCAGCATGGGATGGATGACCGACTACAGGGCGGCCGATGTGTTCGTGTACGATCTCGACCTGACGACCGTGCTGGCCGTGCCCGCCAGCGCGAGCACGGCCCGACTGATGGATCTGACGGCAGCGCCAAGTTTTCCGGCGCTGCGCGGCATCCCGCACAACGTCCTGCCACACGACGGCCCGTTACCCGGCGGCCTGGGCGACGGTCGTCACGCGTACTTCAGCTCCGGCAACGTCATCGTCCTGGAGCCCGACGGCGATTTGTCGGTTCACCCGACCACCGGTCTCGTCAGCGCCCAGCCGGTGGGGGTTGCCGGACAGGACCGCGGCTGGATCGCGCTGTCCGCGGACTGGGTCGGAACCCGAAACACTGCGGCGCTCTACCCGGGTGGCATTCATACCTCGATCACCATGACGCCGCTCGAGAGCGTCATTCTCGACACACCGCTTGACGGCGTCCTCGCGCCTGATCTCCGAGATGCCGTCCTGTTCGATGGTTGGGACGGGAAGCAGCAGCTGGTCGCGCTCGATGGGGGGTTCACCGCGGTCATCGACGCGCCTCCGCGCTCGTTGGTGGCCGTCGCTTCCGGCGTTTCGATCATCTACGAGGGCGAGGTGGGGGACGAGCCTTTATCGGTGGACATCGCGCCCGACCGCGAGCGCGAGGGGAACCAGCCGTTTGATGCCGCCATCCTGGTCATCAGTCCGTCCGGTGCCGCATCGAGTGTTTCGTGGGAGGCCGAGATCCTGCGCGAACCCCCCGAGCTGACGACGAGCGCCCAGACCGATGCATTCGCGCTCCGCTCGACCATCATGGGCCGCGCGGCCGACGGCGCCTCGATCACGGTCGATGGCAACGCCGTTGAGCCGGCGGCGGCGGGTGGCTTCCGTTTCGAGGTTGACGCGCCGATCTGGCCGCGCGACGTGGTGGTGGTGGCACGCGACCCGCTGGGCACCGAGACGGTTCAGCGCCTCGAGGTGGTGGGCTTCCTGGACTATCGGGGTCTGCCGTGGGTGCCGATCGTGGGCGTTGCCACCTTCGCCTTCGGAATCATGATGTTCGTGCGCATTCCTCGGCAACGCTCGGTTGTCATGGTCGCCGACGGTGATGGGCGGCTTGAGGAGATTGATGGCGACTGATCCGAATCGGGTACTCTTGAGCACGCCGATCAACCACGCAGCCGAGGTGCCCCACGCCATGAGCAACCGCATCGACGAGCTGGACGCCATCGTCCGCCAGTTCGACCTGAATAAGCATCCCTTCTACATCGAGTGGCGCGCCGGCACTCTGCCGATCGAGCGCCTTGCCGAATATGCCGATGAATGGGCTCCCTTCATCTCCGTCGTCGACGCGGGCTGGGATCGCCTCGGCTACGCCGAGTACGCCGCCGAGGAGCGCGAGCACGATGTCCTGTGGTCGCAGTTCCGCGCCGCTTTGGGCGCGTCCGGCGAGATGGCCCGACCGCAGTCGAAGACCCTGCTGGCCGTGGGTGAGCAGGCGTTCGCATCGGTCCCGGAGTCGCTAGGTGCGCTCTATTCCTTCGAGGTCCAGCAGCCGGTGACCGCGTCGTCGAAGCTTGCCGGCCTGCGCGAGCACTATGCCGGCACCGTCGGACCAGACGGTCAGCGCTACTTCGAGGAGCACGCCGTCGAGACTGATGAGCCCGCCATGCTTGCTTCATTGATCGACGGCCTCTCGGACGGCGATTTCGCCCGCGCCAAGACGGCCTGCGCCATCTTCAGTGCCGCGGCGTGGGGCGCTCTCGACGGGGTTTACTACACCGACTGACCGTTGCACCGACTGACCGTTGGGTGCGAGCCACGCGCGGGGTCACTTTGCGCCCCATGGGCGTATCGGCCAGTGAGTAGCTGGAATGTCATGGGGCGGGCAGTGTGGACAGGCTGAATGGCGCTTGCCTGGCTGTAGTTGCCATCTCACGCAAGAACGGCCACTGATTGTCCGATACGCCCGCACCGCGCAATGCCGCTCTTGCGCGAGGTCAGCCGGGGAGCTTCGCGGCGAGGATGTCGACCGGCTTGATGTCCGGCGGCTCCGAGAGAAGCTCGTCCGCCCTGCCGAGGAGCGCGGCGGCGATCGGCCCGTTCAGGTGTGCCTGTCGCCCAGAGTCGTCACCGAACACGTCGAAGATGCCGAAGGTGCTTGGTCCGAGCTGGGTCGCGAACCAGGCTGTCGTGTCTGGCTCGTCCTGCGCCAGCGGCAGGGCACCGGCCAGGAAGTCGGCGACCTCCTGCTCCTTGCCCGGCTTGGCCTCGATGCGCGCGAGCAGTCCAACAGTGACCATGAGATGTGCTCCACTCGTGTGGTGGGTGGGCGTGCGGGATGGTGTCCATACGTGGTTTGGTGCGTCGTGTCTCATTCGGCGTGAGAATCAGCCACAAGGATTATGACGGAATCGACCGCTGGGCCGATGCAGCAATTTGATCTGTCGCTCGCCACCTGGCGGCTCCGCTAAGCGCTCACGCGCTGAGGTGCCTGCCACCGCTTGCCAGTTGGCGGGTTTGCGCCCCACGGGCGAATCGGCCAATGAATGGCCGAATTCCCACCCGGCGGGCAGTCTGGCTACGCTGAACGGCGCCTGCCTGGCTATCGTTCCCATCCCACGCAAGAACGGGCATCTATTGTCCGATACGCCCGTCCCACGGCAACTCGGTCAGACCGGCTGCTCAGCGGCGGACCGCCAGGACGTACCCCGGCTCGGAGTCGTTCGCAAGGATCTCGTATTGGACGCCGACCTTCAGGCGTCCATAGCGTATGGGGCGCAGGCCGTCGAGGTCATCGACGACGCAGCCGGGAACGAGCCGTTCGAGGAGGACAGACGCGTGGATGAACGCATGGATCGCGTCATGCACTCCGGTCCGTTCCGGCACCATGCGCCATTTTCACGAACGCATCGAGCGACGAGGGATCGGCCAACGAGCCGCGCGAGGCCGCAACGTCCGGCGGCGTGCCGGTAAGGATCCGCTTGACGGGCACCTCGACCTTCTTGCCCGAGAGCGTGCGCGGGATCGCCGGCACCGCGATGACCTCGTCAGGAACGTGACGCGGCGAGAGCGACGATCGGAGCTCGCGCGTGATCGCGCCACGCAGGTCATCGGTCAGGGAAGCGCCGGGGCGCAGGGCAATGAACAGGAGCAGTCGATCGTCGGCGTCGAGATGGACGACGAGCGAATCGGCGATGTCGGGTAACGATTCGACGACCGCGTAGAACTCCGCGGTACCGATGCGCACGCCACCCCGGTTCAGCGTGGCGTCGGAACGGCCGCTGATCACGCACGAGCCACGCTCGGTGAACGTGATCCAATCCCCATGCTGCCATACGCCCGGCCACTCGGAAAAATAGGCCGAGCGATAGCGCGAGCCGGACGGGTCGTCCCAGAACGCGACGGGCATCGAAGGCATGGGCGCGGTGATCACGAGCTCCCCCTGCTCGTCCACGAGCGGTGAGCCTGACGCAGAGAACGCCTCCACCGCGCAGCCGAGATGGCGGCAGGACAGCTCGCCCTCCCAGACCGGCACGAGCGGCGAGGCGCCGACGAATGCCGTGCAGACATCGGTACCGCCGGAGACGGATTGGAGATGGACCGATGGCGAGATCGCGTCGTAGACATATCGGAATCCCTCGACCGGCAACGGCGCCCCGGTCGAGCCCAGGCCGCGTAGGCGCGACAGGTCGGCCGAAGAGCCCGGGCGCAGCCCTTCCTTGCGGCAGGCCATGAGGTACGGCGCCGAAGTCCCGAAGTAGGTCACCTCCTCCTCGGCCGCCAGGCGCCACAGCGCGCCGAGGTCGGGATGGGCCGGCGAGCCGTCGAACAGCACGATGGTCGCGTCCACGGCCAGGCCCGAGACGAGGTAGTTCCACATCATCCACCCGGTCGTACTGAACCAGAAGAACCGATCCGTGGGACCCAGGTCGTGGTGAAGTGCGTGGATCTTGAGGTGTTCGAGCAGGATGCCGCCGTGGCCATGGACGATGGGCTTCGGCAGTCCGGTGGTGCCCGAGGAGTAGAGCACGAACAGCGGATGGTCGAACGGCACCGGCTTGAACTCCAGCTCGGCAGGCTTGCCGATGAGCTCGGCCCAGGTCATCGCGTCCGGAATGCGAACGGAGGACGAATCCAGGTAGGGAAGCACGACCGTGGCGACCAGGCTGGGAAGGGCGGCGCGGATGGCGGCCACCTC
>JBBSLF010000122.1:0-4851 GCA_038255505.1 Candidatus Limnocylindria bacterium
CGGTCACACCTGCGGCAGACGTGGCGCTACGCGTACGAGCCACAGGAGCACGACATCGAGCGATCGACCCTGTATGACCCGGCTCTGTACCAGGAGCAGCCGGAAGCGAAGTGGAGCGACTGGAAGGTGCGGGGTAATCTGCTGAAGGTCGATGAGGCGTCCAGCATCGTCGAGATGACGTGGCCGCCGGATGCCGAACCGCGTCATCCCGTTGCGTTCGTCCCGCTGAACATCATTGGCGACGGAGATCATCGCGCCGCGCTCCTGCGGCTTGCCGAATGGGTCGCCTCCAACGGTATTGACGCGCCCGGCCCATGGCGCGCGGCTCGCGATCTGCTGCTGTGCCGACCGCCATCGGTCGGACAGGAGCCTGGTGCGGCGCTGTGTGCTCTGGGCGAGTCGGAGCTTGATGCCGCGCGCCGTATGGCATCGGTGCTCCGAGAAGGCACGCTCGCCATCCAGGGACCGCCCGGTTCCGGAAAGACGTACACCGGGGCTCGGATGGTGCTGGAGCTGCTCAAGGCCGGCAAGCGCATCGGAATCGCGGCCAACAGCCACAAGGTCATCATGAACTTCCTCAGCGCCGTCCTGGCAGCAGCGGACGGTGACGTCGATGTGCGAGCTGTCCAGAAGGTCAGCGCTGGCGTCGAGGGCTTCGCCGATGACCGGGTGACCGTCGCCACGAAGAACGAGGAGGTCCAGAATGGACTCGCCGACGGCAGCTTCAATCTCGCGGCTGGGACGGCATGGTTGTGGTCTCCCGAGCGCAGCAGCGCTCTGATCGACGTACTGTTCGTCGACGAGGCCGGCCAGATGTCACTGGCCAATGTGTTGGCGATGTCCGGTGCCACACGATCGATCGTGCTTCTCGGCGATCCACAACAACTCGACCAGCCACTGCAGGGCACGCATCCACCCGGGGCCGATCGCTCGGCCCTGTCCCACCTCCTCGGTGACCACGATGCCATGCCGGATCATCTCGGATTGTTTCTCGAGCACACGTGGCGCCTGCATCCGAGCATCACGCGCTTCACCTCGGAGGCGTTCTACGAAAATCGCCTCGAGTCGCGGCCACACCTCGCCCGCCAGGAGCTCCGCGCGCCTCGTCCGCTCAACGGCACGGGACTGAGATTGCTCGAGGCATCCCACGTCGGCGCCGACAGTGAGTCACCCGAGGAGGCACGGCAGGTGGCCACGCTCGTCCAGGTTCTGGTCGACGGTGGTTCGAGCTGGATTGACGCCGACGGTGAGGAGCGTTCTGTCGGCTACGCCGATATCCTGGTCGTGGCGCCGTACAACGCGCAGGTCGGCGCCATCGCGCGTCTGCTGCCGCCCGAGGCACGCATCGGGACAGTCGACAAGTTCCAGGGACAGGAAGCGCCGATCAGCATCTACTCGATGACCACCAGCTCGCCCGAGGCGGCGCCGAGGGGCATGAGCTTCCTGTATTCACGCAATCGACTCAATGTCGCCACATCGCGCGCGCGATGTATCGCGGTGGTCGTGGCCGAGCCGGCGCTCCTTCGGGTTCGGGCACGAACACCCGAGCAGATGCGTCTCGCAAACGCCCTGTGTCAGTTTGCGGAAATCGCGCGCGAGCAGGAGCGCGCGTCGGTCATGGCGCCACCCTAGCCGATCCCGTTCGACGGCCGGCAATGTGACGTTCGTACGCCTGAACGAAGGCAACCTGCTCATGGGTCTCGACGGCACTGGGATGACGGATCTCGCGGACACGGGCGATGGCGTCCGACGACGGGTTGCCGGCCGCCACCAGAGCGCAGGCCACGACCGTGCCCGTGCGTCCCACACCTCCCATGCAGGCGACCGCCACGTCGCCGAAGTCGCGCGCGGCGGTGAGTGCGGCAAGAACGTCATCCATCTCTCGTACGGTGCGGGGAGCCGACCCATCCGGCAACGGGTGTCGATCGATCGTCACATCGTGTTCGGCCGCCCGGCCCACGATCTCCACGTCGCCCCAACGGGCCAGCTCAGCGTCCTCGACCAGAAGCAACAAGTGACGGACGCCGCCATCACGCAGCGTGTCCAGGTCGCGATCAAGGTCGCGCCGATAGATGCGACCAGGGTAGAGCTGCGACGCCCCGTGCTTGCCCGGGAGAAACGTCATGCCCAAGCGACCTGGTGATCCGTCGTTCAGCTCACTGGCTTTCAACCAGTCCACGCGCAATACCGGGTCAAGCTGGTCGCGAACCATCTAGTTGAGCGAAGCGTTGCCTTGGGGGCAAAAGTGGCCATTCGCGTCCAGCGGCTGGCCACAGTAGGGGCACGCGGGGCGCCCCGCCGTCACGAGAGCCATGGCCCGCTCCACGAATGCACGCGCGTCGGCTGGCCCGATCCGCACTCGTAACAGGTCGGGGCCGTCGTCGGCATGATCAGGCAGCTCGACATACTCGCCGTCGCGCGTGGGCATCTGAGCCTCGATGACGATCGCCTCGGTGGCGGCATCCCATGCCAGCGCCATGGCTCCCACTCGAAACAGCTCGACGACGGGCTCCTCGAGTCCGCGGTCATCGGTCGCAACGGCGCCGGCGGGAATCTCAACGGCGTCGAGCAGGTCATCGAGGCGCTGCGCCAGTGCAGCAACCTGGACCTTTTCCAAGCCGACGCTGACCAGGGCGCCTCCCTTGCGAGCCTGGAGATAGAAGGACCGATCACCCGCCATCCCGATGGTTCCAGCCACAAATCGATCGGGGTCGTCGAAAACGAAGAGTCGCCGTGTCATCGTCATCATCCTAGCCGCTCGCGGCCTCGCTAGAGTGGGAGGTGCAGATGAGCACCATCTCTTGCGAGACGCGGTCCTAGTCCGTGCGACAACGGCTGCGCTCCGGCCGCGCACGGGTCATGGCGCGTGCGTCAGGAAATGAGCGGGGCCTTCGGCTCTCTCCGCGCCAACGCACCATCGCCGGCTGGGTCGCCGCGATCGCCCTCATCATCGGCGTTGCCGTCGCATTCCGCGTCCTCGGAGGGAATGCTGATGGCACAGCCGTTGGCCCTTCGCCAACAGCCTCCGACGGCGGTGCTGATCCACGTGTCATCGCCTTCGGGACTGCACTGGGCGCTGATGGCGCCGTCGGAGCAGAAACGAGTGACCGATTCACCGTCGGAGACGCGTTCGCCTATTCCGTTGACGGGCCAAGTGCGCTACCGGTTGCGGTGTACGTCGAAGTGCGACGCACGGGCGGCGGGCCAGCTGAGACGGTCCAGGCAGCGACCGCGCAACCCGTTCCCCAAGAGCGTGCCCCTGTCATCGCGTTTGTTGTTCCCGCGGTCAACCTGATCGATGACTTTGGCGCGGGCGAATACCTGATGCTGCTCTACCTTGACGCCGATGATGCGCCATACGCCGAAGGTGCCTTCGAGCTGGTGGCTCCCCCGCCGGCATCAGGCGACCGGTAGGCGACAAGAAAGGTGGGATCGGAGACGTGCCCCATCTCCGATCCCATCAGGCAAGCCGGCGTGCCCATCCGACTCGTCTCGCGAGTAAGCGTACGAGCTCCAGACCACCCTTGTCAATACTTAATTGACCGTCAACGCCTCGCTCGTGAGTTCGTACGCGCCGCGATGGTCGCCGGCGCCGGCACGCAGGTCTGCCCATTCACGGAGGACCTCGCGCAATCGCTGCGGAACACGGCTCGACCGCGCGATACTGGCGGCGTCACCGAAGCGTGCTTCCGCCTCGTCCGCGCGCCCCGCGCGCCGCAGCGCGCGCGCCTCGGTCAGGATGGACGCCAGCCGCGCGGGCTCGTTGCCTGACGCCTCCGCGTAGCGGTGCGCCTCGCCGGATAGCCGCAGCGCCTCCTCGGTTTCTCCGAACGCGAGGGCAATCTGCGCTTCCGTGTCGATCACGAGTGACAGCCAACGCGCATCGCCCGTCTCCTCGATGTGGGTACGAGCACCCCGCGCCAACTCGCGAGCGCGGTCGATCTGTCCGGTCGCGAGATACGCCAGCGCGAGATCATTCTCGATGCGGGCCGATTCGAACACGGCACCAGCCGCGCGGTAGAGCGCCATTCCCTGCGTCCCGGCGCGGATGGCCGCCTCGAAATCCCCAATCTCGCGATATCCGACCGCGAGATTGAACAGAAACGCTGCCCGCCGCCGATCGTCCAGATCAGCCGCCAGGCCGCGTGCTTCCTCGAGGTACGACAGGGCACGTGTCGCCTGGCCGGTATGTGATTCGACCGCGGCCAGCGATGTGAGGAGTCGCATCTCGAAGTCGGGCTCAACCTGGAGGCCGGCACGAACCTCTTCGAGCAGCGCGATCAGCAGGCTGCGTGCTTCGGGCTCATTGTTGGCTTGGTACAGGCCATACGCCAACCAATACCGCGCCAGCGCGGCGTCCGCGTCGCGTCCCTGGGCCGCGTACAGGCGTCCGGCCTCGGATGCGGCCGCGATCGCGTCCTTGCCGCGATCGAGACGAGCCATGGCCTCCGCCATGCCGCGCAGGAGGCCCGCCCGGAGGCTGTCGTCCGGGCCGTCATCGAGCAGCGCGTGATAGCCATCTACGGCCGCCAGCCAGTCTCCGGACGCGAGGCGCATGTCAACTTCAAGTCGGGTCCACGTCGGGTGCGCTTCGTCGATGAAGTGGCTGGCCGGCAGGCCAAGCCGTTCGCACAGAAAGTTCAGCGCAACCATCGACGGGCGAGCGATCCCGGTCTCGAGCGCGCTGACGTACGCCTTTGTATAGCGCTCTCCGGCAAGCTGCTGCTGCGTGAGTCCGGACCGGTGTCGCGCCTCGCGAATCCGATGGCCGATGCGGCGGGCGAGCTCGCGATCCTTCTCAGTGGCTCGAGGACTCGTTCTGGTACGTGGCATGGCGGCAGTCTACACCCC
>JBBSLF010000123.1:0-4828 GCA_038255505.1 Candidatus Limnocylindria bacterium
CTCGAGCGCATCGGGATCCTTTCCCGGCCGTCCTATCCGTCCCTGGTTGCCGAGGGCAGCTGAGGCCGCTCAGGATCGAGCGGGCTCCTCTGCCACGATCCAGACATCGATCTGGCGCTCGTAGTCAACGAGGGCATCGGCACCGAACCACATGGCCAGCTCGGCCTCCGACGTCTCGGGCGCGTCGGAGGCGTGAATCAAGTTGCGCAAGCCGCTGACGCCCAGGTCACCGCGGATCGTCCCGGGCTCGGCCTCGTTCGGCATGGTCTTGCCGACCATGCGGCGCACCACGGCGATGGCATCCGGACCCTCGAGCGCGAACGCCGCCACCGGCCCCGATGTGATGAATTCGACGAGCCCGTCATAAAAGTGCTTGCCGGCGTGGACAGCGTAGTGCTCCTCGGCCAGCTCGCGCGGCACCGAAACGAGGCGCAGGCCGACGACCTTGAGGCCCTTGCGCTCAAAGCGGGCGAGGATGTCGCCGATGAGGCCGCGCTGGACGGCATCGGGCTTGGCGAGGACGAGCGTGCGCTGCATGACGAGGCGGCTCCTGCTGTGCGGGGATCAACTCTTCTGGCCAGCGGCACGATCGTAGGCCCGGTTGGCCTCGACCTCGCGACCCGCGGCGCGGAGAAGGTCGCCGTAGAGTAGCAGACGGTCGGGCGCGGGCTGGCCTCCGAGGGTCGGCTCGAGGATCGTAACGCCGTCGGACGCCAATGCCTGATCGAACCGGACCGCGATCGACATCTCCGCGTCGCCACGCTCGAGGTCCCCGGCCACGTACGCCACCCGTGCCTCCTCCATCCGGGATCGCCCACCGGCTGTGCGCGACCCGGGCACTGGTTCCGCATCTGAGTCCGCGGGGGCGGCCCACGGTGCCTGCGCAGCGCGCGGCGCGACAGGCGACAGATCGGATGGCGGCGGCCAGCGCAGCCCACCGGGAACGCCACGTCTCAGCTCGAATGCCGCGTCAACGCCGATGCCGGCGATGACCCGCTCCATGGCGGCGGCAGCTCGATCCGGCTCTCCGGCCGCGGCCAACGCCTCGGCCTCGACCATGAGCGTCATCGCGAGGCGACGCTGTGGGCTGCTGGCGCGAATGGCATCCACGGCGGCGCGCGCAGCAGCCGGACGATGCTGCCGCCACAGGCTCTCGGCGAGCAGCGCGCGCAGCGCATCGGCCTCATCGTCCGTTCCGGATCCCTCCGCCTCGCGCCATGCAAGGCGACGCCGGATGGTGCCTTCGGCAAGTCCGAACTGACCGGCATCGATCTGTGCCCGTGCCAATGTCAGCTCATCGCCGAGCAGGTCGATCACGTGGACCTCGTCCGAGACTGGATCGCCGCCTTCGATCATGTGCGCAGGGCCCGCTCGAGTCGAGCGCGTGACCGGAACGGACCGAGGACCGCGAGGCGCGCATTGCCCGGTGCGAGAAAGCGACGCGCCACGCGGAGCAGATCCTCGATCGTCACAGTGTCAAGCTGCTCGATGACCTCCTCCACGGACAGAATTCGGGGGAGCAGTGCCTCTCCGCTGCCGATCCAGCCCGCAACCGCGCCGCTGTCCTCCATCCGGAGTTCGAGGCGGCCGCGGGTGTAGGCACGGGCTCGGTCAAGCTCCCCGACAGTTACCGGATCGGTGGTGATCCGGTCAAGCTGCTCGATGATGGCAGCCACGACTCGCTCAGCATCATCCGGGGCGAAGCCGGCGTGCACGCCGAACGTTCCCGCGTCGGCATACGAGGCGCCGAAGGTGGAGACGTCGTAGACCAGCGACCTCCGCTCGCGAAGGTCCATGAACAGCCGGCTTCCCATGCCGTCGCCCAGGATGGCGCCCAACAGATCGAGCGCCCAGCGGTCGGGGTCGTCGCGCGCAACGCCCGGCATGCCGAGGCACAGGTTTCCCTGGCTCAGGCGGCGGTACGAGACCCGCATGGTTCCCGCGGCCGCCGGATGCGGCGCCCGGCCCACCTTCGGCGCCGGGCCGGGAGGCCGTCCGTCGTGCTCGGGACCATCGGCGTGCCACGCGGCGGCCGTTCGCACGACCGTGTCGTGGTCGATGGCTCCGGCCACCGCCAGCACCATCGACTCCATCCGGTATGCGGACCTCCAGTGCTCGACAACCCCGGTATGCGTGGCGCGCCGCACCGAACCGATGGTCCCCGCAATCTCGCGCCCGAGCGGATGCCTGCCATACAACATCTCGTCGAAGATGGTGAAAATGTGGTCGGACGGCGAGTCGACGTACATCCGGATCTCGTCGACGATCACCGGCTTCTCGGCGCGCAGATCCTGACCGCGAAGCAGCGGATGCAGTGCCAGTTCGCTCACCGCCTCGAGCGCGACGTCGGTGCGCTCGGCCGGAACTTTCGACGAGTAGACCGTCAGCTCGCGGTCGGTGCTGGCGTTGACGCTGCCACCGATGCCCTCGACCTGCTGCGACAGCGTGCCAGCCTGCGGATGAGCCCGCGTGCCCTTGAAGACGAGGTGCTCGAGCAGATGCGAGAGTCCGGCATGGGCATCGTTCTCATGCCGAGAGCCGACACCGACGAAGATGGCGACGCTGGCCGACCGAGCGCCGGGCATGGCCTGCGTGACGACACGAAGGCCGCTGGGCAGAACGGTCCGATCGTGTGCCGGAGCGGTCAGGACACGAGGCCGGACAGGCGCCGGCGTGGCCGTCACGCCGAGTCCTCGTCCTCGTCGCCGCGCTCGCCGTCGGCGTCCGCATCTGCTGACATGAGCAGCTCCATCTGGATGAACCGCAGATCTCGCGCCAGCTCGTCGGCGTCGCGCGGCAGTGGCCGCCCGGTCTCGGTCTCCAGCTGAGCATCCGCATCGAGGCCAAGGCGCGGCGCGCCGCTCGCCGCGAATTCGATGACCACGCGCTCGTTCCCGATGGTCAGGGTGTACACGAGGAGCTGCTCCGACGTCGTGTCGAACTGAAGGTAGTCGAAGGAGTCGAGATTCAGGCAGATCGCCAACGGCGTGAAGTACGACGCGATCTCCGGGTGGTCGACCACGATTCGCTCTACCCACCCTGTGCCGCTGGACTCGACTCGCGCGCCGCGATGATAGGTATAGCTGACCGTCTGCTTCAGCAGCGGTCGCAGGATGTTTAACATGTCGCTCTGGGCGGTCACGACGCCGGTATTGAGGTAGAGCTTGGCGGGGGCGTCGGACATCGGCTCGTTCAGGTTGCGGGTCGTCGGCGAGTCTAGCATCGGCGGCATCAGTGCGACCGGCTGCTACGATACGCGCCGTGAAGCTGCTGGCGGCCGACATCGGCAACACGAACGTGACGATCGGCCTCTTCGAGGACGATCGATTGACGCGCTCCTGGCGCGTCATCACGCGCGCCAACGCCACCGCCGACGAGGTCGCCGCGATGCTGACCGGACTGCTGGCGCTGGATGCGCATCGCCTCGACGAGCTCGATGCCGTCGCCATCGCCAGCGTCGTTCCACCGCTGACCGAGACCTGGGAGCGGCTCGCCACCGAGCGCATCGGCGTCGATCCAGCCATCCTTGACGCGTCCACGCTTCATGGCATCCTGGAGATTCGCATCGACCGCGCGTCGGAAGCCGGGGCGGACCGCCTGGCCAATGCGCTGGCGGCGCGCATCGAGTTCGGTGGGCCGGCCATCGTCATCGACCTCGGCACGAGCACCAACTTCGATCTGGTAGATGCCGATGGCGCCTACATCGGCGGCGCCATCGCACCCGGCATGGGGTTGAGCCTCGAGGCGTTGGTCGGGCGTGCCAGCAAGCTGCCCCGCATCGAGCTTCGCCGCCCGCCCTCGGCGATCGGCACCAATACCGTGCACGCCATGCAATCCGGGGCCGTACTCGGGTATATCGGCCTCGTCAGTGGCCTCCTGACGGCCCTGCGCACCGAGCTCGCCGAGCGGTCGCCGGCGGACAGCCGCGTGACCGTCATCGCGACCGGTGGCTACACCCATCAGCCATGGCTGCGCGAGGTGTCAGGCATCGACGCGGTCGAGCCGGACCTCACGCTGCGCGGCATCGGCTATGCATGGTCTGCCCTTCGGGACCGGGAGCGCGCGAGCGCACGGACGGCTGACCGATGATGGATGGCGCCGGAGCGCTGGCCGGTCGGCGGATCGTCGTCGGCGTGTCCGGCAGCATCGCCGCCTACAAGGCAGTGACACTCGTTCGGCTGCTGACCGAACGCGGCGCGGTGGTCGACGTCGCGATGACCGCCGGCGCGACCCGTTTCGTCGGGCCGCTGACGTTTGCCAGCCTCACCCACCGGCCAGTGCTCGACGATGTCTTCGAGCTCGATGCCGATCAGCAGATCGCACACATCGAACTCGCCGAAGCGGCGGACGCCATCGTCCTGGCCCCGGCCACGGCCAACCTTCTCGGCCAGCTGGCGGCCGGACTGGTGAGCGACGCGGTGACGGCCATCGCCTGCGCCAGCCGCGCGCCAGTAATCGTGGCCCCCGCCATGGACGCCGGAATGTGGACCCACCCTGCCACGCAGCGCAATGTTGCCACCCTGCGCGACTTCGGCTATCTCATCGTCGAGCCGGAGGTCGGCACGCTGGCGAGCGGCCTGACCGGGGTCGGCCGGTTGGCGGAGCCGCCAACGATCCTGGACGCCGTCGAGCGCCTCTTCGCGCGCTCCGGCGATCTCGAGGGACTGCACGTCGTGGTCAGCGCCGGCGGGACCCGCGAGCCGCTCGATCCTGTTCGCTTCATCGGCAACCGCAGCAGCGGCAAGATGGGAGCCGCCATCGCCGAGGCCGCCCGCGACCGGGGCGCGAGCGTGACCCTGATCGCCGGTGCCATGAGTGTCACTCCCCC
>JBBSLF010000124.1:0-4521 GCA_038255505.1 Candidatus Limnocylindria bacterium
GGTCGCCCAGCCACCGAGGTAGATGGCCTCGATCCCGGCGCGCTTCATGGCGACGGCCTCAGCCAGCGTCTTGAGGCCGGCGCGGGCCTCCCAGGTGGTGAGGAAGGCATCGGCCGCCGTGTCGAGCACTTCGTTCGCGGACGATCCGGCGGCGGCCTCGTCGATGGTGGTGGCCAGGCCGGTCTGCGCCAGCCACGCGTCGGCATCGGCCTCCTCCTCGTGGGAAAGCGAGTACAGGAGGTGGCCGTTGAGCTCCCGGATGCCTGTGGCATGGAGGCGGCGCATGACCGCCAGGAAGCCGACCTTGTAGGACGGGACGTCGGGATCGGTCACGCCGAGGATGTAGGGATGGTCGCGCTCATCGCCGCAGCCGTCGAGCAGGTTGGCGGCCTCCGCGTCGGTCCGCGCCACGATGAGGCCGGCGACGCCCATGATGTCGAGCTGGAAACGCGCGGCGTTGAGGCGCTTGATCTGTTCGTCGCTCGGGACGAGGACCTTGCCACCCTGATGCCCGCACTTCTTGGCACCGGGCTTCTGGTCCTCGATGTGGTAGCCGGGCACGCCGACTTCGACGAATCGACGAATGAGGTTGCGGACGTGGGCGTCACCACCATGGCCGGTATCGGCGTCGGCGATGATCAGCGGCTGGAAGTCGGTCTGGGGTGTCGCGTCGCGTTCGGCCTCGCTCATCCGTGATCGCGCGAAGCGCTGGTTGCGGTCGGCGGTCAGGAGCCCGCGGACAATTCCGGCGGCCTCATCGGGCACCTGCGAGAGGGGATAGCTGGCGAGATCCGGACCCGGATCCTCGGTCGCCGATCCCTTGGCCGAGGTCGCCCAGCCACCGAGGTAGATGGCCTCGATCCCGGCGCGCTTCATGGCGACGGCCTGTCCGGGCGAGTAGGGACCGAAGGTGGTGATCGAGCGGCGTTGGTCGAACAACTCGCGCAGCCGGCCGTGCAACTGTTCAGCCGCGTTGCGCGCGATGGGGTAGTCGGTCGGGATCGCGCCGCGCTGCTCGACGACCTGGCTGGCGGAGTACAGCCGCGTCAGGCCGGTGAAGCGCTCACGATCCATCCAGCGTTGCGTCGCCTTGATCTCTGCCTCGAGCGGGTCAGGCGTGATCGGAGCGTTCGGCTCACGGGTGAGGACCATCGGTCGGTGGACCTACTCGTTGGCGTGATCGCGATTGCACAGGTCGGGGCACAGGCACTCCGCCATCTCCGCGACGCTGAGCACATCGGGCTGCTCCGGCACTTCCGGGCGCCAGAGGAGCCAAGGGTTCTCCATGGTATTCGACGTCGGTTGCGGCGCCTGAACGCGGGTCGGTGCTGTCGTGAACATGGCGTCCATGGTGGGGCTCACGGCATACATCAGTCAAGACGATCTTTTCAATGACATACATCAGCAACACTGATATCCTGCACGAATGAGCGAGCAGGGCACCCCGCAGATGCCCCAGATCGAGGCGTTTCTCGCGGTCGCGCGCCGTGGGTCGATCAGCGCGGCGGTCGAGGAGCTCGTCGTGAGCCAGCCGGCGGTCACCGCCCGGATCCAGGGCCTGGAGCGCGCGCTCCAGGTGGATCTCTTCGTACGGACGCGCAGCGGCAGCCGGCTGACCGAGGCTGGTCGCGCGTTCCTGCCACACGCCGAACGGACGATGACGGCAATCGCGGCTGGCCGACGTGCCGTCGCCGACGTCCTGAGCGGATCCGGCGGGCGTCTCACCATTGGCGCGGCGCCCGCGGTCAGCACCTATGTCCTGCCGGCTGTGCTGCATCGGTTTCAGGCGGAGCATCCGTTGGTGCAGCTCTCCGTTCGCAGCGGGCACAGCGAGGAGGTGTTGGACATGGTCCTGCGCGAGGAGGTCGAGATTGGCCTCATGCGTCCGATTCAGCACGCGGAGGTCGTCACCTCACCGCTGTATGAGGACGAGCTCATCCTCGTCGTGCACCGTAGCCACGCGTTCGCGGCGCCAGGCCAGATCCGGATGGCCCAGATGGCCACCGAGCACCTCATCCTGTTCGATCGCACCAGCTCGTACCACGAGCTCACCAGCTCGATCTTTCGACAGGCCGGGATCGATCCGCGCGGCTACCTCGAGGTCGACAACATCGACGCTGCTAAGCGCATGGTCGAGCAGCGCCTTGGGATTGCGCTCTTGCCGCTCACCAGCGTGCAGGCAGAGATCGGCTCGGGCCGGTTGGCGCCGGTGACCGTGGAGGACATGGCACCAGTGCGCCGCCAGATCGTCGTCGTCCGGCGTCGGGACGTCGGCGCGCCATCCCCGATCGTCGGCGACTTCCTCCGCACCCTTGATGCCCTGCGCCCCGACCACGAACGCGCACCGCGCCTCCTGGCCTAGGAGGACATCAGGGTACCCACCAGCACGACCAGGCCAGCAAGCGCGAAGAGCACCGTTGAACCGATGCGGATCACGCGCGGCGACAGCCGTGCGCCGAGTTGCCGGCCTACAGCGACCGCCACCAGGTTGGCGGCCACCATGCCCGCCGTGGCGCCGACCCACGTGGCCAGCGGATCCTGACGTGCGGCCAGCGCGAAGGTCGCGAGCATCGTCTTGTCTCCGAGCTCTCCTACCATGAAGGTCCCGGCGACGACGGCGGCGAGGACATACCAGGCTTGAGGTTGATGCCCCTGCGCGATGGCCACCTCCTCGTCGTCATCGGTATCGCGCAGCGTCCATGCCGCGACCGCCAGGAAGGCGAGGCCGGCTATGACCGCGATCAGGGTCTCCCGCAGCGCCGCGCCCAGCACCGCGCCGACGGCCGTCGGGGGACTCCCACGGACATGCGCGCCCCCGAGCCGCACTAGAATCGGGTTCATGACGAGCGATCGCACAGACGCCATCGAGAACCTGCTCCGCGAGGATCGGACCTTCGAGCCGTCGGAAGCATTTGTTTCCAGCGCCAACCTCAGGGATGCGAGCATCTACGAGCAGGCAGCCACCGAAGAGGGATTCCGCGCGTTCTGGACCGAAGAGGGGAACGGGCTCGACTGGATTGAACCGTGGACGGACCTGTACGAGTGGAACGCCCCGTATGCGAAGTGGTTCATCGGCGGCAAGCTGAACGTCAGCGTCAACTGCCTCGACCGTCATGTCGCCGCCGGCTTGGGCGAGCGAGTCGCGTACTTCTGGGAGGGCGAGCCCGGTGACACGCGCACGATCACCTATGCCGACCTGCTCGACGAGGTCTGCCAGCTCACCAATGCCCTCCGCGACCTCGGCGTGAAGAAGGGCGACAGGATCGCCATCTACATGCCGATGATCCCCGAGCTGCCGGTGGCCATGCTGGCCTGTGCCCGCATCGGCGCGCCACACAGCGTGGTCTTCGGCGGATTCTCTGCAGACGCTCTTGCCGACCGCATCGACGACGCGCAATGCACCGTCGTCATCACCGCCGACGGCGGGTACCGCAAGGGGGCCACGGTGCCGTTGAAGAAGGCTGCGGATGAGGCCATCGGCAGGACCGCATCGGTCCAACATTGCGTGGTGGTGAAACGCACCGGCGACGAGGTGGGGTGGGATGGCGCGCGCGACCACTGGTATCACGAGCTACTCAAGGATCAGCCGACGACCGCTGACCCGGAGCCGATGGACTCCGAGGACCTCCTCTACCTGCTCTACACGAGTGGGACCACGGCGAAGCCGAAGGGCATCATGCACACCACCGGCGGGTACCTCGCGGGTGTGGCGACGACGCATCGGACCATCTTCGATCTCAAGCCGGAGACCGACGTCTACTGGTGCATGGCTGACATCGGCTGGGTGACCGGCCATTCGTACATCGTGTACGGGCCGCTCGCGAATGCGACGACCGGCGTCATCTACGAAGGCGCGATCGACTTCCCGGACAAGGACCGATGGGCGCAGGTCGCGGCCAAATATCGCGCAACCATCCTGTACACCGCCCCGACCGCAATCCGCGCGCTCATGAAGTATGGCGCCGATGCGTTCGCCGATGACGACCTGAGTTCGCTGCGCCTGCTGGGCAGCGTCGGCGAGCCGATCAACCCGGAGGCGTGGGCGTGGTACTGGAAGGAGATCGGCGGCGGCCGCTGTCCGGTGGTCGACACGTGGTGGCAGACCGAGACCGGCATGATCATGATCACGCCGCTGCCCGGAATCACGACGCTGAAGCCCGGGTCAGCAACGTTCCCGTTCCCCGGCGTCACCGCCGACGTAGTGGACGAGGCAGGTAACTCGGTGCCGCTGGGCGGTGGCGGTTATCTCGTGCTCGAGCGGCCGTGGCCGGCCATGCTGCGCGGCATCTACGGCGACCCCGAACGGTATGAATCCACCTATTGGTCGCGCTATCCCGGGCGCTATTTCCCCGGCGACGGCTGCAAGCGCGACGACGAGGGCTACTACTGGCTCCTGGGGCGCGTGGATGACGTGATGAACGTGTCCGGCCACCGGATCTCGACGACTGAGGTGGAATCAGCGCTCGTGTCGCATCCCTCTGTGGCGGAGGCCGCGGTCGTCGGTCGCTCCGATCCGATCAC
>JBBSLF010000125.1:0-4397 GCA_038255505.1 Candidatus Limnocylindria bacterium
GCTCCGGGAGGTGCTCGGCCGTGATCATGTCGTGCTCGTGCGGCTCCACCCGTTCATCCGCTCGCGCATGAAGCTGAATCCCGATCTGGCCGGATTCGCGATCGACGTCTCGGATCACGACGACATCGGGGAGCTCATGGCCGCCAGCGACGCGCTCATCACCGACTACTCGAGCATCATCTACGAGTACTCATTGCTGGAGCGCCCGATCGTCTTCTTCGCGCCCGATCATGACGCCTATGAGCGCGAGCGCGGCTTCTATCTCGACTACGCGCGCGACCTGCCCGGACCGACCTTCGAGAGCACCGATCCGCTGACGGCGTACCTGCGCGCCGGCGAGTTCGACACCGAGCGTGTGTCGCGCTTCCGCGATGCTTCGTTCGACGTGACCGACGGCCGCGCCTCGGCGCGATTCGTCGACGATGTCGTGCTGCCGGCCGTGAGAGGGGCATGATGAAGCGGATCTTGCTGCGCTCGGCAAAGAATCCATTCGAGGTCGTATCTCCGCGCTTGGTGTACGAGCGCAACCTCATCGGCGACAACAGCGGCAACCTCGTCTTCATGCAGGCGGCGCACAAGATCCTCGCCACCCGTGGGACGGAGATCGACCACGGTGGGTTCAGCGTCGCGCCCCGCTTGGCGGGCATGGTCAACGAACGCTACGACGCGTACGTCATGCCGCTGGCCAACGCCTTCCGCCCGAGCTACGAAGAGAAGCTCAAGCGCATGACCCGATTCATCGAAGGGCTCACGATCCCCGTTGTCATCCTCGGGGTGGGAGCGCAGTCGAACGCGAAGTTCAAGTTCGACGAGTTGAAGCCGATGGAGGCGTCCGTGCGGCGCTTCGTATCGGCCATCCTCGACCGCTCTCCATCCATCGGCGTTCGCGGCGAGATGACGGCGAGCTACCTGCGGGGCCTCGGGTACAACGACATCGAGGTCATCGGCTGCCCTTCCATGTTCCTGCACGGTGATCGGCTGCGGGTGGAGAAGCGCCTGCCGGCGCTGAATGCGTCGGCGAAGGTGTCGATCAATGTCTCGCCTTACGTGAGGGCCATGGGCGAGGTCGTGATGTGGCACCTCGAGCGCTACCCGAACCTGACGTATATTCCGCAGGATCTCGACACGCTGGGCCTGCTCGTCCGCGGCGAGGAGCCGACAAACCCCGTACGGCGCAGCGGCCTCATCCCAACACACGCCGCCCATCCCCTCTTTCAGCAGCGAAAGGTCCGCTTCTACGTGGAGCCGTGGCCGTGGATGGCGGACCTGGGAAAGGCGGAGTTCTCGTTCGGCACGCGCATCCACGGCAACATTGCCGCGCTCCTGGCCGGCACCCCGGCCTACGTCTTCGCCCACGACTCGAGAACACTGGAGCTTGCCCGCTACTTCGGCATCCCGCATCGGCGCATGAGCGAGGTGCCTCCTGACGTCGACGCCGCCGCCCTGTACGACGAGGCGGACTTCACCGAGCTCAACGGAGGGCATGCCGCCCGCTTCGCCACCTTCGCTGACTATCTGGGTCGCCACGGTCTCAGCCACGTGTTCGCCGAGGGGGAGAGCCCGTCCGCCTTCGACGAGCACATCGCTGCCACCAGGTTCCCGCCGGCGGTGACTGTCAGCCGCGCCGTTGCCAGTCCGGCCAGCCTTGGCGGTCGCTTCGACCGCGCCCGCTACCGGCTGACTGTTCTGTCCGAGGAGCGGCTCAACTGGGCCCTCTCCGCGGGACGGCGTTGGCGGAAGCGTCTGGGGAAGCTGCGCAAGCTGCTGACCTAGGGTCGCTCGAGCGCCACGTCCGGCGCGACCGCGGGCGGAGTGACCCCGCTCGCGGCCCGATGCGGCACGCGGAAGGCGACGACGACACCGAAGCCGGCGATGGCGAGCATCACCGCGTTCACGATGCCCAGGGCGGGAACGAAGCCCAGCATGCCGGCATCCACCAGCGCGATGATGCCTCCGCCGATACCTGCGCCGAAGGCGATGCCGAGCGTGAACATGAGCTGGAGGGCCGCCGAGCTGAAGCCCTCCTCTCCGGGCGAGGCCGTCTCGAGCATGAGGAGGGCGAGCATCGAGTACGCCAGGCCCATGCCCAGCCCTGCCACGCCCCAGCCCAGCGCGGCCACCAGGACCGGTGCCGCAGGCAGCAGGACCAGCGAGGTGATGGCAATGCCCGCCGCGATGAGACTCGCGCCGATAATGACCAGAGCGCGCCGAATTCCGGCGCCGGCAGCGCGCGCCTGGAGCCATGATCCGGCTGCCCAGGTCACCGCCGCAACGGACAGAGCGATGCCGCCCAGCGTGACGCTCCCACCGCGCACCTCGACCACCGTCAGCGGGATGAATGCCTCGGTTCCGAAGAACGCGAATGCCACGGCGAAGACGGCCGCCATGACCGATGGGCGGCCCGGCGCCAGCCGCAGGCTCCCCGCCGGGAGAAGGTGCACCAGCGCCCCGATGGCCAGCCAGCCGCCGCTGGCCACCAGGACCGCGGCGACCGGCCATGACCCGACCCCGAGTGCGGCCAGCAGCAGTGTCGAGCCGGTTGCCAGGCGAATTGCATCAAAGGCTCGGCGCCCATCGCTGCGCGCCGCATCGGAAACGCGTCGGGCGGGTCCGAGCACCGCGAGCTGCGGATACACGAGCAACCCCATGACGAGGACCGGCGGGACGATGCCCAGGAACACCCATCGCCAGCCGAGCGCATCGGTCACAACGCCGGCGAGGGCCGGACCCACGAGACCCGGAACGACCCACGCGCTCGAGATCAACGCGATCATGCGCGGCCGAACCGAAGGCTGGTACGCGCGGGCAATGACGGCGTAGACGACCGACCCGAGCGCGCCCGACCCGAAGCCCTGGATGGCGCGGCCGGCAATGACCAGCGGCATGCCGTCCGCGAGACCGGCGACGAGCATCCCCAGCGCGAACAGCGCGGTGCCGACCGCAAAGGCACGGCCCGGTCCTTGGCGGTCAGCGTCGGATCCAGCGAGCGTGATGCCGATGATGTTCGTCAGCCAGAACGCGCTGAAGGCCCAGCCGTACAGGTCCAGGCCGCCCAGATCGGCCACCATCGCCGGCAGAACGGTCGGGACGGCCATGCCCTCGAAGGCGGCCGCGCTGACGAGACCGATAAGCCCGGCAGTGAGCAGACGTCGGTCCGGCGACACTGAATCGCCGGCCGCCCTCACGCGAGGACCGCCGGACCCAGCAACAGGGGAGCGCCGAGCTTCGCCTCGTAACGCGGACGAAAGCGCTCGACGTTGTACATCGTCGGCACGTCGAGCTGCCGCGCGCCCATCGATCGTTCCGGAAGCGGAGCGTGCGCGTAGTTCCCGTCGCGCACCGCCACCATTCGCCCGTACTGCCCTTCGGCCAGCAGGTCGACCGCTACGTTGGCGAAGGTGATGGCCACGAGCTGATCGAGGGCGTCCGGATCGCCGGAACGCAGGTCGTAGGTGAGGTCGCTATGGACGGTCTCCACGCCGGTCCGGCGCTTCAGCTCATCGGCCAGCACTTCACCCACGTCGGCCTTGTGGCGGTGGCCGTAGGCATCGGACTCCCCCACCTCGGTGAGTTCGCCGCCGCGCCAGATGGCTCCCTCGCTGGCGATCACGAATGCATACCCCGATGGGTTGAGACGACGGTCATCGGCGAGAAGGTCTGCCAGGGCATCGAGATCGAAGGGCGCTTCGGGAATCACGCAGCGTGAACTCGTGACGTAGGCGGCATACCAGGCCGTGTAGCCGGCATTGCGGCCGAAAATGCGGAAGACACCGATGCGCTCGTGGCTTCCGAGCGTCGTGCGCTGGCGATTGATGAGCTCTTTCGCTCGCGTGACCGCGGTGCTGAAGCCGATGCAGTACTCGGTGCCCTGGACGTCGTTATCCATCGTCTTCGGGATGGCGATGACCGGAAAACCCTCCTGACCGAGTCGCGCAGCGTAGCTCAGCGTGTCATCCCCGCCGATGGCGATCAGCGCCTCGATGCCGAGGCGCTCGAGGTTATCGAGCACCAGCGGGGTCAGGTCGAACCGCTCGTTCTCGATCGCGAAGGCTTCGCGCCGCGTCGCGTCCAGCGTCTCGGGCAGCGCCGCGACCCCCATCGCCGATGGATTCGTGCGCGACGTGTGCAGGGTCGTCCCGCCAGTGCGATCGATGGCACGGGTATTCGAGCGATCCAGCATCCGCACATATCCGCCGCCGTCTTCGCGAGCAGGATCCACGTGCGTCAGGCCCTGCCAGCCACGGCGAATGCCAAGTGTCTCCCATCCGACCTCACTGGATCGGTAGACGACGCTCTTGATGACCGAGTTGAGGCCCGGGACGTCGCCGCCGCCGGTGAGGATGCCGATGCGTTTCATGATGCAACGGCCATGCTGCCAGATCGCGGCCGATTTGTGA
>JBBSLF010000126.1:0-4331 GCA_038255505.1 Candidatus Limnocylindria bacterium
GGAGCGCGAGGGTCTCGTGCGCCCGAAGCGGACCGACCGACGCTACCGCGTCTACGACGACGCCGATCTTGCGCGCCTGCGGAGCATCCGCCGCCTTCGCGAGGTTGATCGGCTCAATGCTGCCGGCATCCGCCGCGTGCTACGCGACGGGACCGCACGCGCGTCCGGCGCGGATCGGCGGCTCGACGGCCGGCTCTTCCGACGGCTGCGTGCCGACCGCGGGCTCAGTCTGCGCGAGGCAAGCGAACGGACCGGCCTGTCGGTCTCCTTCCTCTCGGCCCTCGAGCGAGGGGTGAGCGGCGCGAGCGTCGCCACGCTCCAGCGCCTTACGGCCGCGTACGGCACGAGCCTGCACGCCCTGTTGGGCGGTGACGGCAAGCCTCCGGGAAACCGGCTGGTCCGAGCCGGCGAGCGACCCATCCTGCGAATGGGCGACGCCGAGGTCCGCATCGAGCAGCTCGCCCGCAATGCGCGCGAGCTCGAGCCACAACTGTTCGTCCTCGCGCCGGGCGCCTCGAGCGATGGCGCCTACGAGCACGAGGGCGAGGAATTCCTGTACCTCGTCTCCGGAGCCGTGACCATCTGGGTCGGCGACAGCGAGACCTATACCCTCGATCGTCCGGGCGACGCGCTGACCTTCCCATCCACGCTGCCGCATCGCTGGCGCAACGACGCCGGCGGGGAGACCCGACTGCTATGGATCAACACGCCACCGACCTTCTGACCGACTGGTCCGCTCTCCGCTCCGGGGTTCCCCCCGCGTGGGCTCGCTATACCGATCTCATCGTCGAGCGGGCCTCCGGCTCCTGGCTGACGACGACCGATGGCGAGCGCTACCTCGACTACACGTGCGGCATCGGGGTGACGAACACCGGGCACGCCCATCCTCGGGTGGTGGCCGCCATCGCCGAGCAGGCGGCGAAGGGCATTCATCTTCAGCAGAACATCGTCTATCACCAGCCCGGGCTCGAGTTGCATCGACGGCTGCCCGAGCGCTTTCCTAATGCCAAGGCCGATACGGCCTACGGCCTCTTCCTCTCGAACTCCGGCGCGGAAGCGATCGAGGCCGCGGTGAAGCTAGCCAAAGCGGTGACGCGACGCCCGGCCGTGATCGCGTTCCGTGGCGGATTCCACGGCCGCACGCACGGCGCCATGGCCCTCACCTCGTCCAACGTCAAGTACCGGGCGCACTTCGAGCCGCTCATGGGCGGCGTCCACTTCGTGCCGTTCCCCTATCCCCTGCGCATGGGCGGGACCGATGCGGCCCTGGCCACCACCATGGACGCCATCGACGAGCTGTTCGCGACGCTGGTGTCGCCCGATGACGTCGCGGCCATCCTGGTCGAGCCGATCCTGGGCGAGGGCGGCTACGTGGTCCCACCGGACGGATTCCTGCCCGCCCTGCGCGAGGTGGCCGATCGCCACGGGATCCTGCTCGCCGTCGACGAGGTGCAGTCCGGATACGCCCGCACCGGGCGATTCTTCGCCACCTCGTGGACGGATGCCACGCCGGACATCGTGATCATGGCCAAGGGAATCGCCTCGGGCCTACCGCTGTCAGGCATCCTCGCCCCGCGGGCTCTGCTCGACCAGCTCGGGCCCGGGTCTCATGGAGGGACCTACGGCGGCAACGCGGTGGCCTGTGCGGCCGCGCTGGCAACGCTCGATGTGATCGATGACGAGGGACTGGTGGACCGCGCGCATCGACTGGGCGAGCGCATGCTGGCGTCACTCCGCGAGCGTGCGGGGCGCCATACCGCCATCGCCGAAGTGCGGGGCCGGGGCCTGATGCTGGCGATCGAATTCGCGGATCCCGGCTCCCTCGCCCCGCGGCCGGACCTTGCGAAGCGCATGCTGGCGGAAACGATGGCAAACAACCTGCTGCTCCTGACCTGTGGTATTCATGGGCAGGCGGTGCGTATCATCCCGCCACTCGTCACGACCGATGACGAGATCGATCTCGCACTGGGAATCATCGGCGACGCGCTCGAGGCTGTCGCCAGCTAGGGAGAACCGGCATGGCACAACGAGTGTGGGTCGTTGACGACGAGCCGCTCATTCGCACCGCCGTCCTGGCCGTGCTCAGCGAGCTGGACTACGAGACATGCGGCTTCGGAAACGCCGAGGAGCTGTACACCGCACTCGTCGAGGACGGAATAACGCCCGACCTGCTGATCCTGGATCAGCGCCTGCCTGACGAGTTCGGCTCGACAATCGTCCATTCGCTCCGCGAGCGCCCGCAGTACCGCGACATCCCCGTCCTGTTTCTGACGGCCATCGACGACGACGAAGCTGACCGCCTGACCGATATCGCGCCTGTCATCCGCAAGCCGTTCGACTTCGCGGACCTCGTGGCCGCGGTGCGCGCCCAGCTCGGCGAGCCCGCGTCTCCCTGACGATCCGGGTCATTCCCGCGCGAACGCGGCGAGCACCGAGATCGGTACTGGCACGAGCGGGGGCCGCGGTGTGATCTGCGCAAGCGGATCGGCCGGATCCAGCTCCAACCGATCTGCCAGCCATGGGACGCATCGACGGCCCTGGCATGGACCGAATCCGATGCGAGTGGCGCGCTTCACCGCATCCGCTGTCTCCCACCCGGCACCGATGGTCCGATAGGCGGCGTCCACGCTGATGCCTCGGCATGCGCACGCCTGGCGCTCCAGCTCGCCTGATCCGGCCACCGGACCCCCGTCGGCCAGGAGCGCTTCGAGCCTTCCATCCGACTGCTCAATCGCAAGCGAGTCGGCGTGGATTTCCATCGGCGTCACGTCCAGCTCGTGCACCAGAGCGGCCCTGACGACGACCGACGACCCGACGCGCCAGGCGTCGAACACGGTCGCGCCGTCGTGATCGGGCAGATCACCGTCGACCACGGAAAGCGTCCGCACCTCCAGGCGCCGGATGGCACCCACCCGTAACGGTCGCCGATCGGGCGCGCGCAGTCGCTCCCAGACCGGTTCGCTCACGATCCCGCCTCCACCAGCTCGCGGTAAGCGGACGCGTACCAGAGCAACGGCTCGGCATCCTCGCGAAACCCGGCGGCAACGATCTCGCCCAGGAAGACGGTGTGATCACCGCCGTCATGGCGAGCGGTCAGGCGGCAGTCGAAGTAGGCCAGCGCGCCCTCGAGGATCGGGGAACCTGTCTCCGCCTCGTGCCACTCCGCATCGCAAAAGCGCTTCAGCTTGTGGGCGGTGGTGGGCTGGGCGAAGCAATCGGCCACGGCACGCTGGTCGCGGCTGAGCACGCTGATGGCGAAGGCATGCGAGCCGATGATCGCGCCGTGCGTCTCCGCCCGCCGCGCGATGCTGGCCATCATGATCGGCGGGTCCACGCTGATCGAGGCGATGGCATTGGCCGTCATCCCGGCCAGCAGGGGCCCCTGGCGCGCGGCCACGACCGACACCCCCGTGGCGAATCGACCCATCAGGTCGCGCAGGCTCCGCCGCTGTGGCTCCTCCATGCGGCTAGCGGTAGCGCTCGAGCTTCTCGAGGATCCCGCTCGTGGTCGCCCAGTCGATGTCACTCGGGATCTCGCCGCGGTGCAGGTGAAACAGCGGCACCGAGTTCCAGCACGGTCCGTCGACGCGGGGCAGATGGATCGAGAGGTCGCCCCGATCCAGCGCCGCGACCAGCGAGGCGCCCTGCTCTCCTCCCTTGGCCATGGCACGCTCGAACGAGTCGGCGAAGTCATCGGCGCGTCCGAACTCGACGCCGATGCGCATGGCGGCCAGTCCGCTGCCAGGCGGACGCAGTCCATCGCTCACGCGAACAGCTCGAGGATCCATGCGAAAGCCACCGCTGAGCCGATGACGGCAAAGGCCACCACCAGCAGCAACAACGCGCCGCCGATGATCGAAGCCCACGGTGGCACGCGGGCGTCCGCGGGCGCGGGTGACCCGCTGCCAGTGATCGGCCCGCTTCCCAACCAGATTGCCAGCGCGTCTCCGTCGACGCGCACCTCGACTTCCTCATCGAGTGGCATGACCACCAGCCGCTCGCCATCAGGCAGCTTGTCGGTGGTCAGGAGCGCCCGACCACGACCATCGGTCCCGGCCTCGCGCACGAGCACGGCATGGTCTCCCGCCGCGGTCAGCGCCACGGCCTCGAGCCGGCCAGAACGACCAATGTCCACGTCGGCGATGGTATCAGCCGTCGAGTGCGGCGAGTGTCGGCTCCAGGGCCACGATGCTCTCGACGGTGATCGGGTCGAGCACGAGCTGGACGTGGCTCACACCCGCGTCGGCGAATGCCCGCAGGGCAGGGACCAGGTCGGCTGCGTCGCCCGGGATCGGTTCGAAGGTCTCATCGCTGACCGATGATCCGCGACC
>JBBSLF010000127.1:0-4165 GCA_038255505.1 Candidatus Limnocylindria bacterium
AGGAACCCGTGCGCGAGCAGGAACCCGCATGGCCAACTGAGCCGCCGGCCGCCGGGTCTGCCAGCGAGGGTACCTGGCCGACTGAACCGCCGGAGCGCGGTGACGAGCCGATTCTCGAGCCGGCATGGGAGGCTGCGGAACCCCCGCCGAGCGAGGTCGAGGCATACCCCGCGACGGATCAGCCCGCTTCTGCAGGTGACGACACATCGGTGACCGCGGCCGCGACGGCTGCTCACAGTGTCCCGGCTTCCGAGGGTTCGACCAGCGAGAGCACCCAGTGCCCGCGCTGCGGGACCGAGAATCGGCCGGGACTCGCCTTCTGTCGCAACTGCGGGCAGCGCCTCGTGGCTGCGGGCGTTGCAAGCACCGTCGAGCGTCCGGGAACTCCGGAGGGCACCATGGGCTGCCCGCGCTGCGGCACGCACAACCGGGCGGGTGTGGCCTTCTGTCAGAACTGCGGAGCAAACCTGCGCGGCACCGCACCCGGATACGTCCCACCATCCGTGGCCGAAGAGCCGGGGGCCGTGGCGGTTGCCGACGAACGTCGCGGCGCGGTGCTGGGTCCGGTGGTCCTGCTCATCGGCCTTATCGGCCTCATCACCGGTTACCTGCTCCCCTTCACGGAAGGGTCGAGCTCGCTGCTTGACCGGGCCTATGGGTCCGGCGGGTATGGCATCGCGTTCTGGAACGGTTACCCGGACGTCAATGCGGCGCTCGCCGATCAGGCGTACTTTGGCCTGGCGGCGCCCGTTCCGCTCTTCGGCCTGCTCTTGGTGGTGCTTGCGATCGCCGGGTTCAGGCGCGCGGTGCCCGGGATGCTCCAGACGATCGGCCTGGTCGTGACGCTGCTGTGGAGCGTCGGGCTCATGGCCGGGTTCGTGATCGTCG
Organism: Candidatus Limnocylindria bacterium; assembly: GCA_038255505.1. Lineage (GTDB taxonomy): Bacteria > Chloroflexota > Limnocylindria > QHBO01 > QHBO01 > JACDBZ01. The sequence goes on from JBBSLF010000127.1 coordinate 889, forward strand.
AGCTCGCGGCGAACTGGGATGGCGACATGGTCGGCCTGCTCCGGGTGCTCACTCCGGCGGGAATCATCTTCTTCCTGTCATCGCTGATCATCCTGATCGGCACACTGACCCGGTTCGGACGGAGCTGATCGATGGCCTCCCGATTCTGCGCAAACTGTGGCACCGAGGTCGACGAGACCGCATCCTTCTGTCCCACCTGTGGCCAGCCGACCGACCAGGCGGCCCTCGCCGAGATGCCGGAAGCTCCGGCATGGCCGGATCCCGAGCCGTCTGAGCGTGATCCGGAACCGGCGCCGGACGCTGGGCCGGCACGGGACACCATGCGCCACGACGAGCAGCCGACGCGGGTCGAGGCGCGCCCGGCGGATTCCGAGCCTGAAGCTGGCGAGCCACCTCCGCCACAACCGGCGCCACAACCGGCGCAACGCACCGCACCTCCGGAGCCGGAGCGTTCGCAACAGTCCGCGTCGCCGTCCGTTAACGTGCCGTTCACCATGCCTGTCACGCTTTCGGCCTGGTTGATCGGTGCCGGCGCCATCGCCGCGGCGCTGGGCCTCGTCATCGGATTGTTCGATGGTCAGATCAATCCCATTGATCTCCTCCTGCTGCTGGCTCTGGTCGCGATCGCGGCCACCGTCTTCTTCTCGGCGAGCGTTCCGGACATCGCCAACCTGCGGCTCATCACACTCGCGGTGGTGCTCATCGGCTTCGGTATGGCGCTCGATCGCATCGGCTTCGGTCGAGCGGGCATCGGCGACTTGTTGTTGTTCCTGGGAACCGCCGCGGCCGCCATGGGCGCCATCCTCCTCGAACTCGGGCATGACCAACCACTGGGTGGGCCGGGCCGATAGCTCCGGAGGTGGAGGAGTTTCCCCTGGTGGAGGTAATGACCAACGGGAGGGCGAAATCGGCGTCTCGCTGGTGGCCCCTTGCACGAGGTGACCAGATAATGCGGAGAACCGTCGTTCGCTCGTCGTTACCTTCATGGGCTGAAACTTGGGGGTGACGATCGCGTCGCCAACCACGGCACAGTTGCACGGCCTGACCGACGCGGAGTACGGGCTCGTCGTGGAAGCGTTGGGCCGCGGGCCGAACACCGTCGAGCTCGGCATGTTCGGCGCCATGTGGTCTGAGCATTGCGCCTACAAGCACTCCCGCCCGCTGCTGGGCCGCCTGCCTTCGACCGGGGAACGCGTGCTCGTCGGCCCGGGCGAGAATGCGGGAGCCATCGACATCGGTGACGGCCTGGCGGTCGTCTTCAAGGTGGAGTCGCACAACCATCCGTCAGCGGTCGAGCCATACCAGGGCGCCGCGACCGGCGTGGGCGGCATCATCCGCGACATCTTCACCATGGGCGCCCGACCGATTGCTCTGCTCAACTCCTTGCGCTTCGGACCACTCGCGGCCGATGACGAGACCGATTCCGACGCGGCTGCCCGCAATCGCTACCTATTCGGCGGCGTGGTCGGCGGGATCGCCGGCTACGGGAACTGCATCGGCATCCCCGACGTGGGGGGCGAGATCATCTTCGATCCGTCGTATGCGGGGAATCCGCTGGTCAATGCGATGTGCGTGGGGATCGCTCGCCATGACGAGATCACCCTCGCCCGCGCGGCGGGCGCCGGGAATGTGCTGCTGCTCGTCGGCGCCTCCACCGGTCGCGACGGGATCCAGGGGGCGTCGTTCGCCTCCGCCACGCTGGGCGATGACCGCGAGGAGCGGCGCCCGGCGGTGCAGGTCGGCAACCCCTTTCTCGAGAAGCTGCTCATGGAGGCCTGCCTGGAGCTGGCCCGGACCGATGCCGTGGTCGCCATGCAGGACCTCGGCGCCGCCGGCCTGACCTGCGCCCTCGCCGAGCTGACCGCACGCGGCGGCGTGGGTGCCGAGGTTGACCTCGACGCCGTGCCGCGGCGCGAGCCGGCCATGACCCCGTACGAGGTCCTGCTGTCCGAGTCGCAGGAGCGGATGCTCATCGTGGTGCGGCCGGATCAGATCGCGGACGTCCGGACCATATTCGACCGATACGAGCTGACTGCCGCGAACATCGGGCGCATCGTCGACGAGCCGGTCATCACCTGTCGCACCGGTGGCGAGGTCGTGTGTCGGGTGCCTGGTCGTGCATTGGCCGACGATGCGCCGCAGTACGTCATTCATGGCGCCGTTCCGCCCGTGCCTGACACGAACCTGGCGGCGCTGGCGGGGCAGCCAGTGAGCGCTTCGGTTGTGCTGGAGCTCCTGGCATCACCGAACGCGCGCGATCGCCGTCCGATCTGGCAGCGCTACGACCATATGAACGGCACGAACACCCTGATCGGGCCAGGCGCCGGCGATGCTGCCGTGCTGCGCATCAAGGGCACGTCGAGGGCACTGGCCATGGCGATTGACGGCCCGTCCCCGGCGCGGATCGGCGCGTTGGACCCCTACCTGGCCGGCCTGTCGGCGGTGCTCGAGGGTGCGGTCAACGTGGCCTGCATGGGTGCCGTGCCGATCGGCATCACCGACTGCCTCAACTTCGGCTCTCCAGAGACCGATTCGGGTGCATGGCAGCTCGAACGGGCGATCGACGGCATCGCCGATGCATGCCGTGCCCTTGACCTGCCGGTCGTGTCAGGCAACGTCAGCCTGTACAACGAGACCCCGGATGGACCGATCCTGCCCACGCCGGTGGTCGGAACCATCGGGCTGATCCAGGATCGCAATCGTGTGCTGCGCATAACGTGGAGCGAGGGCGACGCGATCTGGCTGCTGGGCGATGCGGCCGACGACGTGGAGGCACTCGCCGGGTCCGAACTCGCTTGGCGTCGAGGTCAGCGTGGCGGGGCGCCGGCCCTTGACTCCGCGGCCGTCGTTGCCATGGTCCGGCTGCTGCCCGAACTTGCGGCCGCATCGATCATTGGCGCGGCTCACGACCTGTCGGTCGGCGGGCTCGGGGTGGCGCTGGCGCGGGTGGCCGTTGCCTCGGGAATCGGCGCCGAGATCTCGGTGGAACCCACGCCCAGTCCGACGGCCACGCTGTTCGCTGAGCGCGTTGGACGCGTCATCGTGGCGCTGACGCCGGAGCGGGTGCCAGAGCTGCGGGACGCGCTCGCTGCCGCCGGGGTCGCGGGTCAGTCCCTTGGGACCGCCGGGGGCGATCGGCTCAGCCTGCATGTGGCCGGCGCACGGCTGGCGATCCGGGTGTCGGAGCTGGAAACCGCCTGGCGCACGCCGTTCTAGCGGCCGCCTGGTCATCATGGCCGCGGCGGCGACCGGCCAGCATCAAGGCCGCGCCGATCAG
>JBBSLF010000128.1:0-4100 GCA_038255505.1 Candidatus Limnocylindria bacterium
GGCATCTTGTCGATGATCTGGTCGATGAGGTGGATGCTCTGCTTGATCTCGGCGATGCGCTGGAGGTAGCGGGAGTACGAGTCCCCGCCCTGCTGGGTGATGACGTCGAACTCGAGCTCGTGATAGATCGAGTACGGCTTTGCCTTGCGCACGTCGAACGGCACGCCGGAAGCCCGCAGGTTTGGCCCGGTCACTCCGAGGCTGATCGCCTGCTGGCCGGTGAGCGTCCCCATGTTGATGGTGCGGGCGCGGAAGATCTCGTTGTCGGTGATCAGCCGCTCGTTCATCTCGATGTTCTTCATCACGTTGCCGCGCCAGGTGCCGAGGCGGCTGAGGAACTCGTCGTTCGTGTCGAAGTTCACGCCACCAACGCGGAAGAAGTTGAACAGCATGCGCTGGCCGCTGATGGCGGACAGCATGTCCACGATCTCGTCGCGGTTGATGAAGGCGTACAGGATCGGCGTGATGCCGCCCATGTCGAGCGCCAGGAATCCCATCATCAGTCCGTGGCTGAAGATGCGGTTCAGCTCCACCACCAGCGCCCGGATGTACTCGGCACGCGGCGGCGCCTTCACGCCGTAGAGCTTCTCGAAGGCGATCGCCGGCGCGTGCTCGTTGTGCATCGTCGACAGGTAGTCCATCGGGTCGACGTAGGTGAGCACTGTCGTGTACGTCGCGTTCTCGCACAGCTTCTCGATGCCGCGGTGCAGATAGCCCAGGACAGGGTCGATGTCGACGATGATCTCGCCGCGCACCTTGACCACCAGCCGCATCACGCCATGGGTGGACGGATGCTGGGGACCCATGTTCACGAGCATCTCGCCCTCCTCGAGGGTGTAGACCTCGCGCTCGCGCTCCGTCTGGGGCGGTCGGTCCGGGATTCCGACCTGGTCGAAGCCGGCGTACTCGCCTTCCTGGTTCGTCCGCAGCGGGGTCAGGCCGGCCGCCGTGCGCAGCCGCTCCTCTTCGGCCCGATCCAACTCGATCGGGTCCGGGATGCGGGTTTCGGGATCGATGCTCGTCATCGCGGCCGACTCTTGCTGGCCAGGGTCTCACCGCCGGTAACCGCCTCCCCGGGAGCGTCGTCGCGCTGCGCCGAGGGCGGGAAGGTGACGCCCGGAGCTTGGTTGAAGCGGGTCAGGTCCCACGTCTCGGGCCGCTCGAGAGGCCGGACGCCGGCCGCCGACGAGTCCGCGGCGTCATCGGGCAGGACGAAGTCGCGGCGCTGCGGGAAGCTGCGATAGTCGGGGCTCATGTAGATCCGGCGCAGGTCGCGGTTGCCCTCGAACACGATGCCCATCATGTCGTACATCTCGCGCTCGTGGAACATCGCGCCTTCCCAGAGGTCGGTGATCGTCGCGATGCGCGGGTCGCCTCGGTCGACGTGCGCGCGGATGCGCAGCCAGCCGGGATGCTTCCAGCTGAACAGGTGGTAGACCACCTCGAACCGCTCGCCGGGACCGTAGTCGACGGCCGCGGCGTCGGCCAGCATGAAGTAGGCGAGATCGTCGTCATCACGCAGGGTCCGCAGCACGTCGTGAGCGCGCTCGGCATCGACCTGGTACTCGACGGTGTCCTCGTCGGTCCACAGATCGCGCAGGTCGGAACCGAGGCGCTCGGCCAGCACTCGGACGACCGTGCCGGCCGCGACGGGCGTGGTCAGCGGACGTCTCCTTCCCAGCGCGTGCGCTGCGGGCCGCGGTCGACATACGTTCGCCACTGGCCGCGCCGCTCCTTGACCAGCTCGTGGAGCTTCATCATTCCGTGGATGAGGCCTTCGGGGCGCGGCGGGCATCCGGGAACGTAGACGTCCACCGGCATCACGCGGTCGACGCCCTGCACCACGCTGTAGCTGCGCTTGAAGCGACCGCCCGAAGTGGTGCAGGTGCCCATCGCCACGCACCACTTCGGCTCCGGCATCTGCTCCCACAGGCGCACGAGGGGCCCGGCCATCTTCGTGGTCAACGTGCCGGCGACGATCAGGACGTCCGCCTGTCGGGGGCTGGCGCGGAACGGGAACATGCCGAAGCGGTCGATGTCGTTCACGCTCGTGGCGGTGCTCATCATCTCGATGGCGCAGCAGCTGAGGCCCGACAGCAGCGGCCAGAGGGAGTTGGCGCGAATGAGATCGAGGATGTAGTCGGCCTTGGTCGGGATCACCTCGAGCAGGCCGTGGAATCCGCCCTGCGGGTGTTCGTCCATGCCGAACTCGCGGAGCATGTCGCTCTGACCCGCCTGGTCCGGGATGATGATCGGCGCAGTGCCGGCCTCAGCCGGCGCGTCGGTGGTGGTCGGTCGATCTATTGCCATCGCAGGTCACCCTTCTTCCATGCGTACAGCTCGCCGAACATGAGGACCGCCAGGAAGATCCCGATGAGGATGATTCCCTGGAACTCGAGCGCCCGCACCGTGATGGCCCACAGGTAGACGAAGATGATCTCGACGTCGAAGGCCACGAAGAGCAGGGCATACAGGTAGAAGGCGAGGCCGAAGCGGCTCCAGGTGTCGCCGATGGTGTCGACCCCCGACTCGTAGGGCAGCCCCTTCTGGGGACGTCGCCGCCGATGGGTGATCAGCCAGCTGAACAGGATCGTGCCGAAGACGAAGGTCGTCGCGGCGAACGCGAATCCGATGACGTAGAGCAGTCCGGTGTGATCCATCTCCACTCCGGTTGCACGCGGTGCATTGGCGTGTCGGGCCGTGGCCCGACGCTGAGGTTCGTCGTTGGTGGAGCGGGGCTGCGCCTGAGCACGATCCCGACTCGGTGACAGTCTAGCAGGGGCGTTCTCCCGTGTTGCCCGCCGGCCATCAGGGTGGGCCGTCGCCGATACATCGGTGCGTCAGAGTTCGTTGCGTCTTCGCCGCTGGTGCGAAGGTTCGTGCGACGGGCGGGTGGCTCGATACATCGGGGCCGCATGCGAGTGCTGGCTGACTCCGCAAGTGCCCCCGTCCGTCGTGTGAAGCGGGCCAGGCGTGGCCTCATAGGAGCGTGGCGGTTGACCTAACGCACTGCTGCCCGCCTGACCCGTGCTCATCGTAGTCGGAACGGGAGGCACGAGCACCATGACGGTCATCGGCATCGACACGCACAAGGCCAGCCTGGCGGCCTGCGCCGTCGACGAGCGCGGCGCGGCACTGGCGGAGCTGACCTTTGCCAATACCCCGGGCGGGCACCAGGCCGTGGCCGCCTGGGCCGCGAGCATTGATCCAGCAGCGCGATTCGGCATCGAGGGCTCGGCCACGTATGGCGCGGCGCTGGCGCGCTTCCTGATCGGTGCCGGTTGGACGGTGCACGAGGTGCCGCCGCAGCTGACCCGCCGCGAGCGGATCCGGACCCGTCGCGCCGGCAAGAGCGACCCGGCTGACGCACTGGCCATCGCCCGCGTGGCGCTGACCGAAGTGGAGCTGCCGCCGGTGCGCCGCGCCGACGCCACGCGCGAGCTGCAGCTGCTGGTCACCGCGCGCGAGGACCTGGTGGCCGACATGACCCGCACCCGCAACCGGTTGCACGCCGACCTGCTGGTGCTGGCGCCGGGCCATCGCGGCGGACTGGTCGGCCCGCGCGCGCTGGCCCGCCTGGCGCGTCAGTTGGGCCGCTGTTCGGGCCTGCACGCCGAGCTGGCCCGCGACCGGCTGCGCGCCCTGCGCCGGCTGCAGGTCGAGGCCGACCGGCTCGAGGTCGCGATGGCGGCCCGTGTCGCCGGACACCCGCTGCTGGCCATCCCCGGCATCGGCACCCTCATCGCCGCCAAGCTCATCGGCGAGGTCGGTGACGTGCGCCGCTTCCGGAGCCCCGACGCCTTCGCGGCGCTGGCCGGCGTGGCCCCCATCCCGGCCAGCAGTGGCCAGGTCCAGCGCATGCGGCTCAACCGCGGCGGCAACCGCCAGCTCAACCGGGCGCTGTATCTGGTGGCGTTGGTGCAGCTGCGTCACCATCCGCCGGCCCAGGCCTTCGTGGCCCGCAAGCGGGCCGTGGGCAAGAGCCAACGCGAGGCCATGCGGTGCCTGAAGCGTCACCTCGCGCGCGTCGTCTTCAACGCGCTGCAGCGTGGCGCCGAACAGCTCAGCGCGGCCGCTTGACAAGATAGGAGCTTGCGAAA
>JBBSLF010000129.1:0-4082 GCA_038255505.1 Candidatus Limnocylindria bacterium
CCACCTTTGAGGGACGTGATTCGGAGGCTCGGCGGCTGTGGCTCGAGCTGACCACCATCTCGGATGCAGCCCTGGCAGAAACGATCAGCGAGGCCGCGCGTGCGGCCTGGTGGATGAAGGACGCCAAGGGCCTGCGTGACGACCTTGCGAGATTCGCCGGCACCGGGAGTGTCGGCAGAACGATCGAAGCCACGCAGGAGGCGCTGCGTGGCGGTCTCGCGGCGCTCGAGGGAAGGAGTGGGGAGGCCATCAGCCTATTCCGAAAGGCTCGCCGCGTCTTCCGAGACCTCAATCTTCCCTTCGACGACGCACTGACCTGCATCGGCATGGTCTCCGTCCTCGCGCCATCAAGCGAGGCATACCGCGAAGCCGCCAGCGACGGTCGAAGTCTACTCACGCAGCTTGGGTGTCCGCCGCTGCTGGCGCGGTTGGACGCGCTTACCGAAGGTCAACCGACAGAGGATCCGGCCACGTCCGAGCCGAGATCCGAATCCAAGACCCAGATATCGGCCGACGCCGGCTGAGGCGCCAGCGCATGGCGTCAGGTACCATCGTCGCGCTCGCCGAGCGGGAGTAGCTCAGTTGGCAGAGCGCCACCTTCCCAAGGTGGATGTCGCGAGTTCGAATCTCGTCTCCCGCTCCATCCGCCTCCCGTCACACCGGACGGATGTTCTGGTTGCGATGGAAGACATTGGCCCGGTCGTATCCGGCGGATATGCTGCGTGCGTGACCGATGACGCTCCCGAGATCGACCCCTGGCGCTACACCGTCCGTTGGCCTGTTCGCCAGTACGAGCTGGACGTTCTCGGCCACGTCAACAACGCGGTGTATCTGAACTGGGTCGAACAGGTCGGGATCGAACACGTCGAGGCGCTCGGCTTCGGCCGCGAATGGTCGCTCGCGCACGGCGGCGCCTGGGTCGTGCGTGAGCACCACGTGACCTATCACCGCCCGGTTGGATACGGGGATGTCGTGCTGGTGACGACCCTGCCGCAGAAGATCGGTGGCGTTCGTGGCGTGCGGCGCACCGAAATCCGCCGCGAGTCCGACGGCGCCCTCACGACCGAGGCGACCACGCACTGGATCTGGGTACGCACGTCCGACAGCCGACCAGTTCGCATCCCGCCCGACTTGCTCGCGCTCTTCCAACGCTGAAGCTGTTCGTCGTCGTCCCGTCACACTTCCGACGTACGATCCGCAGATGCACCGGCTCGCCGTCCTCCTGCTCAGCGTGATCCTTGCCGCGTGCGCCAGCCCCGCATCATCCACGCCGAACCCAACGGTGCCATCGACACAGCCGACCATGGAGGCCGAAAGCTCGTCGCCACGTCCCACCGTCGAGCCGATTCCCAGCGCAACGGCAGAACCGACGCCCGGCGCCACGGCAGAACCGACGTCCGGTGCCACGTCGGAGTCGCTGGCCTGGGAAGCCCTCGACGTGAGCGGACCCAGCGCGCGCGAGGATCACACCTGGACCGCCGATCCTGAAGGCCAGATCGCGTACCTGTTCGGCGGTCGCAACGGCACGGCCGTGTTCGGCGACCTGTGGGCGTACGATCTCGAGGCCGATGACTGGACCGAGCTGGCACAGGCGGCTGCCCCCGAGCCGCGCTTCGGGCACGAGGCGGTGTGGGTGGATGACATCGGCCTCGTGATCTTCTCCGGGCAGGCCGGTCCAACCTTCTTCAACGACCTGTGGGCCTTCGACCCCGCGGCGGGATCCTGGACGGAGCTGTCCGCAACCGGTGATATCCCGGTCTCACGCTATGGCAGCTGCGCCTCGATCGGGCCGGATGACCGCCTGTGGATCAGCCACGGATTCACGTCGGACGGCACGCGCTTCAACGACACGCGCGCCTACGATTTCGCCTCCGGCGCATGGACCGATGAGACGCCAGACGGCGGCCTACCGGTGAATCGGTGCCTGCATGGCTGCTGGTGGACCGATGACGGGACCCTCACCCTGTACGGTGGGCAGACGACGGGTGTCACCGCGCTCGGTGACCGGTGGACGCTCGATGGTGGCCAATGGACGCGCGTCGAGGGCACGGTGCCGCCGGACCGCAACCTGTACGCCCGGACCCGGCTCGACGGAGCCACGCTCGTATTCGGCGGGCAGGGGCTGGACGGAAGCTTCCTGGGCGACGCGTGGCTGCTGACCGACGGCGAGGTCGACGCAGTTGCTATCGACGTCACCGGGCCGGCGGGACGCGCCGGCGCCGAGCTCGTCGCGGACGTCGCTCGCAATCGCGTCCTGCTATTCGGCGGACGGGACGCCGATGGCGGGCTGGCCGACACCTGGGAACTGAGCGGGGCGGAGCTCGGCGGCTAGGCGTCAGTCGTGGTGTTCCTCGAGCGCGGCGCTGACCGATAGCTCGACGTTGTCGGCCAGCGCGCGAGAGATCGGACAATCTTCCTTGGCCGCCTGCGCCGCCGCGTCGAACGCCGCGTCATCGATCCCAGGTACCACGCCCACCACGTCGAGCTCCGAGCGGGTCACGGCCCAGCCATCATCAACCTTGTCGAAGGTGACCGTGGCGGAGACATGAACGTGATCGGGCGGCGTTCCGGCCTTGGCCAGAGCCCCGGACAGCTGCATGGCGAAGCAGGACGAATGCGCCGCAGCCAGAAGCTCCTCGGGCGACGTGCGGCCATCGGCCGACTCGGTGCGGGATGCCCACGAGACGGGCAGATCCATGAAGAGCTCGCTGGTGCCGGCGGTGACGGTGCCGAAGCCTTCGCTGAGCGACCCGTTCCAGGTCGCGGTAGCGGTTCGTGTGGCGGCCATGGGGTGTGGTCCTCCTGTGTCGTTCGTTGGCGTCCGGCAGATCAGCCTACCGCAACGCCCTTCGATCAGCCGCGACGTCGACGCGGCTGATATCGACCTCCAGCGCGCGCACCTCGCTGGCCTTGGTGATCTGAACACGGTAGCCACCGATCGTCAGGTCATCCCCGGCCCGAGGAACTCGGCCAAGGGCCGCGGCAAGCGCACCGTTCAGCGTGTCAGCCTGGGCATCGACGGCGCCCAACGCTTTCGCGAGATCCTCGTCCAGGCTGCGCAAGTGTATGCCCGCATCCATCCCGACCGTCGGTCGCGGCCCGGTGGTAGGCAGTTCAGGCGGCGACACCAAGCCGCGCAGGAGATCACTGATATTCACAACGCCCTCGGAGCTTCCGAACTCGTCAACGACGAGCGCCATCTGCTGCCCTGCTCCACGCAGCTGCGCAAGCACCGACTCGAGCGACGCATTCTCAGGGACGGCAACGAGCGGCCGGACCAGCTCGCGCCACCCCGCCTCGGCGTCCGGCTGCTGGAGCTGCGTCAATCGGCCGGCTAGATCGGCGAGATGCAGGTAGCCCAGCACCTCGTCACCGTCACCGAAGACGGGGTAACGGACGTGGCGGGCGGCGCGAGCGGCGGCGAGCACCTCGTCGAGCGAGTCATCGGCATGTACGCCCACCACGCTCGGCCTCGGGACCATGACGTCCCGGGCGGTCAACTCGCGGAAACGGATCGCGTTGTGCACGGTCGACGGATTCACCTGCAGCAGGCCGGCGGCGGCGCTCGACGAGACGGCTCCACTGAGTTCCTCGATGCCGAGGGCCTGGTGATGGCTGGCCATGCCGGCATCGATTCCGAACGGGCGCAGGATGAAGCGACCGATGCCATTCATCGCCACGGTCAGCGGGCGCAGGATGAACGCCATCGCCTCGATCGGCAGCGCAATGATATGCGCCACCCGTTCGGCATGGCGCAGCGAGATCGACTTCGGGACCAATTCGCCAAAGACCATCTGCGTGGCGGTGATCAACGCAAAGGCCAGAATGCCTGCCACCAACGGCGCACTGATCGCCTCGGGCAAACCGAGGGCACCGATCGGTCCTGACAGGAGCTGACTGAACGCCGGCTGTCCGATCCAGCCGGCGGCGATGCTGGTGATCGTGATCCCGAGCTGATCCGCGGCAATGTAGTTGTCGAGGTCGTGCACCTGCTTGGCCACCGTGCGGCCGAGTCGGTTGCGCCCTTCCTCCAGGGCTGACACCCGGGTCGGCGGCATTGCCACCAGGGCGAACTCGTTGAA
>JBBSLF010000130.1:0-4075 GCA_038255505.1 Candidatus Limnocylindria bacterium
ACCACGCTGCGCGGGGTGTAGAACTCGCCGCCCTTCTTGCCTTCGCGCCCGGCGAATTGGCCCAGGAAATACTCGTACGTCCGGCCCAGGATGTCCTGCGCCTTGTGCGCATCGGCGTCGAAGCCGATGGTGCTGATCAGGTCGACCAGCTCGCCCAGCCGGCGCTTGTCCAGGCTCGGCTTGTTGTAGTCGCGCGGCAGGACGCCACGGAGGCTGGGATTCTCGTGCTCGATGGCGTCCATCGCCTTGTCGAGCATTTGGCCGATCGCCGCGTGGTCCTTGGCGCTGGCCTGGAGGCGCTCCCATCGAGCCTCGATCGGCACCCAGAAGACGTTCTCGGCGCGGTACTCGTCGGGGTCCTCGGGATCGGCGCCGTGGGCGACTTCGGAGAGGAGTTGCTGGCGCCGCGCCTCGAACGCATCGGAGATGTACTTGAGGAAGATCAGGCCCAGGACGACATGCTTGTACTCGGCCGCGTCGAGGTGGCCGCGCAACTTATCGGCGGCAGCCCAAAGTGTCTGCTCGAATCCGAGATTGGCGCCGTTGCCGTTGCCCTTGGTCGTCCCGCCCTTCGCCATGCTTCTGAGTCTACCGGTCGAGACTACGGGGAGGCGTCGCGGTCGGCCCGTATCAGCCCGGTCGTGCTGCGCGTGCCAGCAACCGGTTGATGGCGCGTCACCTGCTCCGGCGGACGATCCTCGCCGCGGGTGATCCACCCCTCGCGAAGGCCGCGTTCGAGCCGCCGCTTCTGTTCCTTGATGGGATCGTCGTTGTCTACCATGACCCCATGGTGACACCGGCACGCCGTTTCGTCATTGCTCGCAATCCGGATCCGGATAGCCGGCTGCCCTATCTGCTGCGCCTGCCGCTACCCGATGCGCCGATCCTCAAGGCGCGCGACACCTGGCCCCGGACGGCACGCGTCTTTTGTCATCGAACCGATGAATGGCCCGACGATGCCGAGATCCTCGAGGAGGTGCCCGTCGTCAGTTGCACGAAGCGCGGCGTGGCCATCGACCTGGTGCTGGATCGGCCACGCGAGAATCGGTCCCAGTTCGTCTTCACCACCCTGCCGACCGGGCGCGAGGGAATCTTCTGGCAGACGCGCAAGGTGGTGGGCACCGCGCGACCTGGCGCCCGCATTCCCACTCGCAGGATCAGCGACGTGGGCGCGATCACCATCGTCGTCGACACGCGCGAACGCTATCCGTATCGGTTCGTCAGGCAGCAGGCGACGGTGCTGCGCCAGGCGCTTGCCGCCGGCGACTACGGCGTCTTCGGAGCCGATGGCTCGCTGCTGGCATCGGTCGAGCGCAAGGCGCTGGCGGACCTGACCGGATCGCTGAGCAACGGAACATTCGTGTTCGAGCTCGGCAAGCTTGGCGATCTGCCCCGTGCGGCGGTCGTGGTCGAGGATCGCTACTCGGCATTGCTTGCGTTCAAGTACGGCGCCGCCGGCTTCCTGCCGGACCTCCTGGCCCGGGTCCAGGTGCGCTACCCGGAGATCCCGATCTTCTTCGCTGATACCCGACCGCTCGCCGAGGAGTGGACCTATCGCTGGCTGGGAGCAGCACTGGCGGAGCTTCGCTAAGCAGGGCACGCCGTATCATCCGTGGGTGGAACGCAGGGCGCCGCTCATCTCCGCCGTGGACGATGTGGTCGATGCGATGGTCATGATCCTGGACGAGGTCCGGTCAAGCGGCTCCCGCTCACGGTCGGAGCTCGTGACCCGAACGGGCCTGACCCGCGGCATCGTGGCGCAGCGGGTCGGCGAGCTGATCGACCTCGGCCTGGTGGTCGAGAACGAGGTCGGGCCCAGTACCGGTGGCCGCCCGCCGCGCCGCGTGACGTTCCGGGCGGAGGCGGGCCACCTGCTGGTGGCGGACCTCGGTGCCACGAGCATCGATGTCGCCGTGACCGATCTCGACGGCCGCATCCTGGGCCACCGCGGCGAGCCCGCGGACGTTTCGGCCGGCCCGGAGCGGTGCCTGTCCCGCATCGAGGAGCTCTTCGAGCAGCTGACCGATGCGACCCGCGACCTGCCGGGGCCCCTGTGGGGCGTGGGGATCGGTGTGCCCGGCCCGGTCGAGTTCCGCTCCGGCCGCCCGGTCTCGCCGCCGATCATGCCGGGCTGGGACGGCTACCCGGTTCGCGAGCGCTTCGCCGAGCGCTACGGCGCGCCGGTCTGGGTCGACAACGACGTGAACATCCTGGCCCTCGGCGAGTGGCGCTCGGGAATCGCCTTCGGCCACGACAACGTGGTGGTGGTGAAGATCGGCACTGGCATCGGCGCGGGGATCATCTCCAACGGCCGGATCCACCGCGGAACGCAGGGCGCGGCCGGCGATGTCGGCCACATCCAGGTCGTCGACACCGCGTCGATCGTCTGCCGATGCGGCAATGTCGGCTGCCTCGAGGCGCTTGCCGGGGGTGGCGCGCTCGGGCACGACGGCGAGGCGGCAGCCGCCAGCGGGCGCAGCGAGCGCCTACGGGTGGCCCTCGACCAACACGGTCGCGTGACCGCGGAGGACGTCGCGCGAGCCGCCTCGTTCGGCGATCCGGTGGCGATCAACCTGCTCCAGGTCGCCGGCCACCGGGTCGGCCTGATGCTCGCGAGCGTGGTGAACTTCTTCAACCCCTCGCTCATCGTGGTCGGCGGCGGCGTGGCCCAGAGCGGCGATCACCTGCTGGCCGCCATCCGGGAGACCGTCTACCGCCGATCCCTGCCGCTCGCCACGCGCGACCTGGTGGTCCAGCGTTCATCGCTCGGGGCGCTTGCCGGAGTCATCGGCGCCTCGACCATGGTCCTCGAGCAGCTCTTCTCCCGCGACTCCCTGGCCCGATGGCTGAGCGAGCGCCGTCCGGCGGCCGACCTCTCGGCCTGAGCCCGCTGACCATGCATCCGTCGACCACTTCAGAAAGGGAACCGCCGACCGTGGCATACTCGTCGCCCTCGTGGCCACGGGCGACCTGATCCAAGCGATCCGCGACGAGGCAGGCGGCCTCGCTGATGCTGCGGGCCTCGGTCTCAATGTATCTGTGCCCCGGTATTCAGGCTGGACGCTGGCCGATCTGGTCCGTCACACCGGCGATATCCATCGATGGGTGTCGGCAATGATCGAACAGCGGGCGTTGGATCGTGTGCCGCGTGCGGCACTCGGCTCGCACATCGATCCAGCGGCGCTCACGAGCTGGTTCGCCGACGGTGCCCGCCGGCTGGCTGATGTGCTCGAAACGACTGATCCAGCCGTCGCTGTCTGGACCATAAGCGACGAAGGCACGGTCAGCTTCTGGCGGACTCGCATGGCGCACGAAACGACGATTCACCGTTGGGATGCACAGAGTGCGCATGGCGAGGCGAAACCGATCGCATCTTGGCTCGCCCGGAGCGGGATCTCCGAGTCAGTGGTCCGGCATCTACCCGCCGGAGGTATCCAGATCGGGGGGTCGGGTGAACGGCTCCAGCTCCACTGCCTCGACGAGCCCGGTGATTGGATCGTCACCCTTCTGCCGACGGAGCTGCGTGTTGAGGAAGGGTCCGTTCCATCCGCCGTCGACGCTACCGTCACCGCGAACGCCTCCGACCTGTTGCTGCTGCTTGGTGGCCGCTCGTTCGGCGCCCAGCTACGGCTCATCGGCGATCGTTCCATCCTCGAGCGCTTCGAGGCCGCGCTCCAGCTGGCTACGGTTCCCCAATTGTCCTAGCGAATTGTCGGTGGCGGAGATCCTACGCTGAGCAAAGCGGCTGCCGCGTCGTCAGCCATGACTCGCCAGTGCGGATGGCGTCGAAGGAAGCTGGCGGGGACGTCCGGCATCTCGGGGCCCTCGAGCGCGGCACGTAGGATCTCCGCCTTGCGCTCGCCGGTGACGAGCAGCCAAAGCTCGCCGGCTTCCAGCAGCCGTGCCAGACCGATGGTGATCCCCCGCTCCGGCACACCCTCCGCGCCATAGCCCTCCGCCGCCTCCCGGCTGCGAGGATGGAGGTCGACAACGCGAGTCGACGAGTCGGCGGTGGAGCCGGGCTCGTTGAAGCCGATGTGCCCGTTCAACCCCAGCCCCACGATCGCGAGGTCGA
>JBBSLF010000131.1:0-3943 GCA_038255505.1 Candidatus Limnocylindria bacterium
TGCCATCCTGCCGCTTGCGATAGTGGTAGTGAGCCGTCGCGACAAAGCCAATGGCGGGCCGCTCGATCCCGAGCAGGTAGTGGCAGCAGAAGTGGCCATCCTCGAAATTGGGGCGGACGCTCGAATGGAACTCCTGCTGCTGCCGCCGGACCTCCTCGAGCGAGAAGAATGCCGCCGGGGCACTACCGTGGAAGTAGTCCGGATAGTGACCGATGACGCGCAGCCGGTTCCCATGCCGGAAGTGGCGCTTCAACGGATGCGTTTCGGTCACAATTCCCGTGGAGTCGTTGAGGATGAGGCGGTTGGTCGCGATCAAGCTGACCGTCGGATGTTCCTCGAGGAACATCGCCACCTCGAGGAAATAGCCCGCCGCGATGCGATCGTCCGGATCCGTGAAGGTCACCCAGCGCCCGCGGGCCAATTTCGTGCCGATGTTGCGGGCGGTCGCCTGACCGCCGTTCTCCTTCGTCACCACGGTCACGAGGCCGGGACGCCGCTGCTCCCACGCACGAAGCATGGCGAGCGACTCATCAGTCGAGCCGTCGTCGACGGCGATGACCTCGAATTCTTCTCGTGGAAAGGTCTGCCCTTCGATCGACTCGATGAACTCGTCCAGATAGCGCGCCACGTTGTAGACCGCGGTCACGATCGAAAACCGGAGCTGCGGCTTCGTGTCCGAAGCCTCGCGCGGTGAAATGGCGCTCACCGTCCTCGGCCTGCGATGACTGGCGACAGACCGGCCGCCTTGGCCTCCTCGGCCTTGCGCCGGCGCGTCTCAACCGTGTTGCGCCGATGCATCTCGACCACCTCGTCGGGCTCGCCCTCGAGGACCACCCGCCCACTCTCGATCAGGATGGCGCGGTTGCAGTATTCCTTGACCCAGCTCATGTCGTGCGTCACGAGGACCACCGCTTTGGCATCGCCGACCAGCTGGAGGACGCGGGCCTTGGATTTGTCGCGGAACGTCGCATCTCCGGTGGAGAGGACCTCGTCGAGAAGCAGGATGTCGGGGTCAACCGAGGTGGCGATCGCGAATCCGAGGCGGGCCCGCATGCCGGAGGAATAGACCTTCAGGGGCGCATCGATGAACTGGCCGAGGTCGGCATACTCCACGATCCCGGGCAGGAGCTCACGCGTCACGCGATCATCGAGACCGAGGAAGGCGCCCGCAAGGAGGATGTTCTCGCGGCCGGTGAGATCGACGTCGAAGCCGGCTCCCAGGGTCAACAGCCCGGAGATCTGGCCCGCCGCCTGGATGCGGCCCTCCGATGGGCTGATGATTCCCGCGAGAACCTGGAGCAGCGTGCTCTTCCCAGCCCCATTCGGTCCGATCACCGCGAGAGACTCGCCGTGGGTGACGCGCAGGTTCACATCTCGCAATGCCCAGAATGGCTCGGCTCGGTCACGAGAGAGCCATCGGCTCAAGGTGCGCTGCACGGATTGCTTTCGATGGAAGCGCAGGCTGTACTGCACGCCCAGCTTCTCGGCCACGATGGCGAACTCGTCGATCGCCATCACAGCACCTTTGCGAAGTCGCGCTCGAGGCGCTTGAAGATGACGCTCGAGATCGCGAGGAACACGAGGCTGCCGATCAAGAGCCAGGCGAGAGCCATCCAATCGGGGAGGAGGTGCGCGCCAGCCTCGCTGCCGTAGATGACGGCGCGATACGACTCGAACAGCACTGCGATCGGGTTCAGCTCGGCCACCGTGATCATCCACGGGTTTTCCTGCATGACGGCAAGTCCCCGGAGCTGATCCATGCTGTACAGGCCGGGTGACAGGTAGAACCACAGGCGGAGGAGGTGCCCCACGACGTTGCCAAGATCTCGGAAGAAGACGTTCGCCGCGGCGACGAGGATGGCCATGGCAAGCGTGAAGACGTACTGGACGACGGCGATGACCGGGATCAACAGGATGGTTGGCGAGAGCCGATCCGGGAAGAAGAGCATGAGGGCCAGCAGCGGCACCAGGCCGAAGGCGAATCCGACGACGCCGGCCGTGGTTGCGGCCACCGGCAGGACGATCTTGGGGAAAGCGATCTGCTTCACCAGGCGGTGCTGACCGACCACGGAGTTCGTGGCATCCCCGATCGCTGCGGTGAACCACTTCCATGGCAGGACGGCCGCGAGTACGAACAGCGGGAAATCCGGGACCGCCCGTGTCCGGATCACGGTAACGAGCACGACGTAGACCGCCATGAGCAGCAGCGGGTCGAGCACCCACCACACGTTGCCCAGCAACGTGTTGACTCCGCGCTTGCGAATCTCGGCCTGCACGAGGTAGCGGACGAGGCGGCGTCGCGACACGATGTCGTTGACCGCCTGGATGACGAGGGCCAGGGGACTGGGCTTGGCGGCGGCGGCGACAAGAGTCGCCGGTGCCTCACTCCTGGCTGACATTGGCCCGAAGCCTATCACTTCGCCTGCCGAGGTCGCCAAGGAAGCGCTCGACGAATCGCTCGCTCGCGTCACCGCGTGACGGCCCGAGGTGACGCTCGATGAACGCGTCGTATCCGGACAGGTCGAAGTCGGCCCCCACGATGGCTGTTGCCGCCCCTTCGGTGTCGATCACCTGGGTGCCGATCATGTCCGTGCGGTAGTCGAGGAAGAGCCCGGGATCGGCCTCGTACTCCGACAGGTCGGCCACGAGGAGCACCAGGGGGCGGTGGAGCAGCGCCCAATCGAAGACGACGGAGGAGTAGTCCGTTACCAGGATGTCGGAGATCGCGAGGACATCGTTGATTTCGGTCGCAGGATCCACGATCACGTCGTAGCCGAGCCGGCTGCTCGGACCCCCGTGCAGGTTGGGGTGCGCCTTCAGCACAATCGCGTACTCGTCGGGAAGGATGCTCCGCAGCCGCTCGGCGTCAAGCCCGGGCGCAGCCCGCTTCCGTTGCCCTCGCCCGCGGAACGTGGGGGCGTAGAGCACCACGCGGCGACCCTCGAGATTCGAGTGACGATCCAGCAAGCGGCGCCGTGACGTGGCCACCTGTACATCGTCAAGCAAATGGTCCGTGCGCGGCGAGCCGAGCGCGAGGACCCGATCGATCGGTGTGCGCAGCGCGTCCGCGTAGGCGTGGCGCGTGGCTTCCGAGCTGGCTATCACGTAGTCGTAGTGCTGATGCAGGAATCGGCGCTCGGGCTGGCGGGGCGGGACGCTGGTGGCGAAGCCGAACCGCTTGAGCGCTCCGGCCGCGTGCCAGACCTGCACGACCGTCGTCCCGGCCCGGTGCGGCGCGATGTGGATCGGGAAATAGGCGTTGTCCACCACGAACAGGCGCGAGGTGCACAGGTAGTACATACCCCGGGTCAACCGCAGGAGATAGACGAGCTTCCCGAAGAACCGATAGCTGTACGGCTCGAGCAGGAGCACGTAGTCGAGGTCGGGGCGCGCTCGCTGCATCGCGGCATGCAGATAGCGCAGGTTCCCCTCGAGCTGTGCGTGACGCGCGGAGGCCAGCACAACTCGATTGCCGCGAATCGGCAGGAGCGATAAGAAAAGGCGCAACCATCGCAGCATAGTGGTGGCGAGCACGTACTCCAGCCAGTTCATCGGCGGCGCCTTGACGAACTACGGATCAACGTGGCGCCGGACGTCGAGGACCTGCCCGGTGAGATCGGAGCGCAGCAGCCGGACGGTGGCGCGCGCAACTTCCTCGGGCTTGAGGAGCAGCGTATGCGCCTCCTCCGGGAACGCGATCCGGCGCATCGGCGTATCCGTCCGTTCAGGGCTCACGGCATTGACGCGGATCCCGTCGTCGTGCCACTCCTCCGCGAGACCCTGCGCCAGGTTCACCACGCCCGCCTTGCTGGCCGAGTACGCGACGTAGTCTGCCCTTCCGCGCGTGAAGGAGCTCGAGGCGAAGACGGTGAGTGATCCGTGGCTCGTACGCAGGTGCCGATACGAGGCGGCGGCCACGTTCAGCGTGCCGCCCAGATTGACA
>JBBSLF010000132.1:0-3878 GCA_038255505.1 Candidatus Limnocylindria bacterium
AGCTGCCGATCCGCTGCCCGGCGCGCCGCCACGTGCCTCGGCAGCTCGATCGATGGTCGACTGAATGGCCGAGCGGGCGCCTTCGGGCAGACGCTCGAGGAGACGATCGAGGACGATGAAGTGCTGATGCATGGCGGCATCGGTCCCGCCGGAATCAATGGCGAGCAGCTCGAGGTAGCCCGCCTCGATCGTTGTCGCCAGCCTGGTCACACCATCCCAGTCGCCGGCGGCGGCCAGGCGGTCCATCTCGCCGATCCGCTCCGACAGGGCGTAAGCCGCCAGCCCGGCATGGAACCACGATGGCAGAATCTCGATGCGGAACTGCTCCATCTGACGCTTGAGTGGATACAGAACTTCGCCGGGCAGCGCCGCCTGCGAGGCCGCCATCACGCCGGTCACGGTCACTGCCAGCGAGAAGCTGGCATACAGCACGGCGCGACCGAGGCGGCCCATATGGCGCGAGCGCGCGCCGGCGTCAAGGCCCTCGCGTGCGGCGACGTATCGGTTCACCACCTGGCCGCGCAGCCGGCGGCGGAAGAGCGGATCGATCTCCACCTCCGCGCGAAGCGCCGTCAGATACCGCTCGATCGCCTCGTCCGACCAGATCGTGGGCGGGCGCAGGGAGCCCTTGAACAGGCTCATCGGTCGGCCTCCGCGGACAGATGGCGACGCAGGGACTCGATGGCGCGGAACGTGAGGCCGCGCACCGTCCCCGCCTGGCGACCCATGACCCGCGCAGCCTCTTCGGCCGAGAGTCCTTTCGCGTAGCGCAGGGCCAGTGCCTCCTGCTGATCGGGCGTGAGCTGACGGATGGCGCTTCGAAGCTCGCGGATCGACTCCTCACGCAGCGACATGGCCTCGACGCCCATTCCGTCGCTCGACTCGGCGATCGCCCGGAGCGGCTCAGTGGGCTTGAGCCGACGCTGATGGTCGATGACGGCATTACGCGCGATCCGGAAGGCGAACGCGGCGAATGGCCGCCCGTTGTGACGGTAGCGCGGCAGCGCCCCCACGATCCGCTCGAACACGAGCTGCGTGAGGTCCTCCGCATCCTCGCGGCGCCGAACGCGCACGGCTACATACGGGTAGATGCGGTCGACCAGAGCGTCGTACAGGCGGCCGACCGCGTCCGCGTCTCCACGCGTCGCGGCCTGCGCCAGGGCATCGACATCGGCCTCGTGAGCAACGGTTGATGGTGACCCTGCGGATGCGCGGCGAACCCTGCCGACGAAAGTCGGTCGCAGGATCGCGCTCGGCGGGCGTTCAGGCATTGGGCAGCAGGCTCGGGCACGGGTGTCGCTGCCCGCACGGTAGCACCGCCACCGCGCCGTGACCATCCTTCGATCAGACGATGGCGAGCTCGCGTCCGACGCGCTCGAAGACCTCCAGGCAGGTGTCGAGCTCCTCGCGCGAATGCTCCGCGGTGACGATCGTCCGCACCCGGCTCTTCTCCTCCGGCACGGTTGGGAAGCCGATGCCCATGGCGAACACGCCCTCCTCGAACAGCCGGTCACTGTACCGATGCGCCAGGGCGCCCGCCCCCACGATCACCGGCGTGATCGGTGTCTCACTGGCTCCCGTGTCGAAGCCCAGGCGCTCGAGGCCGGCCTTGAAGTGGCGGGCGTTGTACCACAGCCGCTCGATCAGCTCGGGCTCCTCCTCGAGGACATCGATGGCCGCCAGGCACGCGGCCGCCACGGCCGGCGGGTGCGAGGTCGAGAACAGGAAGGGGCGCGCTCTGTGCTCGAGGACCGTTCGCAACGACGCCGGGCCCGCGACGTAGCCGCCCAACACGCCGATCGCCTTGCTGAGCGTTCCCACCTGGACGTGCACGCGGCCATGAAGATCGAAGTGATCAACCGTTCCGCGCCCATTGCGGCCAAGGACGCCGGAGGCGTGGGCATCGTCCACCATCACGATGGCATCGGCCTCCTCCGCGGCCCCGACGATCTCTGGCAGCTTCGCAATGTCACCGTCCATGCTGAAGACGCCGTCGGTGATGACCAGGATGGACCGATTGGCATCGGTCGCGCGAACGTCTCGCAAGGCTGCGCGCAGGCCGTCCATGTCCGAGTGCGGATAGATCTTGCGCTCCGCCTTGGTCAGTCGGATGCCGTCGATGATGCTCGCGTGGTTGAGGGCGTCGCTCACGATGGTCGCGCCCTCGGGGGCGAGGATCGGGATCACGCCGGTGTTGGCGGTGAAGCCCGATTGGAAGGTGAGGACCGCATCGGTGTGCTTGAAGGTGGCGAGTCGAGCTTCGAGCTCTTCGTGGAGGCTCATGGTGCCGGCGATGGTGCGGACCGCGCCGGAGCCGGCGCCGAACTCCTCGACAGCTTTGAGCGCTGCCGCCCGCAGCTTCGGATGGGTGTTCAGGCCCAGGTAGTTGTTGGAGCTCAGCGTGATGACTTCGCGACCATCGATGATGCAGCGGCTCTTTTGCTCGCTCTGGACGACCCGCAACTTCCGGTAGAGGCCCTTCTCCTTCAGATCCTCGATCTCGGCATCCAGAAAGGCAAGCGGGTTGCGAGCGCGCGCGGATGCATCTGGCATGGCCTCAGGATACCTTCGCGGACACGATCCACTCGGCGTTTCACCCCACGCAGCTAAGGACGAGGTAGCGGGCGCTCCGCGGTCATTTGGGTCACTCCATCAAACGCACGTCCAAATTAATTCCCAAATGGGGCATTTGTTGGCCGTTACGTCCACCCCGTGAAATTCCGCGCGCCGTGGCTTACGGGACCAGGACCACCTTCCCGGCATGGCGAGACCCGACGAGCTCGAATGCCTGCTCCCACTCGTCCAACCGAAGCCGATGCGTGATGATCGGCCCAACGTCGAGTGCCCCCGACCGAAGCAACGATTGCGTCCGTTCCCACGTGTCGTAGATGCGGCGACCGTAGATGCCGTGCAGCCGCACGCCCTTTTGGATGACGAGATCGGATAGGTCGACCGGCACCAGCTCACTGAAGATGCCGAGCAGGCTGATCCGGCCACCGCGCGTCACGACCCGCAGCGCCTGCTCGAGCGCGGGCGGCGCGCCGCTCATCTCGAGCACGACCTCGACGCCATCGCCCCCGGTGGCCTCACCGATGCGCTCCTCCGTCGCCGGATCGGCGGCGTCCAGCGCGAGATCGGCGCCCATGGTGCGCGCCAGCTCCAGGCGATAGGCCTCCGTATCGGTCGCGATCACCAGGGAGGCGCCGGCGGCGCGCGCTATCCCTACCGAGCACAGACCGATGGGGCCACAGCCGGTGACGAGCACCGACCGCCCCTCGATCGGCTCGGCGAAGGCGGCGTGGACCGCGTTTCCCATCGGCTCCTGGAGCGCGACGACCGCGGGGTCCAGCCCGTTCGACTCGATGGCGTTAGCCTCGGGAATGACCGCGTATCCGGCGAAGCCACCATCGGTATGGACGCCGATGACGCGCAGGTTGCGGCACAGATGCATGTCGCCGCGCTGGCATTGGGCGCACGTCCAGTCGAACAGATGCGACTCGACGCCGACCAGGTCACCCTCGCGCACGCGTGTGACGCCGGCGCCCGCCGCGACCACGGTGCCAGCCAGCTCGTGACCCATGATCCGCGGCGGGACAAGGTTCTCGGCGGCCCAATCATCCCAGATGAACAGGTGGTGATCGGTCCCGCAGATGCTCGCCGCGTCGACACGAAGGAGCACCTCGCCCGTGCCCGGCGTCGGCACCGGCCGCTCCACCAGGTCCGCCCCGGGACCCCGGCGCATCTTGGCGAGCGCGCGCATGGCATCGGTCATTGCGGCCGAGTATAGGGAGGACATGCATTCAGAACTCCATCTGCGCCGTAGAGCAGGGGACGGCCCTTTGGCCGCCGATTCATCAAGGAGAACACAACGTGCGTAA
>JBBSLF010000133.1:0-3815 GCA_038255505.1 Candidatus Limnocylindria bacterium
GGACCACATCTCGCCTGCAGGCTCGATCGCCCGCACGTCGCCGGCGGGGGAGTGGCTTGTTGCGCATGGCGTTCAGCCGAGCGATTTCAACTCCTACGGATCGCGGCGCGGACATCACGAAGTGATGATGCGTGGCACATTCGCCAATATCCGGCTGCACAACCTGCTCACGCCGGACGCCGAGGGCAATGTCACCGAGCACCTGCCGACGGGTGAGCGGATGAGCATCTTCGATGCCGCTTCGCGGTATGCCGATGACGGCACCCCGCTCATCATCATCGCGGGCAGGGAATATGGGTCAGGCTCGTCGCGCGACTGGGCTGCCAAGGGGCCGATGCTCCAGGGCGTGCGAGCGGTCATCGCCGAGTCATACGAGCGGATTCATCGATCCAATCTCGTGGGCATGGGGGTCCTCCCGCTGCAGTTCCTGCCGGGCCAGAGCGCCTCGTCCCTCGGTCTGGATGGGCGCGAGGAATTCGCGATCGGCGGCCTGTCAGAGGGGCTCCGTCCGCGCCAGGAGCTCGTGGTGACGGCGCGCGGTGACGACGGGCGCGAGGTCTCGTTCCGCGTGATCGCTCGGCTCGATGGCGCGATCGACGTGACGTATCTGCGCAATGGCGGCGTGCTCCAGACGGTCCTGCGGCGCCTCGCCGCCACGTGAGTACGACGTTCCGGCTCGGACAATATTCCCGCGAGTGCACATTGCGCAGAAGATGCGTCGGAGCTGGGAATTCAGCAGTAGATGGACGCATTTGCCGTGTGGGCGGGCATTAGGCGGGATGTGGCCTGCTTGGCGAGCAGTTCCACGCTCAAATCGAGCGGCGGTCTCACCGTTTTCCCGGCTATTGGCCGCGTGGACGGCGTTGGACCGAACGGGCGTATCGGCTCGGTCATATGCCCGACTCGACGGCAATTGACCGCATGGCGATGCGGGTTGACCGGGTAAACGCCACATTGCCGCCGGTAGGCGCATCGGTCTAGACTCAGCGGGCTACGGATTCCGCCACGTCCCCAGCTGGAGTGCCCACACGACCGTGACCGTTTCAAGCGTCGACGACCTCCGCGCCCTGATCCGCGAAGTCCCGGACTTCCCGAAGCCAGGCATCCGCTTCTACGACATCACCACGCTGCTCAAGGATGGTGACGCATTCCGGGAAGTGATCGACCGGATGGCGCAGCAGATCGGCGACACCAAGGTCGATATCGTCGTCGGTATGGAGTCGCGCGGGTTCATCTTCAGCGCGCCGCTCGCGTATAAGCTCGGAGCGGGTTTCGTGCCGGTGCGCAAGCTCGGCAAGCTGCCGGCCGAGACGATCGAGGTCGAGTACGAGCTCGAGTACGGAACGGCCACGCTCGAGATCCATTCAGACGCCATCACCACGGGTCAGCGCGTGCTGATCGTGGATGACCTGCTGGCCACCGGCGGGACGGTGATGGGCACCATCGAGCTCGTGCGGCGCCTGGGGGGCGAGGTTGCGGGCCTCTCGTTCATGGTCGAGCTGTCGGCCTTGAATGGCCGCGACCAGCTCGACGAGTTCGACATCCACGCCCTGCTCACCTACTGACCGATGGCGGTCGCGTCGTCACCCCGGCTGCGCGCCCGCTCGGTGGGTGACCGCGTCGAGATCGCCGCATTCCTGCGCACCGACCGCCTGTACGCCGCGTATGCGCTCGGCGACCTGGACGGCCCGAACCGCACCCGCGTGTCGTGGGCCATGGCGCACGATGATGCCGGACGTCCCACCGCGCTGGCCATGCATCACGAGGGGCTGGTCCCGCAGCCTCTGTTTCTCATGGGGGCTCCGGACGGCTGCCGTGCCATCCTCGACTCCGTGCTGAAGCCGCGCGACGCCTACCTCCAGGGTACCGAGCTGCATGGAGTGGCAATCCGGGACCTCTACGAACTGGAAACGCCGCTGCGCATGCTGCGCATGGTGGTCGATCGTGACACCTTCATCCCGTTCGCCGGGCCTGCCGAGCGGCTGACGGCCCTGGATGTCGACGACCTGAATCGGCTGTACCAGCTCGGCTTCCGCGCCGGCTTCCCGGCGTCGGTGGTCGAGGACGGCGTGTATTACGGTATCCGCGTCCGCGGTCGGCTGGTCAGCGCGGCGGGCACCCATGCGGTCAATCGGCGCGAGGGTATCGCGGTGGTTGGCAACGTGATGACGCACACCGACTTTCGCGGCCACGATTTCGCCAAGATGGTGACGAGCGCTGTCAGTGCCGAGCTGCTGGATCGCGTGTCCGATATTGCGCTGAACGTGCATGCTGACAACGAGCCGGCTGTGGCGGCCTACACCCGCCTCGGCTACCGTACTCACTGCCAGCTCATTGAGCGCCTCGCACGACGGCGCCATGGCAGTTGGGGATTGATGAGACCGATACGAGAGGCAATGCGAATTCCGTGGCAACGCGAACCGAAGTGAAGCACGACGTCGCCGATATCGGCCTGGCCGATGCCGGACGGCTCAAGATCGACTGGGCCGATCGGCAGATGCCGGTGCTGGCCGGTATCCGCGAGCGATTCGCTGCGGAGCGACCGTTGGACGGCTGGCGCATCGCCGCCTGTCTGCATGTCACGGCCGAGACGGCGAACCTCGTCCGTACCCTGGCCGATGGCGGAGCCGATGTCGTCCTGTGCTCGTCCAACCCGCTGTCGACCCAGGATGACGTGGCGGCCGCGCTGGTGGTCCATCACGGCATACCGGTGTTTGCCATCAAGGGCGAGGATCGCGAGTCGTACTACGCTCACATCGGCGCGGCGCTCGATCATCGTCCGCATATCACCATGGATGACGGGGCGGACCTCGTCAACGAGCTCCACACCAACCGTACCGAGCTGTTGGACGAGGTCGTCGGCGGCACGGAGGAAACGACGACCGGCGTCATCCGCCTGCGTGCCATGGCCGCGGCCGACAAGCTTCGCTACCCGGTAGTGGCGGTCAACGAGGCGCTCACCAAGCACCTGTTCGACAACCGCTACGGGACCGGGCAGAGCGCGATCGACGGCGTCCTGCGCGCCACCAACATCCTGTTCGCGGGCAAGACGGTCGTCGTCGGAGGCTACGGCTGGGTCGGACGCGGGATCGCGTCGCGCGCGCACGGCATGGGCGCCAGTGTTGTCGTGTGCGAGGTCGATCCTGTCCGCGCGCTCGAGGCGGCGATGGATGGGTATCGCGTCATGAATGCGGCCGACTCGGCTGAGGTCGGCGAGCTTTTCATCAGCGGTACGGGCAATCTCAACGTCTGGGGCGCCGATCACTTTCCGGTCATGCGTGACGGTGCGATCCTGGCCAACGCCGGGCACTTCAACGACGAGTTCGAGCTCGGTGCGCTCGAAGAGCAGTCCACCTCGAATCGCGAGGTGCGTCCATTCACCCGGGAGTACCTCATGGCCGACGGCCGGCGCATCTACCTTCTGGCCGATGGGCGCCTCGTCAATCTCGGCGCCGCGGAGGGACACCCGGCGATGGTGATGGACATGAGCTTCGCCGATCAGGCCCTGGGGCTGGAGTGGTTGCGTCAGAACATCGATGAGCTGGTGCCCGCGGTGTACGGCATCCCTGATGACCTCGACCGCGAGGTTGCGCGCCTCAAGCTCGAGAGCATGGGCATACGCATCGATCCGATGACGGCTGAACAAAAAGCGTACAGCGAATCGTACGAATCGGGCACGTAGCCGTCTTCCCGCAACGAGAGATAAAGGTCTTCCATATGTGCAGGACCAACCTTTAGCTGTACGATACAGCCATGGGGATGGTCCTGGGGGAGACGAGCGGTGACCGGGACGCACAGGACGCCCGGGGGGAGCC
>JBBSLF010000134.1:0-3554 GCA_038255505.1 Candidatus Limnocylindria bacterium
GCCGCTGGAGATCAAGGTCGTCGCTGTGACGAGCGTTCGTGGTGCGCTCGCCACGGAACGTCGGCGCGAAGAGCAGGACCCGGTGGCCGGACGGGATCTTGTAGCAGTGACGAATGGCGTCGGCCGAGCGTTCGCACCACGCCGCGTCGAGCAGCGGATCCGCGCGCGGGACGCCGATCCTCGAGCTGAATCGGTGCAGCGGCTGGCGAAAAGCCTCCGCGTAGTGTGGCGCCAGGCGTGCTGCGGAGACCAGGCACAGGTCGTAGTTGGCGTGGATGCGCACCCGGCGCAGCAGCGCCGCATCGGCCCCGAAAGTTTTGCCGGCCAGGCTGTAGCCCATCTTCTTGAAGGCCCCGCTGGCGTGCCACGTCTGAACGATCATCGTTCCGCGGCGTGGCGTGATGGCATAGATCGGGAAGTAGTAGTCGTCGACCACGAATAGCCGTGAGGTGGCCAAGCGATATCCGGCGACGACCGCGTGCCACGCTGCCGCGAGCTTCTCGAGCAGTCCGCGGCCAGGTCGGTGGGTGAGGATCGCGACCGGGATCGGTGGCGAGCGCCGGGCGATCTCGGCCCGGATGGCTTCGAGATTTCCGCCGATCGTGCGGGCGCTGCCGGTCGCGAGCACGACCCGGCGTTGAAGTGGCCGTCGTGATCCGAGCAGGAACCCCAGGCGCACGAGCGCAATGCGCAGGACGACGAGCGCATCGGTCACGACAGGATCAGCTCGTCGATGATGCGGTCGGTCGCCGTGCCGTCCCCTTCCGGCAGGTGCCTGGCGGCGAACGGCCCGACCTTCTCGAGCTGGTAGTCATCACGCCGGATCGCATCGAGCAGCTCGCCAAAGGTGCGCACGATCCGCCCGGGCACGAACTCCTCGTACGGCTCATAAAAGTCGCGGCCCGCGATGTACTCCTCCAGGTCGTAGGCGAAGAAGAGCATCGGTCTCCCGAGCGTCGAGTACTCGAACACGAGTGACGAGTAGTCGGTGACCAGGAGATCGGTGATGAGGAGCAGGTCGTTGGTCTCCACCGGCAGGTCGCTGACATCGATCAACCGGTCCCGGTACTCGTCGGGGATATCGACGCGCCTGCGCACGAAGGGGTGCATCTTGAAGATGAGCGTCGCATCGCGTTCCACGCAGAGCGCATGCGCCGTGTCGAGGTCGATGAGCTCGACGGGGTAGCGAGCGTGACGAGCGCTATTCCCGCGGAACGTCGGCGCGAAGAGGATGACTTCGCGGTCGCGCGGGCCGGGGATTGCCTCGTGGGCGGCCTCGCGGCGTTCAGCCTGGCGGGACAGGTCCAGGAAGTCATCCATGCGCGGCGTGCCGGTGGGAACGACGCGCTCCTCCGGAAGGCCGAATGCCTCCGCGTAGAAGGGCACTTCGTGCGTCGAGCTGACGGTGGCGTACGTGTAGTTCTTGTGCACGCTGGAATACGGATTCGGGCCCCATGACTTGCCGATGCGACTGTACCCGACCGTCTTGAAGGCACCCCACGCGTGCCAAAGTTGAATGATGCGCTGGTCGGATCGACGTGGCAGCCGGTAGATGGCAGGCTGGTAATCCTCCACAAGAATTACATTGGCGCGCGCCAGCAGCCAGACGAAACGCGCTCGGTCGCGGAGCGTCCGCCGCAGCCGGATGCTGGCCTTGAAGATCATCGCGAGCCGGAACTGACGATCGAGCCCGCGCTCGATGATCCGGTCATGGACGAACTTGAGGTTGCCGCTGAGCGACGTGCGCGAGTCGGACGTGAAGACGATCAACGGCCGTCGGAACGGTAGACCATGGACGATCGTCAGCAGCAGCCCGAAGAGGTGGAACCACGCTTGCCGAGGCAGCGCTCGCGACCAGGCGAAAAGCGTGCGAGGTGACCGGTGGGAAGGCCGGTCAGGCGCTTCGGTCGAGATTGTGACGTCGAGTGGGGCGCCGTCCTCCGCCGCCAGCTTCACCCGATAGGTCGCATCG
Source organism: Candidatus Limnocylindria bacterium (assembly GCA_038255505.1). Lineage (GTDB taxonomy): Bacteria > Chloroflexota > Limnocylindria > QHBO01 > QHBO01 > JACDBZ01. Next base: position 1,973 of record JBBSLF010000134.1, read on the forward strand.
CCTGAGATGAATTCGCGCATCGGCTCTTCGAGCCTGAGCTCGACGCTGCCCGGGATGGCGGTCCACTCGTTAGCCGTGTCCGGGTGGCGCAGGACAACTTCCCACGTGCCCGGTGCGAGCGGCATCTGATCGTGGCCGACGAAGACGTTGAACCGCACCAGTCGCTCGTCGGGACCGATGGCGCCGACGACCGGTCGGGCCGGCAGCGTGGGCCGATGGTCATCCGCGGGGCGCAGGTGAACCTCGCCCGCATGGAGCTGGGCTCCGCTGTCCTGCCGGCGTCGGATACGGAGGACGAGCTGAATGCGCTCCCAATGAACGTCGGTGACCTCGAGGCCCGAAGGCTCGAGGAGGGGTGCGTTCATGCCGATGCTGCTCCTGCACGGAACGCCAGATGCCGTAGTCTCTTGACGTTCATCAACACCTCACTCGGTGTGGAGCCCATGCTCATCTGCGCAATTCTCCTGGCCGGGGGCGATGGGAATCGATTCGGCGGTGAAGTTCCCAAACAGTTCCTGCGCCTTGCGGGCGAGGAGATCCTTCTCCGCAGCCTTCGGACACTTGCCGCCGCCGAGATCGACCGGCTCGTCGTCGTCGCGCATCCGGACTGGCTGACCGAGACGGAAAGCCTGGTCCAGGCAGCCAACCTGAAACTCCCCACACGCATTGTGGCGGGCGGAGCGACTCGCAATGAGAGTACGTGGAACGGCATCCTCGCGCTCGACGCCTCGGACGACGACATCGTGCTCGTGCACGACGCCGTCCGGCCGCTGCTACCGCTTGAAGTGCTCCGGCGCGCCATCGATCCCGTTGTCGAGGGAGTCGCCGACAGCACCGATACCGTCATCCCCAGCGCCGACACCCTGGTCGTGGTGGAGGACGGCGTCGTGGTCGAGATTCCCAACCGGGCGCGCTATCGGCGTGGCCAGACGCCGCAGGTCTTCCGGAAGTCCGTGCTGGTGCAGGCGTACGAAGCCGCCGCGGCCGCGGGCGATATGACGGCCACCGATGACTGCAGCCTCGTCCTGCGCCACGTCCCTGGCGCTCGCATCCTCGCCGTGCCGGGCGACGAGATGAACATGAAGATCACCACTCGGCTGGACATGGTCCTCGCCGATCGAATGCTCCAGATGAAGACGCTCGAGGACGATGAGTCGGCGGCGGTTGGCGCCTCCCTGGATGACGCGCGGCTGCTCGTCGTGGGCGGGACGAACGGCATCGGCCGGGCCATCGCCGACGAGGTGGCGCGCCTTGGCGCCCGGGCCGAAGTCGTGGGACGCTCGACCGGCCTCGACGTTCGCGACCGGGCGGGCGTGGATCGATGTGTCGACGAGGTCGCGGATCGGCTTGGCGGGCTCGACCACGTGGTGGTCACGGCCGGCATCCTCAGGATTGGCACGGTCGCTGATGCGAATCCGGAGGACCTCAAGGAGGTGTTCGATGTCAATCTGGGCGGCACGCTGAACGTGGCCGCCGCCTCGTATCGGCACCTGCGTACGAGCCACGGATCACTCACCGTCTTCGCCTCGAGCTCCTTCACGCGCGGAAGGGCAGACTACGTCGCGTACTCGGCCAGCAAGGC
>JBBSLF010000135.1:0-3535 GCA_038255505.1 Candidatus Limnocylindria bacterium
ACGGGCAACCAGCGCCCGAAGACCAGGCGCGCCATCGCGAGCGCGCCCAGCATGCCGAACGCGCCCATGAGAACGAGGAAGAGCGCCAGGTCCAACCGGAACTCCAGGCCTTGTGGTCCCGCCGATCCGAACCGCACCGCCGTAGTGCCAATCAGGAACGCCGCGAAGAACGAGACGATCAGCGCGACGAGTGTGAGCAGCGCCCAGAGCCACGGAGCGGCCGAGTTAAACAATGGATGCTGGGTGGTCATCACCGCGTAGACGCCATGGCGCTCCGGATTGTGGCATCGGTCGTACCTGCTGTCACCTCATGACCGATACAGAACGCGACCAGAATGACAACCCGCCAATCGACGAGTCCTCCTACGCCGGCGCGGTCGCGATACATCGCGACCAGAGCGCCGGAGGGGTATTCGGGGCGCGATTCCCGCACTCGATGACCACGACTGACGCATGAGCTCCGCCGCGAGGCGCGGCTCCAGCGTGCCGGGAGCTCATAGAACACGAGAATCGCGCCGGAGATCGGCTTCGGGCGCATCGGTCTCGATAGATCGCGACCAGCCGGGTACGACAGTAACGATCAGCCGGGTTGCGGAATCTCCGAGCCGCGCAGGACGACATCGGCGCTCGTGGCGCGCCAGTCGTAGTCGACCACTTCCTCGTACGGCCCGAGGAGTCCGTGTTCACGCAACCATCGGTCGCTGTAGAGCTTCCCGACGTAGTTGCGCCCCGAGTCGGGCAAGATCACCACGAACAGCGCCTCCGGATCATCAATCGAGCGGGCCACCTGGAGCGCCGCCCACAGCGCCGTGCCGCATGACTCGCCCATGAGAATCCCCTCGCGCGACGTGGCGCTCCGCGCCATGAGCATCGAGTCCCGGTCGCTGACGCGCACGACGACATCGCAGATCCGCGTGTCGTAGGTACCCGGCCAGAAGTCCTCGCCAATCCCCTCGGTCAGGTAGGCACCGGGCGTATCACCCGAGTAGACCGACCCAGCTGGATCGGCTCCGATGATGACCAGCGCTCGATTGCGCTCCTTCAGATAGCTCCCCAAGCCGGATACGGTGCCCCCAGTACCGAGGGCAACGACCAGGTGCGTGATCCGCCCCTCGGTCGTATCCCAGATCTCGGGGCCGGTGGTCGCGTAGTGCGCCTCCGGATTCGATGGATTCGAGTACTGGTCGGGCTTCCATGCGCCGGGCGTCTCGCGTGCCAGACGGTCCGAAACGCGGTAGTACGAGCGCTCGTCGGACGGGTCGACATCGGTCGGGCAGACCACGACCTCGGCGCCATAGGCGCGCAGCAACGCGCGCTTTTCTTCGGACTGCTTGTCGGCCATGACGAAGATGCACCGATAGCCCTTCACCGCGGCGGCCTGGGCCAGGCCGACGCCCGTATTGCCCGATGTCGGCTCCACGATGACACCGCCCGGCTTCAGCAACCCGGCGCGCTCGGCGGCCTCGATCATTGGCAAAGCGATCCTGTCCTTGACCGATCCGCCGGGGTTCATGTGCTCCAGCTTGGCGACGATGCGCGGCCGGACATCGGCGGCGAGCCGGTCAAGCGCGACCAGTGGTGTCAGGCCGACGGCCGCCGTGACATCGGGCAGGATGCCCGGCCGCTCAGCCAGCGGAAGGCTCCGCCTGCGGCTGCGGCGCGGGCGCATCGGCCTCTGGCTCCTCGGCTGGCCTGACCATGGGCGAACCGTTGCCGCGACGATGGCGGTAGATCAGCCAGGCAAGCGCAAGCACGGAACCGATGATGCCGACCCACATCGCGGTGGGCACGCCCAAGATGGTCCAATTGTTGACCCGGTACGTCTCGAGCAGGCTGCGCACCACGCCATACCACATGATGTACATGAGCGTGGCATCGCCGGCGAAGAGGCGCGGGGCGAAACGGCGAATCACGAACAGCAGGACCAACATGCCGGCGAGGTTGAGCGCCATCTCGTAGGCGAAGAGCGGCACGAAGGTCGTGGTCTCCACCGGGAAGGTCACGGCGTCCCATGGGGTCCCCGCGCGATGCTCGGCGTCAATCTGGATGCCGAATGGCAGGCAGGCCGGGAAGTCGACGCCACACAACGAAGTCGGCGGGCCGTACAGCTCCTGGTTGACGAAGTTTCCCAGGCGCCCGATCACCTGGCCCAGCAGAAGCGCCGGCGCGAAGATGTCCATCCAACGCGCCGCATTCATGCCCTTGGAGCGGCTATACAGGTAAATGCCCAGCGCGCCGCCGGCGACCGCACCCGGAATACCGATCCCGCCATTCCAGATCTGCGGGATCGCGATCGGGTTGGCGGAGTAGAACTCCCACTGGTGGATAACGTGGTACAGCCGCGCGCCGATCACGGCCAGGATCATGACCGGCAGCAGCATCGACCAGCCGTCGTCGGGATTCTCGTTCAGCCAGCGGGCGACCTTCGTGCCGAGGAGCCCGGCAATGAGGACGGCACTGGCGATGATGATCCCGTACCAATACACCTGGACGGGACCGATCTCGAAGGCGACAGGATCAATCACTCGCCGATTCTAGCGCCAATCAGCCAGGCCCCAAGATCCTGATGTCGATCACGACGTATCGACCACTGAGCGGGATCGACTGCTCGGGACCCGTCGCGGCCGAGCCGGGCTGGCACGCGTAGCACAGGAAGCCGTCGGTCTCGGCCTTGGTGTCGCGCCCGCGCTTGCGTCCACTGAAGAGCCGAGAACCTGCGGCGGTGTTGCGTCCACATGAGAGACAGGGCTCCTGCATGCGACTTCCCTCCTGCCCCGACTCTACGCCCGATCGTCAATCGGCTCCGACGCTCTGTCCTCACCGCCGCTCCTCGCGCAGTGCGAAGGGTCATATGCCCGCCCGCGGCGCATTAGATGGAAAATTCAGAGCTTCGGCCCAGTCCTTGAGCGTGGGATCGGCCTCAGACACGTGCACATCTCGGCCAATGCCCGCAGAGGCAGCAGATGTACCAACCGCGTCCGCCCGAAGGTGAGCCGCCCTGGGGCTTGCCCTCCGCGCCGATTCTTCGGCGATTTCTGGCCCGAACCTCCCTACGGGCCGCAGCTCTCCGATATTCGGCTGGCGGCCGGCACGAGGGGCGCCTCCATGCCCGGCTCACGCCAGCAGGTAGCCGATATGTCGTAGGTTCGTGGCCAGAAAGCGCCGTGGGGCCAGAAAGCGCCGATAAATCGCGTGGTCGCAGTGCCGGAGGCATTATCGGTTTGGGTCGGTGCTGGGAAAGGGTCCTGATGGCGCAGGACGCTCAGCCGGTCATGGGCCGCTTCATGAGGCATGAAGTCCAGAGGGTAGCGGCCGCGGCGCTCGACCGCAGTCGGGCCGCAGGACGCGCGTGCCAATCTGCTGGCCTGCGCGACGCAAGGCGCGTAGATTCCGCGCAACAGCACTGGATGGACCGATGACCGACGCCCACATCGAGCGACCGACGCGAGCGCTTCCGCTGACCCAACTCGTGACGCTGTCGATCTATTGGTTCGGCATCGTGATCATCTGGGGCGGCCTGAACAAGATCATCCTG
>JBBSLF010000136.1:0-3486 GCA_038255505.1 Candidatus Limnocylindria bacterium
CCGGCATTGTCCGCCCCGACGATCGGGACGAGCTCCGCATCGGCCTCGATGAGCGCATCGACGATCACGTTGTCGATGCCCGACGTCCAGATGCCGTCGTAGTTCGTGCCGGTGGCCAGGAAGTCAGTGAGCTGCTGGACGCCGGTCGCCTGGTCCCATCCGGTATGGACCTCGTGAACGACGTTGATGCCCGGGTTCTCTTCGAGCGCGCGCTCCCACCCGACATGCCGGTCGTCATCGGCCGGGTGGCCGGCGAAGCCGCGCATGTAGACGACGTCACCCTCGCCGCCCAGGGTTTCGAACAGCCAGGTGGCGCCCAGGTAGGCGTACTCCTCCTGGTTGTTGGCGATCAGATAGGCATCGGGATCGGTCACGGCCTGGTCGACCGAGATGACCGGGATGCCTGCTTCAGCGGCCTCGGCAAGGGCCGCGTTCACCGCGTCCGGACTGACCGGGTTGACGATGATCGCGTCCACTTCGGCAGCGATGAGGTTCCGAAGATCCTCGAGCTGACCGGCGGCATCGGTGTCGCGATGGTTGACCGTGAGCTCGGCGACTTCGCCGGAGACCGCGGACTGGGCGTTGATCGAGCAGATCATCTCCTCGCGCCAGCCGTTGTTGGTCAGCGTGTTCGACACGCCAATGTGATATTCGCCGTCACCACCGCCGGCGCCGGCGCTGGATCCCGCTCCATCCGATGGGTCGCCGCCGCCGGTGCAGCCGGCGATGACGAAGACCGCCGCGAGACCCGCGACGAGCGGACGACTCCGCTTGAAAACATTCATACCGTTGAGCTCCTTCTCTCCGATGAGCCGGCTCCGCAATGGTGGACGCCGGTCGACACGATGTGACTGAGACGCTGCGTCTCGCGATGGCTTCGTCATGTACCTCCTGATTGCTGGTCGAGCGCCCGGGCCATCCGCCGGGCATGCTCTCGATAGGCCTGGTCGAATAAATCTCGAGACCGCTCCTCCCCCACCACGGACGAGCGGGTGATCACCGGGGGCATGACGCCGCGCTCGGTCAGCAGCTCCGCCACGCGAACCTTGATGGCGTTGACGATGGCGATCGCGGTCACCGTCGATCCGGGGCCGACCGGCGTATCGAGCCCCTCCACTGTGCACAGCGCGTCAGCGTGCGGCGTGCACAGGTCGATCACAAGATCAGCCTCGTCGAGCAACCGCGATCCCAGCTCGACCGGCGGCTCGCCGGACATCGACTGCGCGACCGAGGTCACGGCGATGACCCGCATGCCCCGCGCTTTGGCGCCGCGCGCCATCTCCACCGGGACCGCCGTGAGGCCCGATGCCGAGAAGACCACCATCACGTCGTCCGGGGCGAAATGGAAGTTGTCGAGGATCACGTCGGCCAGGCCGGGCATGCGCTCGATGTACATCGCCTGGCGCTGACCGTTCGCTCCGACCACCTGGGTGTGGAACGTCATCGACAGCTCGACCATCGGGTTCCAGCCTGGATAGGAGCCGTAGCGCGGGAACATCTCCTCGACCGGGATGCGCGAGTGCCCGGTCCCGAACATGTGGACCAACCCGCCGGCCGCGATCGCATCGGCGCACCACTCACTGGCGCGTTCTACGTGCTCCGCCTGCGTGGCGGCGAGGCGCTCCAGCAGCACCGATGCCTCGGCGACCCAGCGCATGGTCGGAACGGCAGCGGTGGTCACGTCAGTACGAGTCCTCGCTGGAGCCCGCGGTCGGCGCCGGCGCAGTGCCAGCCCGACGAGCCCGATAGTCGTCGATCATCGCCTTCGTCTGCGTCGCGCCGATGCGCGTGACGCCAAGATTCATGACGGCGATCAGGTCATCCAGGGTCCGAACGCCGCCGGCTGCCTTGACCTGCACGTGTGGCGATGTCACGCGCCGCATGAGCGCCAGGTCCTCGTGCGTGGCACCGGTTGGCGCGTAGCCGGTCGAGGTCTTCACGAAATCGGCGCCCGCGGCCTCGACCAGGCGGGATCCGCGCTCCTTCTCGTCATCGGTCAGGTAGGCGTTCTCGAGGATGACCTTGACCATGGCGCCGGCCTCGTGCGCGACCTGCACCACCGCGGCGATGTCGTCCTGGACATCCTGGTCGCGACCCGAACGCAGCGCGCCGATCGGAATCACCATGTCCAGCTCGGTGGCACCGTTCACGAGGGCGTCGCGCGCTTCGAAGACCTTCGTCGCGGTGGTCGAAGAGCCATGCGGAAAGCCGATGACGGTGCCCACCGCAACCTCGGTCCCGTCCAGGATCGCGGTTGCGCGCTTCACGTCGGCGGGCCGGACGCAGACCGACGCGACGTCGTACTCGGCGGCGAGGCGGCAGCCGGCCGCGATGAACGCGTCGTCGAGCTCCGGCTTGAGCAGGGAATGGTCGATGGTCTTGGCGAGCTGGCGCTCGCTGACGGTCTCGACGGTATAGGTCGGGGTCGTGGTGGTCATGGAACTCACTTGATGTACGGACGCAGGATGTCGCGGGCGATGAGGAAACCGCGCTTCACGAGCTCGTCGCTGCCCTCAAAGTCACGGTCCTCGTGCTCGATGATGATGTCGCCGTCGTAGCCGGCCCTCCACAGTGCCGCGAAGATCCGGCCCCAGTCGGCCTCGCCAAGGCCGGGCAGTCGCGGTACCTGCCAACCGATACCCCCAGACAGCGTCCCGCGTTCATATAGGCCGTCGCGATTGATCTCGACGTCCTTGGCCTGCACGTGGAGGATGTGCGTGCCGAACTCGCGAATGAAACGCTCCTGGTCGATCATCAGCCACACCAGGTGCGACGGGTCGTAGTTGAGGCCGATGGTGTCGCCCCACTCCGCAATGATGCGGCGCCAGACGTACGGCGACCAGGCGATATTGTTGCCGGCCGGCCACTCGTCGTGGCTGAAGATCATGGGGCAGTTCTCGATGGTGATCTTGACCCCGTGCTCACCGGCATGAGCCACGATCTCCGGCCAGATCTCCAGCGCTCGATCCCAGTTGGCGTCAACGTGCTTCGTGGAATCGCCGCCCATGAAGGTGTTGAAGAACGGCACCTTCATCTTCGCGGCCGCGGCGATGACCAGCTTCATGTGCGCGATGGCCGCCCCGCGGACCTCGACGTCGGGATGCATGGGGTTGGGGTAATAGCCCAGGCCGGAGATGGTGAGCCCGTGCGAAGCCACCTCGTCCACGATCTCGCTCGCGCGGGATTCCGACAGGTCGCCAACGTCGATGTGGCTCGTGCCGGCGTAGCGCCTGCCCGTCCCCGTGGTCTGCGGCCAACAGGCGATCTCGAGGCTCTCGAAGCCGTTGGTGCCGGCCCATTCGGCCACCTCGCCAAGCGGGGTGTCCGGGAAGGGGGCGGTCAGGAAGCCGAGCTTCATGGTGTGGCGATGGCCTCCAGGTGCTCCATCGGTGTCATGTCGTCGCGCGCCACCGCGGTCCACCGACCCTCGCGCGAGCTCGCCGCAATGGCGTCACCGACGAGCATCTCGTCGTGGCCGTCGGCGAA
>JBBSLF010000137.1:0-3298 GCA_038255505.1 Candidatus Limnocylindria bacterium
CCTTGTCCTCCTCACTGAGCTCGTCCATGCCCAAGATGGCGATGATGTCCTGGAGGTCCTTGTAACGCTGGAGGGTTCGCTGCACCTCGCGAGCGACCTCGAAGTGCTCGTCACCCACAATGCGCCGATCGAGCACGGTCGAGGTGGAGGTCAACGGGTCCACGGCCGGATAGATGCCAAGCTCCACGATGGAGCGCTCGAGGCGGATGGTGGAGTCGAGGTGCGCGAAGGTTGTCGCGGGAGCCGGATCGGTGTAGTCGTCCGCGGGCACGAAGATGGCCTGGAGCGAGGTGATCGAGCCCTTCTTGGTCGAGGTGATGCGCTCCTGGAGGTCGCCCATCTCGGTCGCCAGCGTCGGCTGGTAGCCCACGGCGGAAGGCATGCGGCCCAGCAGTGCGGACACTTCGGACCCGGCCTGGGTGAAGCGGAAGATGTTGTCGATGAACAGGAGGATGTCGCGCCCCTCCTCATCGCGGAAGTACTCGGCCATGGCGAGCGCGGTCAGGCCGACGCGCTGGCGGGCGCCGGGTGGCTCGTTCATCTGGCCGAAGACCATGACGGTCTTGTCAATGACGCCCGATTCGGTCATCTCGCCAAGGAGGTCGTTGCCCTCCCGCGATCGTTCGCCCACGCCGGCGAAGACCGAATAGCCGCCGTGCTCCGCGGCGATGTTGCGAATCAGCTCCTGGATGATGACCGTCTTGCCGGTGCCGGCGCCGCCGAACACGCCCACCTTGCCGCCTCGGCGGAAGGGAGCGATCAGGTCGATGACCTTGATCCCGGTCTCGAAGACCTGCGCCTCGGTCTCCATCTGGTCGAAGGCGGGCGGCTCGCGGTGGATCGGCAGGTGCGTGTCCGCCTTGACCTCGCCCTTGCCGTCGATCGGGTGACCCAGGACATCGAACACGCGCCCCAGGGTTGCGGCACCGACGGGCACCGTGATGGCCGCGCCGGTGTCGACCGCGTCCAGGCCGCGGGCAAGGCCATCGGTCGTGGACATGGCGACGGCGCGCACCCAGTTGTTGCCCAGGTGCTGCTGGACCTCGACGACGAGCGTCTCATCGGCGCCGGTCGAATCGGCCTTCTTCGGGCGCGTGATCTCGAGCGCGTTGTAGATTGCGGGTAGATCGCCGGGCGGAAACTCGACGTCGATCACGGGGCCCGTGATCTGGATCACCTTACCGGTCGCCATCGGTTTGTTCTTCTCCTCTTCCTACCCGAGCGCTTCCGCGCCGGAGGCAATTTCAATCATTTCGCGGGTGATGGTCGCCTGGCGCGTCTTGTTGTAGACCAGCGTCAGGTCGTCGATGAGTTCGTTGGCATTCTCGGTCGAATTGCGCATGGCGATCATGCGCGCGGACTGCTCGGATGCGTTGTTCTCGAGCACGGCCCGATAAATGTTGATGGCAACGTAGTGCGGCAGCAGGCGTCGCAGCACGGCCTCGGGTGACGGCTCGAACAGGTATTCGTCGTTCGATAGTTCCGTGTCCTCGGCCATCTCCGGCCGAACGACTGGCAGGATGGTGTCGATCTCCGGCTTCTGCGCCAGGGTCGAGACGAACGTTGAATAGGCGATGTCGATCTCGTCGTACTTCTCGGCCAGGAAGTCCTCGGTCACCAGGCGCGCGATGGGCGTCACATCGCCGAAGCTGGGCCGGTCGCCGAGCTGCGCGAAGTGCGCCGCGATCGGCACGCCGGCACGCCGCAGCGCGTCGCGGCCCTTGCGACCGACCGTGATGGCTTCGACTTCGACTGCGCTCTCTCCATTTGAGCCCGATGCGCCCGATCCCGATGCCCGATGGGCCACCCAGCGCAGAACCGATCGCGTGGCATTCGCGTTCAGCGATCCCGCCAGACCGCGGTCCGTGGTGATCACGATGATTGCGGCTCGCTTCACCGGGCGGCTGGCAAGGAGCGGGTCGATCTCTTCGCTGAGTCCCGCGGCGCCGGCAACACGGCTCAGCGCACCCTCCAGCTCATCCGCATATGGACGCGCGGCCAGAATGGAGTCCTGCGCCCGCTTCATCCGCGACGCGGCCACCATCTCCATGGCCCGCGTGATCTGCGCGATGTTTCGGACGGATCCGATCCGGCCGCGAATGTCCTTGAGGCTGGGCATCTAGCTGGACTTCTCCTCGGGCTCGTTCTCACCCGTGCTCGCCACGTCCGCGGCCGTCTCCTCGACGAGCTCGGTATCGCGCTCGATCGGGTCGGCCGCCGCATCGGTCTCGGCTTCGGCCTTTGGCGCCGCGGCGGCGGCATCGGTCTGGGGAGCATCGGTCTTTGAGGCTTCTTCGCCGTAGCCGCCCTGGCGCTTGAACTCGGCGACGGCCTTCTCGAGGGTGGCGACGGTCTCGTCGGACAGAACCTTGTCGTTGACGATGGTCGGGAGGACGTCCTCGTAACCCGATTCGAGGTGGCGGTACAGGCCGGCCTCGAACTCGGCGATCTTCGTGGTCTCGACATCGTCCAGCAGGCCGTTCGTGGCGGCCCAGATGATGACGACCTGCTTCTCGACCGGCAGCGGCTCGTACTGCGGCTGCTTGAGGATCTCGGTCGTCTTCTCGCCGCGGGTCAGCTGGTCGCGCGTGGCCTTGTCGAGGTCGGAGCTGAACTGCGCGAAGGCGGCGAGCTCACGGTACTGGGCAAGGTCGATGCGGAGCTTGCCGGCGACCTGGCGCATGGCCTTGATCTGCGCCGCCCCACCCACGCGGGAGACGCTGATGCCGGCGTTGACCGCCGGACGCTGACCCTGGTTGAACAGGTCGGACTGGAGGAAGATCTGGCCATCGGTGATGGAGATCACGTTGGTCGGGATATAGGCCGATACGTCGCCGGCCTGCGTCTCGATGATCGGCAGCGCGGTCAGCGACCCGCCGCCGTTCTCCTCGTTCAGCCGGGCGGCACGCTCGAGCAGGCGCGAGTGCGAGTAGAAGATGTCGCCGGGGAATGCCTCGCGGCCGGGCGGACGCCGCATGAGCAGCGAGACCTGGCGATACGCCCAGGAGTGCTTCGACAGGTCGTCATACACGCACAGGGCGTCTTTACCGGCATCCATGAACTCCTCGCCCATGGCCACGCCGGCATACGGTGCGAGGTACTGGAGCGGCGCCGGGTCGGACGCGCCGGCGAACACGACGATCGTGTGCTCCATGGCGCCGGACTCCTCGAGCTGCGCCACCACCTGCGCCACCGTCGACTGCTTCTGGCCGATGGCGACGTAGATGCAGATGAGGTTCTGCCCCTTCTGGTTGATGATCGTGTCGATGGCGATGGCCGTCTTGCCGGTCTGCCGGTC
>JBBSLF010000138.1:0-3014 GCA_038255505.1 Candidatus Limnocylindria bacterium
GATCATGGCGCTGGCATCGATCGGCTTCCTCGGCCTCCGCACCGTGGCGGTCCGCCGAAACCGGTAAGTCAATCGACGGTTCATCGAACCTTACAGACGAAGCCCCGGACGCCATGTCCGGGGCTTCGTCATGCACTGCGCACCATCCACGGCGCTTGGGTAGACTTCATACATGGCAATCGATGCTCAACGCCCCGACTTCAGCGAGCTTGGTGAGCTGAGCGTCGTCTCGAACCCGGCCGGCGGCCACACCACGCCGTCGGACGTGATGTATCCCGGCGGACCCCAGACCGATGGCGGCCTGCTCGCCCCCGGCGATCCGGTGCCGGAGAACGCGGGACCGGGCGGGCGGCGACCCGAGTGGTTGAAGGTCCGCATCGGCGCAGGGAGCACGTACGCAAACACCAAGCATGTGCTCCGTGACGAGGCACTCAACACGGTATGCGAAGAGGCGCGCTGCCCGAACATCGGCGAATGCTGGGCGCTCGGCACGGCCACCTTCATGATCCTGGGCAGTGTCTGCACGCGGAACTGCGGCTTCTGCGCCATCGACACAGGGCGCCCACCGATCACCGATCACGACGAGCCGCGCCGAGTAGCCGAAGCCACGAAGCTGATGAACCTCAAGCACGTCGTCATCACCATGGTCGCGCGCGATGACCTAGCCGATGGCGGCGCGCACATGGTTGCCGAGACGATTCGCCACATCCGCCTGGAGAACCCGGGCACCAGCATCGAAGTTCTCATCAGCGACCTCAATGGACGCCCCGACGACATCCGAACCGTGGTCACCGCACAGCCCGACATCCTCAACCACAACGTCGAGACCGTCCCCCGCCTCCAGAAGGCCGTCCGCCGGCGGGCGCGCTGGGATCGGTCCGTCTCGGTGCTCACCGGTGGCCGCACGGTCGCGAACGAGATCGGCTTCGACGACATGGTCACCAAGACCGGGATCATGCTGGGACTCGGCGAGACCTGGGACGAGATCGTCGAGGCCATGGCGCTCCTGCGCGAGGCCGAGGTCGACGTCCTCACCATCGGCCAATATCTCCGCCCGAGCCAGAAGCATCTACCGCTCGTGAAGTACTACACCCCCGCCGAGTTCATGGCGCTGCGTCGGATCGGCCTGACGATGGGGTTCAGGCACGTGCAGTCCGGGCCACTCGTGCGTTCCAGCTACCACGCGGCGGAGCAGGTCCCCGGTCGCGAGACCGCCGCCGCGTCCTGACGGCTGCACCGATGCGAATCCATTCGTCCGTCGGCGTCCGTGCCTGAAGTGACCGTGAGGCGAGACAACCGGCTCGGTTTCCGTCATCTGAACATCACGCGCCCGTTAGGCAACCGGCGTGGGCGTGCCCGACTTCCTCCACGCTCACCTCGTGGCCAAGACCCACGATGAATGTGTCGCCGCCTCGCCTAACGCGCATCGCCTGCACGAATGACAACGTATCCTGGGTGGGCGCCCCATGAGCACTGATACGCCATTCAGCGACATCAGCGCGCCACCGGCCGCGGCAGCACCGACGCGGTCGAGACGGCCGGATCAAAGCGCACCGTACCGTCCTGCCAGCAACAAGCATCCGTTGCTCGCCGCGCACGGCGGTACGCTGACCGTCGAGCATCTCGGAACGGTTGCCTACCAACCAGCGTGGGAGCTCCAGGACGAGCTCGCCAATCAGCGTCGCACCAGGCGAATCGGCGATCGGCTGCTGCTGCTCGAGCATTTTCCGGTCTACACCATCGGCCGCGGAGGAAATGCAGCGAACATGCTCGCCACGCCGGTGAGGCTACGCGAAATCGGCGCCGAGCTGATTCGAATCGATCGGGGTGGTGATATCACCTTTCACGGCCCCGGCCAGCTGGTGGCCTACCCGATCGTGGAGCTGCGCGATCCCCTTGACCTGCGGCGCTACGTTCGAACCCTGGAGGCGGCGACAATCGCCACCGCCTCGGCCTTCGACGTCACAGCCACCAGCCTTGATGGGCTCCCCGGCATCTGGGTCGACGGCGAGCGGAAATTGGGAGCCATCGGAGTGCGGGTGAAGCGCGGCGTCACGACTCACGGATTGGCGCTCAACGTGAACACCGATCTCAAGTGGTTCACCGAGATGGTTCCCTGCGGAATTCGCGACAAGGGCGTCACGTCACTCGCGCGCGAGCTGGGCCACGCGGTGGAGGTTGACGCCATTGCGGACGAACTGGCCCGCCAACTTGCGACTCACTTTGGCCTGCGCGTGGCCGCCGACGCCGCCGGCGTCATCGGCCCTGGAGGAGCTTCCGAGCAATGACCGATGAGCTCGTCGTTGAACGCTCTGGCACGCCCGGTGATCCGGAGCATGGCGTCCGGCTGGAAGTGGCCGCGTTCGGGCCGTGGCAGACGAACGCGTATCTCGTATGGGATGGTCGCTCGACCGATGCGCTGGTCCTGGACCCGGGCATGGGCGCCGCCGAGCCGCTGATCCAACAGGTGGCCGCCAAGGGACTGCGGCTGCACCTCATCGCCAACTCGCACGGGCACATCGATCACATCTTCGATAACGGTCCCCTCATGCGTGCATCGGGGGCGCCGCTCGCAATCCATCCTGATGACGCCTATCGGCTCGATGGTCGCAACAACTACGGCTTTGAGGTCGAGCCCAGTACCGCGACACAGGACCTGCTCGAAGGGGAGCAGCTGCGCATCGGCGACCTCGTGTTCGACATCCTCCATACGCCCGGACACTCGGAGGGCTCGGTCTGCCTGTACGAGGAGCGCCGCTCGCTCCTGCTGTCGGGCGACGTCCTGTTCGACGGCTCCTACGGCCGGACCGATCTCCCCGGCGGCAACGACGAGCAGATGGTCACCTCCCTCGCTCGCCTGTCGCGCGACATCCCTTCGGCGGTTCGTGTCCTCCCCGGCCACGGTGGCGAAACCACGCTCGGACGCGAGCTGCCCTGGCTGCAACGAATCGCCGAGGCCGGCCGGCTGCTCATCCCGGGCTGATGTTGCACGGGATGCGACCAAAGGCGAAGGA
>JBBSLF010000139.1:0-3013 GCA_038255505.1 Candidatus Limnocylindria bacterium
AGACGAGGCTCAGGAGCTGCTCGAATCCGACGATCCCGGTCGATAGCCCGCGAATGAGCCCGATGCCGTGGTAGAGCGGCGTGAGCTGGATGATCGCGACGAGCCAGTCCGGCAGGACTCCCTCGATCGGGAAGAAGGTGCCGCTGAACAGGAACATCGGCATGACGATGAGGCCCATCGGCACGTCGAAGTCGTTCACCGTTCGCAGGAACGAGGTGCCCGCCAGACCGGCGGCGGCGAAGGCGGCGGCCACGAGGAGCGCGGCGGGAATCATCAACACTCCGAGCGGTGACAGGATCAGCCCCGTGAAGAACATGATCACGAACATCGCGATCGCATAGAGGGCGGCGCGCATGAGCGCCCAGAGCAGCTCACCGATGGCGATCTCCGTGATTCCCATCGGCGTCGCGAGCACGCCGTCGTAGGTCTTGGCGTAGTTGAGCTTGAAGAAGACGTTGAAGATCGTCTCGAACACCGCGCCGTTCATGGCGGCGGTGGCAACCAGTGCGGGGGCCACGAAGGCGGCGTAGGGGACCACCTGGCCGTTCGCCAGTGGCACCTCGGAGATGATTGCGCCCAGCCCCAGGCCGATGCCGACGAGGTAGAAGATCGGCTCGAAGACGCCCGACAGGATGATGATCCATTGGTGGCGATAGACCATGATGTTGCGCTCGACCAGGCGGCGCGAGCGCCACACCCGTGCCCAGGCGGTGGCCAGCGCTCCGTTCGACGCGGGTTGCGACAGGGTCGTCATTGGCTCAGCCGGCCATCCGGCGTCGCAGGTTGCGATCGGCCAGCATGACGCCGATCCCGAGCATCACCAGTAGATAGGCGAGGTGAAGGGGCGCGGCCGCAAGATTCAGATCGCCGAGTACTGAACCGCGCACCAACTGCACGCCATGGAAGAGCGGGGTCGCCCAGGCGACGGCCTGGAGCGCATCGGGCAGCTGGGTGAGGGGAAAGAAGGTGCCGCTGAACAGGAACAGCGGGTTGACCACGAAGCGGAAGATCGCGCTGAATCCGACGTCGTTCTTCTGCGTCGCGGTGAAGGCCATCAGGCATGAAGCAAAGGAGGTGCCGATGAGCATCGCGACCGGAACGGCAAGGATCGCCAGCGGTGAGCGTGTGATGCCGAAGGCGGTGAGGACCAATAAGAAGATCGCTGCCAGGCTGCCGATCCGGAATGCCATCCACGCCAGCTCGCCGATCACGATGCTGCGGACGCCGAGCGGGGTCGAGAGCATGGCCTCGTAGTTCCGGCCCCACATGATCTTGTTCATGATCGGATAGGTGGATTCGAAGGTTGCTGTCTGCATGGCCATGGCGCTGAGGAGGCCCGGTCCGAGCCAGTCGATGTACGGGAAGCCACCGAACGCCGCGAGGTCGTCAGTGCTGAGCAACGCGCCGATGCCGATGCCCATGGCCGTCAGGAACAGCACCGGCTGGAGAAAGCCGAAGGCCAGGCTGCGGTACCAGAGGCGCTTGTAGACAAGCCAATTGCGCTGCCAGACGCGGCCCGACGCGGCCAGGGTGGTCACCGTGCTACCTACTCGACCAGCGAGCGGCCGGTGAGGCGCAGAAAGACGTCTTCCATGCTCGCACGACGCACGAGCGCGCTCTCGATCGGGATCTGGCGCTGATTCACCTGCTCAAGGGTGTGCTCGCCGTTATCGGTGTACAGAAGGTGCCGATCAGGCAGCTCCTCTATGCGGTCCGCGAGACCATCAAGCTTGCCGTTGAGCGCGGCGCGGGTCGCATCGGTGAAGCGGAGCTCGAGGACTTCTCGGGTGGCATGCTCGTCGATCAGCTGGCGGGGCGAACCCTCCGCCACGATCTTCGCCTTGTCCATGACCACGAGGTGGTCGCACAGCTGCTCTGCCTCGTCCATGTAGTGGGTCGTGATGATGAGCGTCGCCCCGCGGCGCTTGAGCTGGTAGAGGCGCTCCCAGAGGAGGTGTCGTGCCTGCGGATCAAGTCCGGTGGTGGGCTCATCCAGGATGACGAGATCGGGGTCGTTGATGAGGGCACGGGCGATCGTGAGGCGCCGCTTCATGCCGCCGGACAGCGGCTCGACCTGGTCCTTGGCGCGCTCGTCGAGCTGGACGAACTCCAGCAGCTCATCGGTCCGTTTGTTGGCGACGTCGCGCGGGATGTCGAAGTAGCGCGCGTACATCTCGAGGTTCTCGCGCACGGTGAGCTCGGTGTCGAGGTTGTCGATCTGCGGCACGACGCCCAAGTTCGCCTTGATCTCTCTCGCCTGCGTCCGAGGATCCATGCCGATGACGCTGAGGGTGCCCTCGGTCACCGGGCTGGAGCACGCGATCATGCGCATGGTGCTCGTCTTACCCGCGCCATTCGGTCCCAGGAAGCCGAAGGCCTTGCCGGGGCGCACGTCGAAGTCGACGCCATCGACGGCGGTGAAGCCGTTCGCATAGCGCTTCGTCAGGCCGCGGGCATGGACAAGGGAATTCTGCTGGTTCGTCATGGGGACTCGCATTCTAGACCGATGCGGCGGCCGATACTCAGCGGCCCCCTGGAGGCCGTCCGCCTTCCGCGGGCCGTCCTCCATGTCAGCGGTTATAGCACTAGTGATATATCGCTTGAGGTGCGTGCGGTCCGCCGGTGACCTCTGCACCCGGCCTTGGAAGATGCGAGTCGAATCGTCCGAGCTACAGGCCCTCGGCCACGGAGTCGGCGCGAGGATCGGCGCCGCCCTCATACGAGCCGTCCGACCGGCGACGGATCATCTGGGCCCAGCCCATGACCGGTGTTTTCGGCTCAACCAGCGAGACTTCGTGGCCCCGCGCACGGAGCGTCTCGACGGTCGCAGCTTCCACGCCGTCCGACTCGATCTTCACCGGTCCCAGCGGTGCGCCGGCTGCCCCGGTCTCGACCACGAATCGCGGGCGATCGATGACGGCCTGCGGATCCAGCCCATCATCCAGCAGACCCGTCACGATCTGGACCATTGTCTGGGGCTGGCCATCGCCGCCCATGGCGCCGAACGCGACCT
>JBBSLF010000140.1:0-2924 GCA_038255505.1 Candidatus Limnocylindria bacterium
CCAGTACCAGTTCGACGTCAATGTCGGCATGGTCGGCCTGAATGTACCGATCCCGGTGCCGGTGGCCTATTACAGCTTCGGTGGCTGGAAGGCATCGCTCTTCGGCGACCTGCACATGTATGGACCGGAGGGCATCCAGTTCTATACGCGCGCCAAGGTGGTCACCGCGCGCTGGCCCGATCCGGGAACGTCATCGGTCGATCTCGGCTTCCCGCGAACGCGCTGATGTCCGGGAAAGCAGGCCGACCGGGTGGACGTCCGTCGCCCGGCCGCCCCCGGCCACCTTCTCTCATTCGCCGATGTGATCGGCGCTGACCATCTCGACGCCCGCATCGTTGGGCCGTCACGTTCGGCACTGGCCGCTATCTTCCCCTTGCGACCGACCGTGTTGGTAGATGAGGAGAATGTCTGAAGCCGTCCCGGTTATCACCTACCTGGAAGGTGAATGAGGGGAACTCGGCGAGGTCGGCGTGCGATGCAACCGACACTCACCTGCGAGAATGGCCGGCACATGACTGACCGATTCGAGACGCTGGCGGTCCACGCCGGCGCAGAGCCCGACCCACACACCGGCGCGGTGGTGCCGGCCATCCAGATGAGCACGACCTTCAAGCAGGACGGCGTGGGTGGGCTGCGAGCCGGATTCGAGTACGGGCGCAGCGGGAACCCGACACGCCTGGCGCTGGAGGAGGCAATCGCCGCCCTCGAAGGCGCGACCCACGGCCTTGCCTATGCCTCCGGCCTTGCCGCGACGCAGAATATCTTCTACCTCCTGCAGCCGGGCGACAGGCTGCTCATGAGCGATGACGTGTACGGCGGCACCTGGCGGCTGGCCGACAAGGTCTGGCGCCGATACGGCATCGAGACCGATGCGCTCGACCTGCGCGATCTTGACGCCGTGGCCGCCGCCCTCGGTGCCGACCATGCTCCGCGCATGGTCTGGCTGGAGACACCGTCCAACCCAATGCTCAAGGTGGTCGACATCAGCGCCGTGGCTCGCCTGGCCGCCGTGGCCGGCGCCCTGACGGTGGTCGACAACACGTTCGCGACTCCGTATCTCCAACAGCCGCTGGCGCTCGGTGCCGATCTGGCGCTGCACTCCGCCACCAAGTACCTCGGCGGACACTCGGACGTCATCGGCGGCTTGATTGCCACCCGCTCGGACGAGCTGGCTGAACGGCTGCGATTCCATCAGAACGCCGCAGGCGCAGTGCCGAGCCCGTTCGACTGCTTTCTGATCATGCGCGGTATCCGCACGCTCGCCGTCCGCATGGAGCGCGCATCGGCCAATGCATCTGCTCTGGCGCAATGGCTGGCCGATCGCCCCGAGGTGGAGCGCGTGCACTATCCCGGTCTGCCCAGCCACCCCGCCGCCGAGTTGGTCGCCCGCCAGATGCGTCAGCCGGGCGCGATGCTCAGCTTCGAGCTGCGTGGCGGGGAGGCAGCGGCGCGGCGCTTCGCGGGTGCGACCCGGCTCTTCACGCTGGCAGAGTCGCTCGGTGCGGTCGAGTCGCTCATAGAGCTCCCGGCACCGATGACCCATGCTTCGGTGGCCGACTCGCCGCTCGCCGTGCCTCCGTCGCTCGTTCGGTTGAGCGTTGGAATCGAGGATGTCGAGGATCTGCGCGCTGACCTCGAGGTCGCGTTCGGCGCATCCACGTCGTGAGCGAAGGGTCACCGCGGACGGACGGGCCAACGGAGCTTGTCGAGACCGATGACGGCGAGCTGATCGAGCGCCTCTCGGGCGCGACGGCCACGCTGCTGTTGATCTGGCTGATCGGTATCGGTGCGCTCTCCACCCTATTGGCTGCCTGGACCTTCGTCTGGATCGTCACCGGCGCGCGGTTGGGGCTGGACGCCCTGTTCGGGGGATTCGGGATCTACACCTCGCTCGCGGGCTCGGCCGGCCCGTGCGTCCTGTGGCTGGCGGGGCGCGCGCAGGGCCATTCGTTGCGTTGGTTCATGTTCACAGCGGCGAAGATCGCGCTTGTCATGGTGGCGATGGTCGTGGCCATCTTCGTTCTCGGCCTGCTCGTGATGGCGGGTGCGTTGCCAGGGTCCGGCGCGCTCGCGGCCGGAGCGGTGATGGTGGTCATGGCCCTGATGCTCAGCGTGATCTGGGCGGTCGCCACCTGGGGCGCGGACCGATGGATCGCTCGGGCCCGCGTCAGCGAGTCGTAGCCCACTTCCAGTAAGCGGATGGTAAGTGCCCAGTAAGCGGAGATCCGCATGCTGGTGTCATGGCTCGCAGCAAGCATCGAGACGGACGCCGATGACTGGGTGGCCGTGGTCTGACGGTCGGCGGATTCGTCGAGCCTGAAACGCGGTCTGCCCTGGCGGCAGCGGCGCGTCAGAATCGCATCGACGCGGGCCAGGCGCAGACCGCGAAGTCGGAGTTGAGTTGGCGCGTGATGCGCGGAGCTCGCATTAAGGTGACAGCCGCCATCTGTGCTCGTGCCGGCGATCTGGCCGACCAACATGCGCTGCGCGGCTACGACGCGGTGCACCTTGCGAGCGCCATGGCCGCAGGCCCGGAGCTGATGCTTGCCAGCTGGGATCGCGACCTAAGATCCGCGGCGGAGACAGAGGGAATCGGACTGATCCCGGCCGCGTTGGTGTAGGTGCTCGTCCGGAGGTAGCTTGGACAAGGAGCCTGATGACGTGGTCGGCTCCCGTTGACAAGGACCCTTGATGACGTGGTCGGCTCCCGTTGGGACAAATGCCGTTGTGGCGGTCATTAGACGCGAAAGCGCGCCGTGAGGGGCCCTTCCTGAGCGTGGCTGAGCATGATCTGCCCTCCATTTGCCGGCTATTGCCCACCAGCGCGGCGTATGACCCAACGCGGGTCGCCGTGGCGACATACGACGTCCACACGGGCATTAGGCACAACCGCACAACCCGAGACCCGGTCGACGCCGACCTGC
>JBBSLF010000141.1:0-2862 GCA_038255505.1 Candidatus Limnocylindria bacterium
GCCTGGGAGGCGCAGCCGGAGCATCTCGTGGCGGTCATGGATGGCCGCAGCGTGTGGCCCGACACCTTCGAGGTGGCCGTTGCGGCGCTGGGAGGCGCCGACGATGGCAAGGTCATCCGCCTGATTCCGTCGACGAGCCTTATGTTCCTGCCGGTCACCATTGAGGGCGAGGATCTGCCCGCCGGATTCCAGTTCGCCCGC
This sequence comes from Candidatus Limnocylindria bacterium, assembly GCA_038255505.1. Taxonomy (GTDB): domain Bacteria; phylum Chloroflexota; class Limnocylindria; order QHBO01; family QHBO01; genus JACDBZ01. Next base: position 202 of record JBBSLF010000141.1, read on the forward strand.
GAAAAGGCCCGCGCCCTGGCGGCCTGGCCTGCCGCGCTGACCGGCGGTTCGACTCCGGAAGTCGCGCAGCCACCCCCGGTCGACTGGCCTGCGGTCGGCGAGCTCACGGCCCGTGTACCGCGCGGCGAGCGACGCGCCGCCCAGGCCGACCTCGATCTGCCGCCCTACCCCACCACGACCACCGGATCGCTGCCGCAGACCTCTGACGTTCGCCAGCTGCGCGTGCGCCTCGGTCGAGGGGAACTCGACCGCATCGGCTACGACAGCGCCATGAGCAAGCTCATCACCGACTCGGTTGCCTGGCAGGAGCGCATGGGCCTCGACGTCCTGGTCCACGGCGAATTCGAGCGCACCGACATGGTCGAGTACTTCGCGGACCAGATGGACGGATTCCACACCACCCACAACGGCTGGGTGCTTTCCTATGGAAGCCGATGCGTCCGCGCCCCCATCCTGGCCGCACCGCCCTCCATCACGGAGCCGATGACCGTCGACGAGTGGCGAATTGCGCAGGACGCAACCTCGAAGCCGGTGAAGGGCATGCTGACTGGCCCCGTCACCATCGTGAATTGGTCGTTCCGCCCGCCCGGCGTTGATGATGACCGGCTGTTCTGGGCGGTTGCGCAGCCCATTGCGGAGGAGGTCGGTCACCTGGTCGCCGCCGGTGCCCGGGTGATCCAGGTCGATGAGCCCGCCGTCCGCGAGCGATGGCCCCTGCCCACGGTGGATGCGCCCGCGTTGCGCGAGATCTCCGCGCGCGGCGTTCGTGCGGCGTTGAACCATGTCTATAACCAGCCGGCCAATGTCCAGATGCACACGCACATGTGCTACGGCGACTTCGGCGATATTGTTCCTTTGTGGTCCGATGCGGGCGTGGACGTTGCGTCCGTCGAGTTCTCTCGCTCCAAGGACGATTCCTACATTCGCCAGTTCTACGGGCTCTTTGGGGACGGGCATCTCCAGATCGGTCCGGGCGTCTTCGACGTGCATTCGCCGCACACGCCGGGCGCATCGGTCATGACGGAGCGGTTGGAGCATTTTGGGGGCTTCATGGAGCAGGCCGACCTGTGGGTGAATCCCGACTGCGGCCTGAAGACGCGGCGCTGGGAAGAGATCGAGCAGCAGCTGGGCGACATGGTCTCTGCCGCGCGTGAGATGCGAGACGGTGCGTAGGCTCGTCGTTGGGCCTGGGTTGGTGGCGGGTCCCGGCGCTGTCAGACGATATATCACTAACGATATAACCGCTGACAGTACCGCGCGAACCCCCGGGCCGAGCTCGCTGCGCACGAGCGCGTAGTGCTCTCCGAACACGGCACCTGGACCGAAATGGTCGAGGTCAATCCGCCTCGACTGCCGAACATGACGCACCTGGAGCTTCGAGGCCGATGGCGCGACGTCCTCATCACCGACAACCCCTTCAAGCAGGTCCGCGTCTCGCCCTACTCGTTCGCTGCGCGCATCACGCACGACGTGCCCGATGTCCGCCCCACCGTGGTCTGTTCCACACGCGATCGGAACATCTTGGCCATCGAGTCCGAGGTGCGCGGGGCGATCGCCAACGGCGTCACTTCGTTCCTGGTCGTGCAGGGCGACATGCTTCCCGAGGTCGAGCACTGGAGCAATTCGTACGAGATCGTGGAATATCTGCGGGCGTTGCAGGCTTCGGTTGCGCCGGTGTCATTCGAGGTCGGAATGAGCACTCGTTCTCGCCGATGGATGTTCCGCCGCCGCATCGAGGTCGGCGCCCAGTTCATGACCACCGGCCCGGTCATGGATCCCGCATCGGTGGCTGGCGTCGCCGAACGGTTGGGGCTCCGGCCGGAGGACCCGCCGGTGTACCTCGAGATCACGCCCCCATTCACCGAGCGCTGGGTCCGTCGCCTGGAATCGGTCGGTGCCATTCCCATCAGTGACGCGCTCCGTTCGCGCCTTGCCGGGTTGTCTGAGGTGGAGGCGCGCGCCGAAGGTTGGCGTGTCGCCAAGGCTGCCGCTGCTCGGGCTCGCGAGGCCGGGTTCGCCGGGATCGTGCTCATGGGCCTCCGCTTCGACACCGTTGTCGGCGAGGCCTACGACGTCTGGCACGCCTCCGACCCGTGAATCCGCGGCCCGGCGGCCCGGCGCCATCCTTCGCGGATTTGCGCTCAGCGCATGGATCTACAAGGCAGAGCCCCAATCCGGTCCATTTCCGAGGCTCAGCCGAGTGAATAGTTCCTCGTCTTGCATCTGGCGCACGAAATGCCGGCCAAACCGTAGCAAGCGCTCCGCCCGGCGCAGATCGATGCGCTGAGCGCAAGAATGCGGGGCCTCCGGCGTGGCCAAGGCATCTGCGGGCCGATGTTGTAGTATGTGACACGTGATTACGGTCCCCGACGCCGCACGTCGAGTGAGGCGCAATCCTGAGACCATCCGCCGCTGGATTCGCTCGGGCCGCTTGGCATCTCAGCGGATCGGCACGCAGCACCTGGTCGATGAGCACGAGTTGGACGAGCTCGTTGCGCCGCCGACGCTTGCGGTACCGCTCGGATGGAATCGCACGGCCACCGGTGAACCGATGCCGGCCATCCTGGATGCCCTGGACCGATCGCGCTCGGGGCGCTGAATGCTGGTCGTCGATGCCAGCGTCGTGGTCAACGCGTGTCTCGCCGAAGACGGATTCGTGCC
>JBBSLF010000142.1:0-2576 GCA_038255505.1 Candidatus Limnocylindria bacterium
ACATCTGGAAGAAGCGATCCGGCAGATCCTTGCCGAACTGCTCGGTGTACGTGCTGTTGCCGACCTCGCCGTCGATCGCCACGACCTCGCCACGGGCCTGCCCGAGTGCCACGAGCGCATCACCGAAGGCCTTGCGAGTCGCCTCTTTCGTCCCGAGCTCGTACATCGGGAGCTTCAGTGTTTGCGTGGGGAATTCGTGTGGGGTGCCGGTGATCTCCGGCTTCGGAACGTCGACGTGGATGTTGCGGATGCCGCCCAGCTCCGCGATGGCGGCGGCCTCGTCATCCAGCGGCTTGCCGTGCTTGCCGGGCAGGTTGGATACGGCCTTGACGCCGTGTCCCTTCTCGGTCCGCGCGATGATCACGGTCGGCTGATTCGTGGTCTCGATGGCTTTTGCGAAAGCGCGGTCGATGGCCGCGACGTCATGCCCATCGATCTCGATCGCCTTCCAGCCGAATGCTTCCGCGCGCTTCCGATAGGCGTCGAGATCCCAGCCGTGCATCGTCTCGCCGGTCTGGCCCCATCGGTTCACGTCGATGATCGCGATCAGGTTGTCGAGCCCATTGTGCGCAGCGGCCTCGAAGGCTTCCCACATCGAGCCCTCGGCCATCTCGGAGTCGCCACACAGGCACCACACCCGATACGGGAGCCGATCCAGCCGCTTGCCCGCCAGCGCCACGCCGACGGCGATGGGCAGACCCTGCCCCAGCGAGCCGGTGGCGACATCGACCCACGGCAGGACCGGCGTCGGATGACCCTCGATGCGCGAGCCGAACTGGCGGAAGGTGAGCATCTCCGGATCGCTGATGGCGCCGGCGGCTTTGTACACCGCGTACAGCAGCGGCGATGCGTGGCCCTTGCTGAAAATGAGATGGTCGTTGCGCGGGTCATCGGGCGTGCCGAAGTCGTAGTGGAGGTACTTCGACATGAGGACCGCCATGATGTCGGCGGCTGACATGCTGCTCGTCGGGTGGCCGCTGCCCGCGGCGCTGCTGGATCGGACTGAGTCGACGCGGAGCTGCTGCCCCAGCTCGCGCCATTCATCGTGCTGCTGCGTCATGCGCTCCTGGCTCCGCAAGTTCATTGCCGGGGTTGGTGGTCGCATCCTCATGATACGGCGGCCGCGGACATCGGTCGCCAGTCGACCAAGCGCGTCGCGGCACTCGAACCGGTCATATATTCCGCGGGCGGGTCGTTGGCTGAGTCGCGGCACTCGAACCGGTCAAATATTCCGCCGGCGGGTCAAACTTGGCCGATCTAGCGAATAACAGCGTCAACTGGCCCTGCGGTACCCTCATGCTGGGTATTTGGCAGGGTCAGTACCGTTGAGACGGACATCGATGCGGTGGCTGGGTAGATCGACCACTTCACCGACCACTTCACGGTCACGCGGGCATGCGCGGTACGATCAATGCCATGCGCATCTTGCCTATCGTGCTCGGGATCCTCCTCATCGGCAGCGGCCTCGTCTGGATCGCCCAGGGGCTCAACCTGACCTGGGCGCCGCAGAGCTTCATGACGGCCGACCGCGCGTGGGTCCTGCTCGGAGCCGTTGCGGCGCTCGCGGGATGCGTCCTGATCGGCTGGACGCGCCAGCGAGCATAGGCGCGTCGGGCCGCACCCATGTTGCCGATCAGGCCGGAAGTCGCCGATTAATCGGCGGAGACACCGCCCGGCGACTCAGCCTTCGGCGGGATTACCGGCTTGATCGCTGTCGCACCGCCATCACCGCCACGATTCCCGCCGACGAAGGCACTGATGAGGTCCATCGGCAGGGGGAAGATGATGGTGCGGGTCTGCTCAGAGCTGATGTCGGCGAGGGTCTGGAGGTAGCGCAGCTGGAGCGCGGACGGGGCGGAGCTGATGATGTTCGCCGCCTCGGACAGCTGTTGCGCGGCCAGGAACTCGCCCTCGGCGTGAATGACCTTGGCACGCTTGTCGCGTTCCGCCTCGGCCTGGCGGGCCATGGCGCGCTTCATCTCCTGCGGCAGTTCGACGTCCTTGACCTCGACCACGCTGACCTTGATGCCCCACGGCTCGGTCTGCTCGTCGATGATCTGCTGCAGCCGCGCGTTGATCTCTTCCCGCTTGGACAGCAGTTCGTCCAGCTCGGACTGACCGAGGACCGATCGCATCGTCGTCTGAGCGATCTGGAGCGTGGCGAGCAGGTAGTTTTCGACCCGAACCACTGCCGCTTCCGGGTCGACGACGCGGAAGTAGCACACCGCATTCACGCGCACGGTGACGTTGTCGCGCGTGATGGCTTCCTGTGACGGGATGTCCAGGGTGACGGTTCGGAGGTCAATTTTCACCATCCGATCGATGAACGGGATGATGAAGAAGAGGCCTGGCCCCTTCGCTCCCACCAGGCGGCCAAGACGGAAGATCACGCCCCGCTCGTACTCCTGGACCACTTTCACCGCCGCCCCGACGAGGCTGAAGATCACCACTCCGGCGACCGCCAGCACGGGCAGCAGGCTGATCAGGTCTTCCACGCGTTTTGACTCCTTACTGTTGGGTGTCGCCGGCTCCATCGAGCGGCTCGACGATCAATGTCATTCCTTCGCGACCGATGA
>JBBSLF010000143.1:0-2536 GCA_038255505.1 Candidatus Limnocylindria bacterium
ATGAGCGCCACGCTCGCGGCCTGGTTCAACCGCTTCCCCGAAGGCTGGTGGGGCTACCACTGGTCGCCGCCGACGCCGATGAGCGCGGTGGAGCTGATCGGCACGCCGACTATTGATTCTCGCCTGATGGCCACCCTGTGGGCCGTCGTGAGCAGGCGCCGCAGCGTGATGCTCAGCTCCGAGGCCCCGCAGGCCGGCAAGACGACAGCACTATCGGCCCTTGTTGACTTCCTGCCCGATGACACGACTGGCATCTTCGTCCGCGGCTGGGCCGAGGGGTACGACTGGCTCGACGAGATCCCGGCCGGTACTGGCTACCTCCTCATCAACGAGATGAGTGATCATCTGCCGATCTACGTCTGGGGCCGTGCCGCGCGCGGCGCCCTCATGCTTGCCGGCAAGGGGTGGGGCATGGGCGCCACCATGCACGCCGACTCGCTTCCCGAAGCCTTGGCTGCCCTCCGCACGGAGCTCGGAGCGACCGATGCGGACCTCGCCGGCATGACAATCTACCTCCAGTACTCGGCCTACATGACGCCGGCTGGCATGTACCGACGAATCGAGGAGGCCTGGCACCTGCAGCTCGACGAAGCTGGCGTGCTCGCGCCGATTCGGCTCGGAGCAATCGAGGGTGACCGATCCCCCAGACTGACCGGCGCGCAGCGACTGCCCTCGCCGCCGATGCTCCCCGACGACGGCGGCCGTACGGGACGAGCATTCATTCACGATCCGGCCGCCTATGCCGCTCTGGCGCGTAGCCTCGGCCTGGATGCAGACGCCTTCGAGACGGAGCTGGCGCATCGGTCTGCCTTCCTGGAGTCGCTGGCTGAACGCGGGATCTGCGACCCTCCCTCGGTGGCGGTGGCCATCCGCGACTATCCTGCGACCCATGACTGAACACCCGGCAACGACCACCCTGGGGGAACTGCGAGCAGCCGGGTATCGGAGCCGGAGCGTCAAGGAGGAGCTGCGCGCCAACCTGATCGCGCGCATCCGGGAGGGACAGGCATTTATGCCTGGCATCCTGGGCTACGACGAGACCGTGTTGCCGCAGCTCGAGAACGCGATCCTGGCGGGGCAGGACGTCATCCTGCTCGGTGAGCGGGGACAGGCCAAGAGTCGCATCGCGCGTTCGCTGGTTGGACTGCTCGACCCGTGGGTGCCGTACGTCACCGACACCGAGCTCCATGACGACCCGCTGCACCCGATCTCACCCCTGGCGCGTTCCATCGTCGCCGAAAACGGTGACGACACGCCGATCTCCTGGTGGGCGTCATCGGATCGGTACAGCGAGAAGCTGTCGACGCCCGATATCAGCATCGCGGACCTCATTGGCGAGGTGGACCCGGTCAAGGTCGCCGAGGGCAGGTATCTGTCCGATGAGCTCACGATCCATTACGGGCTCCTGCCGCGGACGCATCGGGGCATTTTCAGCCTCAACGAGCTACCGGACCTGGCCGAACGGATCCAGGTCGGCCTGCTCAACGTGATGGAGGAGCGCGACGTCCAGGTGCGCGGCTACCGCGTGCGGCTGGAGCTCGACCTGTTCGTCATCGCCAGCGCCAATCCGGAGGACTACACCAGCCGCGGACGCATCATCACGCCCCTGAAGGACCGATTCGGCGCGCAGATCCGCACGCATTACCCAGAAGAGACAGCGACCGAGATCGCGATCATGGAAGCCGAAGCCACCACCTTTGGCGAAGCCGATGCCCCGGTAGCGGTGCAGATACCGGGCTTCATGAAGGAGGTCACCGCAGAACTCTCGCAGCTGGCGCGGCGCTCCTCCGAAGTTTCCCAGCGATCGGGCGTCAGCGTCCGGGTGACGATCGCGAACCACGAGACACTGGCCGCGGCCGCGCTCAAGCGCGCCGTTCGGCTCGGCGAGCCCTCGGCGGCCCCGCGCATCAGCGATCTGCCGGCGGTCGTGGCCTCGACGGCGGGCAAGATCGAGCTCGAGACGCTGGGCGACGAGACCCGGGAGGACCGTGTGGTGGAGAAGCTCGTCTCGCGCGCCGTGGTCAACGTCTTCAACCGCCACTTCGCCCTGTCTGAGCTGGTTCCGCTCATCGAGCAGTTCGAGGAGCAGGGCCTCCAGGCCGAGGTCGGCGAGTTCGTGCCGTCATCGGCGCATGGTGATCTGGTGAGCGCTGTGCCGGAGCTTCGATCCGCCATCGGACGGTTGGATGCCGGCGAGTCTCCGGCCGGGATCGCATCGGCGACCGAGTTCGTACTCGAGGGCCTGCACCTCAACCGTCGGCTCAACAAGGAACGGCGCGGCGGGGGTATTCGCTACGCGCGATGAAGTGCGTCGCGGCCGAAGGTACTATCGGCCCATCCCCCTGACGAGCGTATGCCCGTAGGCTGACGCGACTGGAACTCATCCGGGGTGCGTGTCGCCCATGGTTTCGAGTGAGGGGGTCCTCACACGATCGGTTCGCCTGCGCCGGTCCTGGCTGCTGCCGTTCATTGGCGTTGCGCTGGTGGCGAGCGTCGTCGTGCTCGACGCCGACAACCTGTCCGGCCAGCTCGTTCG
>JBBSLF010000144.1:0-2203 GCA_038255505.1 Candidatus Limnocylindria bacterium
ACCAGACCCCGTCAGCGTCGCACCGTGGTGGAAGGAAGAACGGCACTGCAATGCTCACCTCGAGCGCGTCCACCAGCGATCCGCTGGTGATCAGGCGCGGCCGGCCCTCGACCAGATCGTATGTAGTCACGCCCAGCGGAGTCGGCAGATCCTCGATCCGCGGGTCTCCGAGATCGCGCACCATCCGCTCGAGCATCGCGCGAGAATCGAACAGGGCCATCCGACCACGCCGCTTCAGCCCCCGATAGACCGATGCGCGCCGGGCCGCCACCTCAATCTGCTCCGAGCTGTGACCGGCCGCCATGCCGGCACCGATGATGGCTCCCATGCTGGTACCGACAATTCGTCGCGGCCGCAGGTTGTGCGCCTCCAGCGCGCGCGCGACCCCGATGTGCGCCCATCCTCGCGCTCCTCCGCCTCCGAGCGCCAGCGTGAAGCCGCGGTCGAAGGTCATGGTGCGGCGTGCTCGATGCATTCGCACATCTCGCGCAGCTTGGTGTACGTGAATAACCCGGTGTCGTGGCCATCGGCCCAGATCGGGGCCAGCGCGTAGCGGCCGATCCAGCGAACCTCGTTCAGCTTCGTCTCCTGCTCGTTGAAGGCGGTCTCGAGCGTGACAACGCCCGGGAGGTTCCCCTCGCCGGAGCAGAGCGCGCAGGGGCAGGCGCGACGCAGGGCAGGCCACGACCAATCGCCGAGATGACCGTCGTCCCAACGGATCCGCATGCGCCGCGCGGTCTCGTCAAGCTCCACGCCGATCGGGTTCACGATATCGGGCCTTGGCATCGATCTATTCCCCGCGCCAGAGAGGGTGGCTGCCGAGCCATTCGGCGCCAAACGCGGCACCGCTTGAGGTGAGTTGCATGGGAGCATCATCGTCGACGAGGTCCCACAGGAACAGATCCTGGAGGACGCCGCCGGCGGCAGCCGAGCGGCCCAACGTGAACGTCAGCCGCTCGCCATCGGGCGACCAGCGCAGGTGGCTCACCCGACCGGCGATCGTCGTTTCGGCGAGAGTCTCGCCATCCGCGTCGACGAGCGTCAACGTCGTCGTGCCATCCTCAGATCCCGCTCCCACGCGGCGCGAGCCGTCGGGCGCCCACAGCCTCGGCAGCGCTTCGTCGACCTCGGTGACATCACCGCTGGCGACCTCGATATCCCAGGTGCCCGCGTCAAGCGCCCAGAGTCGCAATGCGCCACCTTCCATGAAGAAGAGGCGGATCGGCCCTCCGTCATCGGTGAACTGTGCCTCAGCGATCACCTCCTGCGCGCCGAGATCGGGCCGCGCGAAGGTAACGCTCGCGAGCTCGGTCGTATCAGCCGAGCCGAAGTCGATACTGAGCACGGTGGCGACATCGTTGGCCCCATCCTGGGTCACACGCACCGCGTAGATGGTGGAGGCGTCCGCGTCGAAGGTTACGGTCGTGATTCCATCGCCGAGCCGGCGCTTCTCCTCGCCGGGCTCGATCGACACGAGCACATCGGCAAGTAGTCCGGCGCCGGCGGTCCCGTCCGGTAACCAGGCAAATCGCCGCACGTCGAGGGTCGCGTCCTGGGCCATGATCTCGGGCTCGGCCTCCGTGGTGAAGTCGTGCCGAAGCAGGTAAATGGGCGCGAGCGCCGCCGACCTGCCCTGGTAGACCATCTCGAGCGGCCCGAACGCGGACGGGGGAACCGCGGATGGCGTTGGCTCGAGCGTAGGGGTAGCAGTCGGACTCACAGACGGCCGCGGACTGGGCGTTGGCGCCAAACTTTGGTCTGCCGAGGTGCTCGGAACAACCGCCAATAGAGAAGCCGACGGACTGGCACCCAGCGCGCCAAGCGATTCCGGTCCGGCAAAGATCAGCGCGAGCAGCACGATCACCATCCCCGCCAGGAGCAGGATGACGCCGATGAGCCACGGCACCGCCTGTTCAGCGGTCGATGGGCGCTCATCCGGTGCATCGTCGGTCTCGATGACGCTGTCGCCCAGCGACGTGCGAACGGCGGCGCTCGATGGAGTCAGCTCCTCCGACGGCGGCGGCGTCGTCGTCGTCGTCGAAGGAACCCAGGACCTCGGCATCACCTGCGTCGAATCGCGACGATCCCACGGGTCGTCAATCGTCGCCGGCGCCAGATCCGGCTCCGACGCGATCTCGGGCTCCGGTTGTGGTTCGGGCTCCGGTTGTGGTTCGGGCTCCGGTTGTGGTTCGGGCTCCGGTTG